>JBCBBB010000028.1:0-25747 GCA_038532095.1 Pseudomonadota bacterium
GCGGGGCCTGCGCGGCGCTGGCGGGTGTCATGCTGACCGGTAAACTCAACGCCATTCAGGCGACCAGCGCGCCTTACTTCAACCTGCATGTCATTGCAGCGGTTGTCGTGGGCGGCACGTCGCTCTTTGGCGGGCGGGCATCGATGCTCGGCTCATTTGCGGGCGTGTTGTTGCTGTCGATGATGATCAACGCGCTGGTGACGCTCAGGATCGAGTTCTTCTGGCAATCGGTCGCATCAGGCGTGGTGATTGTCAGCTCGGTCGCGCTTTACGCGTGGATGCAGAAGAAAGACCGGGACGGGGCAGGGGGCTGGCTGGCCGCCCTGCAAACCCCCGACGGACAGAAAATGCTGCGGTTTAGCGCAGCGCTTATCGGTGTGCTGATCGCGCTTCTGGCGATTGGTGCTGCGTTCGCCGTGGACCCGACACCGAGCGGGTAACGGACAATCGCGGGGTGGTCGGGCCGGGGGTGCAGCCCCGGCGCCGACCGGTGGCTCCGCACTCATGCAAAGGGAGGAACCAAATGAAGGTATTTATGACAACAGCGCTGGTGGCAAGTCTGGCCGCCGGTTGGGCGATGGCAGATGGGCATTTGCCGCTGAAGGAACTGCCCGACATCGCGGACCGCGATTACTGGGTGCCGGATGAAGTGAATGCGGATGGCAAGCTTGAAGCGCTTCAAGCCGTTGTCGGCTCCGAGGCGGTGCCCTTCAGCGGAACGCTGGAAAACCCGGTGCAGATCGCATTGATCTATCCGTCGGCGGATACCTCCGATTTCTGGGCGCGCAACTATCTGGCACTCACCAAGCGGCTCGACGAGTTGGGCATCGCTTACGAGACGACTGAGTTCGCGTCGCGCCAGATCGAGCATTCGCTGCAATCGACCTATGCCAATCAGGTGGAGCAGGACGCGGATCTCTATGACTACGTGATCTTCGGCCCGTCGGAACTTGCGATCCAGGCGGACAATATCGACAAGCTCTCCGGCAATGACGGGTTCAGCACCTATGTCTGGGCCTTTCATACGCCTTTGAAAGACCTCGGCAACCAGCCCGATGCGTGGTTCGATTTCTCGTCGGCAGCAGGTGCGCTGACCATGTGCGACTACATGATTTCGCGCTTGGGCGAGGGCATCACGATGGCGATGAACCGGGGCATTCCGGGAATCACCGACAATCAACGCTCCGGCGATTTCAAAGCCTGCGTGGAAGAGAAGGCCGGTTGGACGACCGTGTACGAGCATTACGGCGAGTACCAGCGGGAAGGCGGGTTCGAGGGAACCTCGCTCATCATGCAGGCCTATCCGGAAGCCACGATCATCCACAATGCGAACACGGCGATGGCCATGGGCTCGGTCGAGGCGCAGGTCGCCATGGGCAAAGAGAAGGACATCTTCTCTACGGGCTGGGGCGGTACCGGTCTTGAACTGGAGGCCATCCGGCGCGGCGAATTGGACGCGACGCCGATGCGGATGGGTGACGATGTAGGGGCCGCAACCGCAGAGGCGATCAAGGCCGATCTGGAAGGGCGTGCGGATGAACTGCCCTTCGTCTTCCTTGGCCGGATCACGGTGGCACATGACCAGATGAGCGTCGACGAGATTGACGCGCTGGAACAGGAAGCGTTCCGCTTCTCGGGCGTCGGCGCGCTCAGCCGCTAAAGCACAAGTGGGCGCGGTGAGGTTGCCGCGCCCTTTCCTATCTCGTTCAGCGGCGTTTGCCGTGACGGTGTCTAGTACGCGTCAATAAGCATGCCGCTGATGGACTTGATTTCCTGAAACTGGCGTATCCCCCATAAGCCGCCTTCGCGGCCGTAGCCGGAGGCTTTCACGCCGCCGAATGGTGCACCTGCGGCCCGGCTTCTGCCGTTGATCTGGACCATCCCGGCTTGGAGCTGTGCTGCGACACGTGCCGCACGGGCTGCGTCATTGGTTTGGACATACGCCGCGAGACCGTACTGTGTCGCATTCGCCAGCGCGATGGCTTCCGCTTCATCATCGAACGGCGTCATTGTCAGAACCGGTCCAAATATTTCGCTTTGAAACAGGACGTTGTCCGCGGTTACGCCCGCGAAAACCGCGGGTCTTGCGTAGAAGCCCAAGGGCAAATGCGCTGGTCGCCCAAGCCCGCCGGCGACCAATCGCGCCTCGCTCGCGATCCCTTGCTGGATCAAGCTTTGCACGTGGTCGAATTGCCGACGGTTGACCAGCGGTCCGATATGCGCGCCACTCTCCGATGGACGCCCCACCGGGGTGTTGCACGCGATCATAGCCGCCAATTCGACAGCGTCGTTGTAGATGGGTCGGGCGACCAGCATGCGGGAGGCCGCGTTGCAGGATTGGCCCGCGTTGCGGAAGCAATGTGCCACGCCTTGCCGAAGGGCGGTTTCAAGGTCGCAATCCTCGAACAGCAGATTGGCGGATTTGCCGCCCAGTTCCATCGACGTTCGGGCAAAGCGCTTTGCTGCTGTTTGGGCGACGTGCTGGCCGCCCCGTGTTGAGCCGGTGAACGAGATCATGTTGATGGCAGGGTGCGCGGCCAATTGGGCGCCGGTTTCTGCTTCGCCGATCAGAAGATTGAAGACGCCCGGCGGAAGATCGGTTTCAGTGATAATCTCGGCCAGTGCAATGGCGGTTCTCGTCGCATGTTCGGAGGGTTTGAGCACTATCGCGCACCCCGCCGCCAAGGCGGCCCCCAGCTTGAGCACGATTTGATTGAGGGGCCAGTTCCAGGGCGTGATCAGCGCGGCCACTCCGACCGCTTCGTGACAAACAAGGTGCGCCGGATCGTTGCCCATCTGGTGCGTGTTCTCGATGGTGGCCAAGGCCTGTTGCGTCGCTTGCAAGTGTGAGATCGCTGCACCGACCTGCGCGGTTCTCGCGAAACCGATCGGCGCACCGATCTCGTCGCTGATAAGGGCGGCCAGGTCATCAGCGCGTGACGTGATCAGATCTGTGATCTGAGAGATGACGTGCAGGCGTTCCGAGGTTGACGAGATCGACCATGCGCCTTGCGCGCGGACAGCCGAAGTGACGACTTGGTCGACGGTCGTTTCTCCGGCGCATTGAAGGAGGCCGTAGGCTTCTTCCGTGTCCGGGTTGATCAAGGTGCACACACGCTGCCCGGTGAAAGCGTGCCAGGCGCCATCGCAATAGACAGATGATAGGCAAGTTCCGCTCTGTGTGTCCTGACGAGGCGTGTCATGCTTGGTCGGTGTCTTGGTGCAGACGGTATGCATCAATTCGGGCCCCCGTGAGCTGGGCAAAACTCATTGAACTCTATCGTCACGCGCGACCCTGACAGGGTCAGAACACCAAGCTGAGGCGCTTCCTTTGCCTGAGAGAACGTGTCCCAGGTCCAATGCGGCTGAGGAGGAGGGGCCTGATAGAGCGCGGATCGCAGGGTCGAGAATGGAATGCCCTCGACAACGCCGGAGATTGGGCGGTGGACATGCCCGCAGCACAGGTACGCAACCTGCGGATGGCATTTGAGCCGGGACAGGAACGCGTCCCCGTCTTGCAAACGGTCCCGGTCCTGCATCGGCAGCCCAAGCCGCAGTGGCGGGTGATGCATGAAGATGAGAGTGGGTCGGGTTGCCTTGGACAGCGCGGTGTCCAACCAGTCGGCCCGCTCCGCGCAGAAGGCGCCGGCATCCGATCCCTCGTGCTGCGTATCCAGACACAAGATCGAATGATCCCCAACATTCAACTGGTACTGGATGAAGCCGCTCATAGTGTCGGCAGGGAGTGAGAAGTGTTTCCGCAGCAGTTCCCTGTTGTCGTGATTTCCGACCATCGGAAAAACGGGTATCCGCATCGCGGCGAGTATCCGGGCCAGGTCCGCATAGTCCTTCTCGCCGCCGCGGTTCACAAGATCGCCCGAAATCACACAACACGCCGCAGTCGCATGGTGCCGGTTGATATAGTCGATGGCCGCCAGAATGCGCGCATGCGTATCAATGCCGAATACCGGGCCACTTGCGGAAAAATGCAGATCGGACAGCCAAATCAACTGGGTCAAGGTCGTGTCCTCCGAACCTTTGTCGTGCACCCGACTTTGTATGGCGCGCCGGGCGTCCTGCAATCGGGAGGCGCAATGGCTCGGTAAAACAGTCCCAAAGTGGTCAGTTTTCCGGTCCAGTCTTGCTGCATCAAGGGGCTGGACAGGACCACCACGGAGATGCAGACATGGCCGATGACCTTCATGTGACAGAACGTTCGCGTCTGCGCCGATATCACGAGCGTGGCGCGTTTGACCGCGAGACGGTCTATGACGTTCTTGATGCCCAACCATTGTGTAGCGTTGGATACACGATAGACGGCGATCCTTTCGTTACGCCGACTTTGCAATGGCGCATCGGGGATCGCGTGTATTGGCACGGGTCGTCTGCGAGCCGCGCTTTGCGTCGCTCAAATGCGATGCAGGTCTGCCTGTCTGTTGCAATCCTTGACGGGTTTGTTCTGGCGCGGTCGGGCATGCATCATTCCGTGAACTCACGGTCTGTCACGCTTTTTGGCACGGCGCGTCAGGTCACTGATCCGGACGCGAAACAGGAGGTGTTGCACGGTTTCCTGAACGGGCTCTTTCCAGGGCGGTACGACACGTTGCGCCCCGATACAGCGCAAGAGTTGAAAGCGACCATGGTCTTGAGCATGACAATCGAGGAAGGCAGCGCGAAGCTTCGCTCGGGTGGACCGGTCGACGACGACGATGACTATGATTTGCCAATCTGGGCGGGTGTGATCCCGATCGCCACGCAAGTTGGTGCGCCTGTGCCGGACCCGCGAAATCTGGATGGCGTGCCGGTGCCCGAGCATGTGAAGAGCTTCGCGTACGGGCGCGCTTTGGCAGATTAAAGCAGAAATCACTAAATCTGAATCAAAATCCACTGCCTCTCAATCAGCAAGATGCTGATTTCGAGCGCAGATTTTGATACGCTTTGTTTCAGATGAAAACGGTTTCCCTCTAGAAACACGATTAGGGGCAAAGAATGGCGCAGCTTTCTGTCAATATGAATGTCGCTGCCTTGTTGCGGAACCGCAGGGGGCATCCCTGGCCGGATGTCGTCGGGTTGGCACGCATTGCCTTGGAGGTTGGGGCTGTTGGCCTGACGCTTCATCCGCGCCCTGATGCGAGACATGCCACGCCGGATGATGTGCGTGCGTTCAGGGCGTTGATCGATCATGCTTTTCCCGACCGCGAGCTGAACATTGAGGGCTACCCGGATGAGCGGTTTCTCACACTGGTGGAAGAGGTCGGTGCGGAGCAGGTAACGCTTGTTCCCGACGCGCCGGATCAAGCGACCAGTGACCACGGCTGGGCGTTCGAGCGGCACATTACTTTCCTGTCCGAGACGATAGAGCGGTTGCGGTCAGCTGCGGGCCGCATCGTTTTGTTCGCTGATCCCGATGCTGCGCAGATGCAGCATGCCGCAGCCACAGGTGCCGACCGCGTGGAGTTCTACACAGGGCTTTACGGTGCGGCGCATTCGAATGACGCGGAACAGGAGCGCCAACTGCGACGCTTGGGGGAGGCGGCTCAGGCTGCGCACGGATACGGATTGGGTGTGAACGCGGGACATGACCTGACGGTGCCCGGAACACGAAAACTCGTGGCGCGAGTGCCCGAGATCAGCGAAGTGTCCATTGGTCATGCACTGTTTTGTGACGCCGTGCATTATGGGATACGGGAGACGGTGGAACGCTACCTGTCCGCCTGTCGCCCGGAGCCTGAGGGCGTTGGATCGTAGAGTGCGCTATACACGCTAACAGGCCAGCGCATTCGGCTGCTTGTCGGAGGACGCCTTTCTTGAAAATCGCCAAACCTTCTGCCTCCGTTGGAGTTGGCGTGATTTTGATGGCGGTTGCATCGCTGTCAGTCTCCATCGTGGACGGCACGGCCAAGGTCCTGGCGCAAGAGCACTCACCCTATCTTATTGCGTGGGTCCGCTATGCTGTCGCCTTTCTGGTTGTGTTGCCTTTCGCACTGGCCCGGTTCGGCCTGCGCGTTTTCCCGCGCCGGAATCTGTTCATGCATGCGTTGCGCACGGTCTTTCTGGTTTCGGCCATGACGTTCTTCTTTGTGAGTTTGCAGACGACGGAACTGGCCAACGCCATCGTGGCGTTCTTTGTCGGACCCGTGATTGCCTTGTTCCTTGCCGTTTTGCTCTTGGGTGAAACGCTCAACCGCGCCAATCTGGCGAGCCTCATATGCGGCTTTGTGGGCGTGGCAATCGCCATCAGACCGACAGAGAGCCCAACAATGGGCACGGTGCTGGCACTGGCGGCGGGCGTTTGTCTGGCGTTTTACCTGGTGGCGACGCGCGTGACCGGGCGCCAAAGTGATCCGCTGCGGACGCTGGTTTTCCAATGTGGTTTTGGCGCGTTGCTTTTGTTGCCTTTAGCGTTCCCTTACTTTCGCCTTCCGGCACCCGATCAGGCTGGTTTGTTCCTGTTGCTGGGTTGCGTTTCTGCCGTTGTCCACTTGATGGTCATCCGCGCCTTCCAATTGGCGCCAGCAACGACACTTGCGCCGCTGGTGTATCTGGAACTCATAGGTGCCAGCCTTGTCGGCTTTGCTGTCTTTGGAGACATTCCTGACCGCGACACCGTCGTCGGGGCTGTGTTGATCACACTGTCTGGCCTGTTGGCTTGGCGTGCATCGGGCGGAAAAACAGACGCCGCCATGGGGTCCGACCGTCTGTAGTGATGCGGTATGGCCACGTCAGGCGGGCAGATAGACCTCCGCCTTCATGAAGGTGACGCAATTGCCTTCGAGGATCACCCTGTCTCCGTCGAGCGTGCATTTCAAATCCCCGCCGCGTGGTGAGGCCTGATGCGCCGTGAGGCGAGTGCGGCCAAGCCGCCCGGCCCAGTAGGGAACGAGTGTGGCATGGGTTGAGCCTGTCACGGGGTCTTCCGGTATCCCGGCGCCGGGCGCGAAGTAGCGGGAGAGAATGTCGGAACAGTCGCCTTGGCTGGTGATGCAAAGCCCGCACGGAAAGAGCGTTGCGATCTTTGCCAGGTCGGGTTCGAACACTCTTAGGGCCTCTGGGCTGGGCATCACTGCGTAGAAGTTTTCGAAGTTTCGAAAGGTCTCCACGGGGTGTGTGCCCGTAATCTCTACCAAATCAGGGTCATCCGCGCCCAGCGGTTCTGGCGCGAAGGTCGGGATATGCATGGCGTAGCCTGGCACCTTCCGTTCCACCACAAGCCGTCCGACGCGTGTTTCAAAGCGCAAGGTTCCTTCCGTGCTGTACTGCTCGAACAGAGTGTGTGCCGTTGCCAAGGTGGCGTGCCCGCAAAAGTCGACCTCATGAACGGGTGTGAACCATCGAAGGTCCCAGCTATCCCCGCTGCGCCGGACAAACGCGGTTTCTGCCAGGTTGTTTTCCTGGGCGATGGCCTGCAACACTGGGTCCTCCAGCCAGTCTTCCAGCACCAGCACGGCCGCCGGATTGCCCGCGAAGACCTTTGACGTGAAGGCATCGACCTGGAACATCGTCAGTGTGGTCACGTCAGATATCATTGAGAGCGTCGGCAATCGCTGCGGCCAGGCGTTTGGAACTGTTCGGGTTTGCCCGTGCGAACCCGATGATCAAACCGCGCGCGTCGCTTTCAATACACAAACGTGACAAGGGCAAAAGGTGGAACCCGCGCGCCCAGAGGCGCTTTTGAACCCGCACGTCATCGGTTCCTTCGGGAAGGCGCAGCATGACCTGCAAACCGCCATCTGGTTGCGAAACGTCGACATGGTTTCCCAGCCGACGCCTCAAAGCATCGGTGACGCAGATCATGCGGTCCTGATAGGTGCGCGCGGTTGTCCGGAGGTGCCGTGCAAACCGACCGGAACTGATGAACTCCGCAACAGCGGCCTGCACATGGGTGTTGACGCTAGAGCCGAGGGTGCGGTGCGCCCTTCGTACCGGCTCCACGAGCACGGGTGGCACAATCAGCCACCCCAGCCGCATGGCCGGGACAAGGCTTTTGGACAGTGTGCCGATCAATGCGACCGAAGCAGATTTGTCGAGGGAGAAGATTGGGGGCACATCTGCGCCTTTCCAGACGAAGTCTCCGTCGTAGTCGTCTTCGATCACCATCATCCTGTTGGTTGCCGCAAAGGCCAGCACATCCAGTCGGCGTGCGAGTTTCATGCGGGCGCCCGTAGGATACTGGGTGGAGGGCGTGACGTAGATCATCTTTGTGTCTTGCGGCGGCGCGGCCCCTCGCAAAGTGTGGGGCAAGGCTTTCGTCACCAAACCCTTGGCATCGAACAGGGCCTTGCCGCCTGCGTAGCAGGGGTCCTCCATCAGAACGTGATCGCCCGGGTCGCTCAGCAAATCCGTTATCAAGGCCATGCAACTGATCGTGCTGGGAAGAATGAAGATCTGCTCGGGCGAGACCGTGACACCCCGGCTTCGCTTCAGGTGCAATGCAAGCGCTTCTCGCAGCAAGGGAAGGCCCTGATATTCGTCATACATATCCAGGCCGCTGCGATTGCGGCGCGCGACGCGGCGGAGGCAAATGGCCCAGTCATCCCGTGGGAACAGGCTCGGGTCCGGCAGGCCCGGTGCAAAGGCATCAACCGTTCCGATCTCGTAGCCGTCACGATAGTGTCCACTGAGCACGCGCCCCCTGTTGGAGAGGGCGATGTGGCTTGGTCGGGGCGATTGCCTTGGACGCAAATCCGGCAGTTCGCACACGCGGGGGCGTGCGCCCCGGCGCGTTTCGATAACGCCTTCGGCCTGCAACCCGTCATAGGCCTCGATCACGGAGTTTCGGGACATGGTCAAAGCGGTGGCAGCCTTGCGGGTGGAGGGCAGTTCATCCTTTGGCTTCAGAATACGCTCCGTCACGCCCCGCCGAATGGCCAGCCGCAAGGCTGTCGCCTTGCCCGCGTCGGGCGGCGCGTACTTCTCCATCAAAGCCGCAATTTCGAGTGGTTCTATCATTTTAAGCAGTAGAGGCGAGTTCTTGATACCAGTTTGAGCCTGACCCGCCGTCTGTACAAGGTGGAAAGGTTAGCGATCATGCCCTGTGCGCCATTAATGCAGGTTAACTGGACCGTTTGCGAACCAGATTCGGACGAGGAGAGCGAACCACTTTCATTCGATGTTCGCCTGCTCGCGGTGCTGTGGCACGCTTTCTGGCAGGCACTTTTGAAAGGCGGGCACCAAATGACGGCCCTGAACCTCTCTTGCGCGACTGTCAAAGATCCGGACTTGTTTTCCGAGTATGTTCGCCAAGCCGGCGACATCATGCGGGACTTTGGCGTGGAAGTGGTTGCCAAAGGTAATTTCGCGGAATGCGTCACAGAGACCGGCCTTTGTCCGACGGTTGCTGCCGTGTTTCGATATGCCAGTTTGGACATGGCCCGGTCGTTCTTTGCGTCTGAGGCGTATCGTGCGTTAATCCCGTTGCGGGACAAAGCATGCGACATGACAATTTTACTTTTTGAAGAAGGAGTGGACGGGATTGAGACAGTCACGGCTGACATCCATGAACGGGAAGGTTGATCCATGAATATCCAGCGTATTTCGGCGTTTAGCCTGGGAGGTGAAGGTGGCAATCCTGCGGGTGTGGTCTTGCTGAGCGATGCTGTGGGCGATGCGGATATGGCGCGTGTTGCAGCGGAAGTCGGGTATTCAGAAACCGCCTTTGCCGTGGCGCAGGATGAGACATCCAAGACCTGGCGTGTCCGGTATTTCGCGCCCAAGTCAGAAGTGCCCTTTTGCGGTCATGCCACCATTGCGCTGGGGGCCGAGTTAGGTCGGCAGTTTGGCGCTGGGACGTATACTCTGACGCTGAACGAGGCGGAGATATCCGTGCAGGCCGAGGAGACGCCAGATGGTATGATGGCAACGCTTGCGTCGCCTCCTACAAGAAGCCGACCGCTTTCCGATATAGAGTTGCACGACGTGATGTCGCTTTTTGGTTTGAACTCGGAGGAGTTGGACCTTCGCATACCGCCCGCGCACATTCATGCGGGGGCCAATCACGCCGTGTTGGCTTTGAGTGAGCGATCCCGACTTGCATCCATGGACTACGCTTTGGACGCGGGGCGGACGATCATGCGCAAGCTGGACTTGGTGACAGTTATGCTGGTCTACTGCCGGGACAGCCAGGTTTTCGATGCGCGGAATGCGTTTGCATCAGGTGGTGTTCTTGAGGACCCTGCCACCGGTGCGGCCGCTGCAGCCTTTGCTGGCTATTTGAGGGACATCAACTGGCCGCACGGCGGGAGTTTCACCATTCGTCAAGGCGAAGATATGGGCTGCCCTTCGCTGATCAAGGTATCGCTCAGCGACATAAAAGGGACGCCTGTTCAAGTCTCAGGTCTCACGCGCGAGATTGTGCAGCCTTAGAACGCACAGTCGACTTGTGGCTTTAGAGACAGGCTGCAACCAGTGGTAAACCTTGGTGGCGTCTTCGCTTCAGGTGAAATCGGCGTTTGGGTGCCATCGACTTGCAATTTGAGAGGGTATTCGGCAATCGACCGCTTGCCCTCTCCGGTGGGATCGCCGTGACAAATCCGCGTCGAGGGCTTACGACGTCACCACAATGCAGGCTTTTGTGAAGTTTCACCGCGTCTTGGGCGCCTTGATCATCCGGGAGATGATCACCCGTTACGGCCGGAGCTGGGGCGGGTACATCTGGGCGGTTCTGGAGCCGGTCGGCATCATCATTATCCTGTCGCTGGCGTTTTCGCAGGTGGTGAAGGCGCCTGCGATCGGGACGAGCTTCGTGTTCTTCTACGCCACCGGTTACATTCCGTTCCATTTCTTCCATGAGACGGCAACCAACACGGGGGCGTCGGTCTCAGTGAACCGCCCGCTGCTGCAATTGCCGATGGTGACGGCGCTCGATGTTGTCCTTGCACGTTTCCTGCTGTCGTTGATTACGCTGATCGCGGTGTCGTTCATCATCTTCACGGGCATGATGTTTGTGATCGATGAAGCCGTGCGCTTGTCCTTTGATCATCTCTTTGCTTCCATGGCCGCAGGCGCTGTGTTCGGACTGGGGGTCGGGGCAATCAATGCGTCCTTGTTCGAATTTGTCCCGGCATGGCGTCAGGTTTGGGGTATTATCAGCCGCCCGCTGTTCATTATTTCGGGCGTGTTTTTCACCTTCGACGAACTTCCGAGAAACATCCGTGAGATCCTCTGGTGGAACCCGCTGATCCATGTGGTGGGTGAGGCGCGAAAGGGCTTCTATCCGACCTATGACGGGAACTACGTTGAAATCTTGTTCCCTGTGCTGCTCGGTGCGGCAATGACGGTCATCGGAGCCGCACTCCTCATTCGGCATCGCAGCCGACTGACTGAAGTTCAGTGAGCAGAACGCGGAGTTTCCGCCAGCTTTTGAATGATGCCGTCACAGGCCGCTGCAACGCCATCAGCGTTGAAGAACGAGCCCTTGATCTGAATGCTCGTCAGGGCGCGGAGGAAGAGTTGCAACAGATCCTGATCGACGGGGCCGGGTGCTGTCCAGAACGTGTCCAGGCTGCCCTGATGGGTCAGACCGGCCACGTCATAAATGGCAAACCCGCGGTTATGCACTGGAACGGCCTGCCTCAAGGCGTGAAGGCCAACCGTGGAATTGACCAAGACAACGCCGCGTGAGTGCCGGATGAAGGCCTCCAAATCACCGCCACGGGCGATATCCACGCGGTCCGACAAGTCCCATCGCCGAATGATCCGGCGCAGACGTCGTGGCCAGTTCTCCAACCCGCTGTCGAGAGGATGCAGTTTGATCACCAAACGATCCTCGGGGTCGGCTGACTGCGCGAAGGACTGAAACACTTCGTTCAGGAAGTCTTCAAGCGCGACGTAGGGTGAATTGTAGCGGATTTGATAATCCGCCTCGATTTGCATGGGCAGCAGGAAATAACGGCTCTTGTCTTTTGCGAGGCGGGTTTGAAGCGCTTGTGCGGCCCGCTCGGCCCGCGCGGCGGTCGCAAGCTTCGGGAGCCAGCTGAGATAGTCGAGCAGTGGCCAGAAGAACCGATCCGACACGTAGCGCGGATAGAGCGGACGCCCCAGAACAGAAAGGACGCCGAAGGTCACTTCGTTGAACGCCTCGGTGCTGAAATCATGAGGGAAGCGCTGTGTCATGTCGGGTTCTTCGCGCCCGAGTGCGGTTTTCGTCAGCCCCTCGATGCTGCGATCGAAAAGCGATGCAGCGCCGAGCCCGCCTTCTTCGAAGGTGATCCAGTCGGGGCGGAGGTACCCAAATTCCAGTGCCCAGGGTTTGATGCCAAGGCGGTCTGCCACGTCACGCGCTGCGGCGTGGTACGGGAACCGGTCGGCATAATAGAGAATATCGGTGATCCCGTTTGTCTGAACAAAGTTTGTGAGCCAGTCCGGCCAGTCTTCCAAGCGGCCACGGTAAGACTGCGCCGGGCGCCGGCCCCAAAAGATGTGATCGGCCAGACAAAAGTTGACCTTGAACACATGCGCGCCGGCGGCTTCCAGCGCATCTCCGAGCCGCGGCCAGAAGGCGGATGGATGCCCCTGAAGCAGAAGGACACGCCGCCCAGACACCCCTTGCGACAGGGGCGCGTAAGCGCGGATGGGGTTGGACATCTGGTTCATAGGGTGCGGCTGAACTGTGTTTTTGAGCGGGCAATCAAGCGGGCAGTCGTTTCCAGTGCGGCGGTGATGTCGTCCATCGAATGATCAGAATTCAAGAAGAACCTGAGCCGAGCAGATTGGTCCGGCACCGCCGGGGCAATAATTGGCAGGACGTTGAAGCCTTCGTCAAGTAGGGCGTTTGAAACCCAGACGGCACGCAAAGAGTCGCCGATGATGACCGGTTGGATGGCAAAAGGCCCCGCATCGGCGGTCTCCAACCCAAGGCTATGTGCCACGCTTTGGAACTGCGTGCCGAGAGTGTGGAGGCGTGCCACGCGCTCGGGCTCGGTGTTCAAAAGGTCAAACGCTTCAGACGCCGCAGCCGTGTTGGGAACGGAAAGGCCGACTGAATAAACAAATCCCGGCGCGCCAAAGCGGATCAGTTCGCCAAGCTCCGCACGCCCGGCCAGAAAGCCTCCACAAGAACAGAAACTCTTCGACAAGGTTCCCATGATGATGTCGACCTGATCAGGCGCGATACCTTGTTCTTCGCAGAGACCACGACCGGTTTTGCCCAGAACACCGATGGAATGTGCTTCATCCAGAAGTAGCCAGGTGCCAAACTTCCTTTTGAGATCGATGAACTTTTGCAGGTCCGGCGTGTCGCCGTCCATCGAGTAGAGGCCCTCGATTGCGATAAGCACCTGACGGTGGTTTGGCCGGTTTTCCTCAAGGTAATCTGCCGCCCAGACCCAGTCGTTGTGCGGGAAACTGACGTGATCGGCGCCCGAGATGCGGATGCCTTCGTAAATCGAGTTATGGGCGCGGGCGTCGACCATCACCAGATCACCCTCGCCAACCAGAGTTCGGATGGCCGAGAAATTCGTCAGGTAGCCTGACACGAGGGCTACAGCGTCTTCGGTGCCAAGAAAACGCGCGATCTTTTCTTCGAACTCACCATGGAAATCGCGCTGTCCCCCGACAAGGCGTGAGGCTGAAACCGATACGCCCTGAGATTCGACTGCCGTTGTCACGGCTTGGGTCAGCTTGGCGTTATGGTTGAGCGACAGATAGTCGTAAGACGCAAAGTTAACGCAAGACTTGCCGTTGATAACGGCTCTTGTGCCTTGGCTTTTCTCCATAGCGCGAAAGAAGGGAGACGAGACGCCCAGTTGCGTGCAAGCGGCCTGTGCAAGGGCGATCCGTTCATACGCTTCAAGATCAGAAAATTGTGGCTGCGACCACGCCGAGATCTCCCGGGTGGGCGTTGGAAGGTCGGTATCTAGCTCTTTCTGCGTGGCGCGCAGTTGCGCCATCAGGTCCGAGTGATGCCGCTGCCTCATGTCCTGCCCCGACCGATGGCCGCGCGCACGATTTCGTCCCGGGTCTCATTGGCGACGTCCGTATCCACGAGATGACGTTCGGCCAACGCTTTGGCAAGCGAACGATCCAGTTCGGCAGGCGCCGCCCGCGCTTCTACAAGGATCATGGCGAGGCGTTGGATGGTCAGCCGTTCAGACAACACGTTGGCCGGCAATTGCGTGTTCAAACGCTCTTCAATGGTCATGCGCAAATGCATGCTCAAAAGGCTGTCAAATCCGATCTCACCAAGGCTGAGTGTGGCATCCAGCTTCGCCTCCGGCACGCGCAGGATCTGGGCAAACTCTTTGAGCAGAAGCGCTGTTACCGTTTTCGCAGCAGCCTCAACACCTTGTTCTGCGATCAAGGTATCGAGGTCGGTTCCATCAACAGCCGCTTCTCGCAGGCGAAGATTTTCGAACAGCGGATCGGATTTGATTTGAAGCGTGTGTGCCAGTTTGCTCCAGTCCACAGATCCGATTGCGAGCGTGGAACTGTCCCGTGCCCCGCGCACCGCTTTGTCGAGCGTGTTCAGTGCGCTCTGAGCGGACAATGGAACGACGCCGTTCGCCGCAATCCGGTCGCGGAGTTCTTCGGTTGTTTGCAGGTATCCCGCATCGCCGATGGCGGACCACGCGATGGCCAAAGCCGGGAGCCCTTCGGCTGCGCGCGCCCGGGCCAGATCTTCCAGCGCCCCGTTTGCGGCCACATAGGCAGATTGTGCCGGGTTCCCAAAACGGGTCGCGATGGAACTGTAGAGCCAGAAATGCGCCGGTTTCAGCGCTCGCGTCAGTTGGTCCAGAAGCCGCGCACCTTCGACTTTTGGATCCCAAACACGGCGGAAGCGTTCGGCGTTCAGGTCGGCGGCGGGTGCATCATCGAGGATCATTGCGGCATGGACGACGCCTGCAAGCTTGCCTTCGCACTTTGAAATCTGATCAACCAAAGTTTGCATGTCGACTTCACTGGTGACATCCAGTGCGACAACGTTAACGTCGACACCTAGTGCCTCCAGCGCGCTTCGGTCTTCTTCGTCCAAAGTGCCTGACCGGCTGATGAGCCAAAGCGAACGGGCGCCGCGGTGTGCCAACCAATGCGCGGTTGCAAGACCGAACCCGCGTGTGCCACCCGTAATCAGCCAGGCGCCGCGATAATCCACATTTGGGCGTGGAACGCTGTCTTGGACTTTAGGTGCCGTGACTACGATCTTTCCGATATGATCGGCGCGCTGCATGGTCTCGATCGCATCTGAGACGGCTTCATGTGTCAGAACCCGATGGGGCAAAGGCAACACGTCGCCCGTATCGAGTGCGTTCGCCACGCGGTCCAGAACGGTAATTGCGCGGTCCGGCCGTTCTTTGACCAGTTGATCTGCATCTACCGCAAAGAAGCTGATGTTGTTCTTCATGGCACGCAAGCCAAGGCTGCCATTTTCGAAGATGTCGCGTTTGCCGAGTTCGACGAAACGTCCGAACGGGGCAAGACATTCGAGACTGGCGGCCTGAAACACACCGGCCAGCGAGTTCACCACGGCGTCCACACCGCGTCCATCCGTGGCTTGCATCACCTGGTCTGCGAAATCGAGTGAGCGGCTGTCGAAGCACGCTTCGATCTCCATCGCCTTGAGCAGGCGTCGCTTTTCAGGCGTGCCCGCCGTGGCGAACACTCGCAGACCCATGGCCCGGGCAATCTGTATGGCAGCGATGCCCACGCCGCCCGCGCCGCCATGGATCAGCACGCTTTCTCCCTTAGTCAGGCGCGCGCAATCGCGCAATGCGTAGTCTGCTGTCAAAAAGGCCACTGGCAGCGTCGCGGCCTCGGTCAGAGAAACATCGTCTGGCAAGGGGAGCACACAGGCTTCGGGAACGGTCGTGTGGCTGGCGAACGCACCGGCGGCAAATGTGGCCACGCGATCGCCGACCTTCAGCGTTGTTTCCGGGCCGGAGCGGGTCACCACGCCGCCGCATTCGATCCCAAGATTGCGCCCGGCATAGCCGCCAAGGAAGGCGTCGTCGGGCAGTATCCCGCGGGCCAGCATCACATCGCGGAAGTTCAAGCCAGTGGCTTCAACCGCAATCTCGACCTCGCCATTTCCGGGAGGGTTGCGCGGTTCGATCACCCATTCGGGCGCCGCACGATGCCCCAGATCGATGGCTGGAACCAGCCGATGTCGCGCCTGTGGCGGGCTGACCAGCTCCATGGTTTCCGGAAGGATGCGCAAGGTCTCAAGGCCGGTGTTTGACAGAAGCAATTCAGTCTCTGCTGTATCCTGCAAGGCCGCCAGTATTGTTTCGGGCGCCGTTTCTGCCGCGACGATTGCGAGGCGCAGATCACGCCCGGTCTCATTACACAGAACGCGCCGGAGGCCACTCAGTTCGCCGATGTGGTTATGATCGAGGGCGATGATCCAGGCGGTTTCGGTCTCCTTCAAACTCGCGGCCGTGTCGCGCATCAGCGCGAAGCGGTCTTCCGGTGCGGCGGTTTCAGGAAGGATGACCAATCTGGTTGCTTGAGCGGCGTTCGGTGCGAGCTCGGCCAGGCGTTCGGCGAGTTTCCCTTTGCCGACGATCCGCGCGGGCCAGTTCGTGTCGTTGCTGACCGTGTCGGTGTTCACGCGGTGGTGTATCATGACGGCGCTGTCGCCCGGTGCATCAAAGGATGCCGGAGAACCGAAGCGCCGCAGAGTGGCAAAGGCGCGCGCGCGGCTTTCGTAGCCATGGGTCAAAAGCGCGAAGATGTCCGGACGCTCATCAATCAAGACCACCTCAGTTGCGCGTTTTGCGCAGCTTGCAAGCGCGTCCGCGTTGGTGTCGTCCAGCGCGAGCGTTGACAGAGCGATCACCAGGTCAAACGGCTCGGAATTCGTCAGTCGGTCAACGGAGCGAGCTGCGAAATCAAGGTCATCTGCGTCGCCCAGACGTGCAAGGCACACATCCAGATCGGGTGCTGTGAGTGTCACGTGGTGTCCAAGAGCGCGTGCCTTGGCGATGAGGCGCCTGTCGACGTCCCCCGCCAGGAGTAATCTGAGGGGTGCGCCGTCCAAATGTTCGAGGAACTCGGCGGCGAACCCGCGTACCCGTGACAAGGGCTGGCGCTTGGGTGTTGAGCCAATGGATGCGCCCAGTAGCGTGGCGGCAAGTTCGTCTGATGCAAAGCTCAAGCGCTCGCTGAGAAGCAAAAGCAGGTCATCCAGTGACGGCCATGGACAGGCGTCGTGAGCGACCAGCCCATTTTCGCTTTCCTGTGCAATCTCGCGATCGATCAACCAGTCCGCGGCCATTTTTGCCCGTGGGTCGTCGGCCTCTCCCATCTCGAAGCAGATGTTCCAGGCCAGGCGTCCGGCCACAGCGCCCCGGGCAACGTCCAGATCGCTCGGCTCACCGTCAGCGTTCCTGGTCATCTTCTCCAGCACGGCTTTAGCCACAGGTGCAGATTTGGAAAGGCGCAGGCGGGTTTCGTCGTGGACAAGGTGTTTTGGGCGCGCCGCTGCGGGCAGGCGGGCGAATGCAAGTCCGTCAAGTTGAACGCACACCTCACCAGCCGCGTCCGTGGCAGAAACGTTCAGCCCCCCTTGCAGTCCGTTTTCCGCTGGCAGAAGTCGGCCGCCAAGTATCTCTCCGCCGTCCTGGAAGCGCGCGCGCGCAATCCTGTACGGGACACGCACGCCCTGCGCTTTAACCATCAGGGCCGTGCCGTGAAGCAGCGCGTCCATACGACAGGCAAAACTCTCTACCGCCGAGCCATCTTTGGTGTTAGCCAGACCGATGTCGAGGCAGTTCGTGCGGGCGCCGAAACGCGCAAGCCGTGCAAACGCTTCTCCATATTGCAGGCCAGCATTGGCGAGTTCGTCATAGAGCTGATCGGCCGTCTGGTTGGCAGAGACACTGCACTGAAGTGCCAATTCGGGGACGCCGACGCGCAGAGTGGCCTGTGCCGCCCTTTCTGAGGTGCCATCCTTTTCCAGGCGCAACGTGAAGCGCTGGGTCCGGTCATCGAAGGTCATGTGCAACCGAGCTGTCCCTTGATCAAGGACAACCGGTTTCAGGAACTCGATATCTCTCAGTTCGAACGTGTCACCCTTGGCGATGTCAGCAGCGGCCGCGCGGAACATGTCGAGCATGCCCATGGCGGGCAATAGGACGGAGCCGTTTACTTTGTGGTCCGCGAGCCATGGAAGGCGCGTCAGGGATACACTGCTCGTCCAGGTGTAGCCATCTGTGCTCAGCTTGCGCCCGAGCAGCGGATGCTCTGGTGCGCCACTGATCTCTGCCGCGAACCCCGAGCTGGGCGGCAGCTTCAGAACCTCGCGGTCAAACGGGTAGTCGGGAACAGAGATGACCTGCGCCTTCTTGGGGCCCAGGATTTTAAGCTCGTCCGTTTCACCGCCGGCCGCCAGCACTTTGCGCGCAATCGTCTCGGGCATCGTGTCGGCGCGGGTGTCTTTCTTCAGGGTGTCCAGCAAGGCGTGAGGACGGCCGGAGGCGGCCAAGGTGTCCCGCAGGTTGCCCAGAAGTACGCTGCGCGGTGAGATTTCGAGAAACAGGCCAAGCCCGTCTGCGTCCATCGCTTCGACTGCGGACTTGAAGGCGACCATATCGCGGGCATTGCGACGCCAGTAGGCGGTGTCGAGCGGCACATCATCGGCGCGCGTCCCGAGACATCCGGAATAGAAACGGGTGTCGGACGGGCTGTGTGAAACTTCGCCCAAGTCTTCGACCAGAGCCTTCGCGATCTTGTCGACAGCACGGCTGTGATACGGGTAGGCCACGCCGAGGCGCAGTGCCGAGATCCGGTCTGCCTTGGCACGCTTGAGAAGCTGTGCAATCGCGTCTTTCGTACCGCTCACGGTCACGTTGCGCGGCGAGTTTTCGGCGGAAACGTCGAGCGGAAGACCGAAATCAGCAATCATGGCCTTCGCCGTGTCGATGTCGCAGTTGAGTGCGGCCATCTCGCCGGTGCCAAGCAAAGGTTCGAACGCTTTTGACCGGCTGACGATGATGCGGGCGGCCTCTGACAGGGTGACACGTCCGGCAACAACGGCGGCGGCGCATTCGCCGACGGAATGCCCAAGGGTCGCGCTTGGCTGGACGCCCGCTGCGATCAGTGCGCTGGCCATGGCGACCTGGATTGAAAAGATCAAAGGCTGCACGACATCCGCGCGATTCAATTGCGACTCCAGGTCGGGATCGAACAGGAGTGCCTCGAGATCAGGGCAGCCAAGGCTCGTGAAGACTTTCGCGGCCTCTTTGAACCGGGCCTTGAACGCCTTGTCCCCGGCGAAGACATCGCGCCCCATGCCGGCCCATGCACTTCCATTGCCGGAAAAGACGAAGGCAACGGGCAGGTCTTGCCCGACCGACCGTTGCGGCGTGCTGTCGTCATCCAGCCAGTCTTGAAGCGCGTCCCGGAGTATTTCTCGCGAGCCCGCTTTGAAGCACTGGCGATAGGCATGTCGTGCGATTCGTCTGTTGGCACTGACCGCCATCGCCGCGAGCGTGTTCGCTTCGGCAGTCTCTGCGACCTCTGCCCAGCCTTCGACGAGGTTTGAAAGCGCGGTTGGACTTGCCGC
This sequence comes from Pseudomonadota bacterium, assembly GCA_038532095.1. Lineage (GTDB taxonomy): Bacteria > Pseudomonadota > Alphaproteobacteria > Rhodobacterales > Rhodobacteraceae > JAJDOD01. Next base: position 19,499 of record JBCBBB010000028.1, read on the forward strand.
GGTTAGCAAAAGGGAAGGCGGGACTGTCGACGCCGTCGGTTTGCCACGGGGGGCCTGGCGCAAGACCGCATGCGCATTTGTGCCCCCGAACCCGAAGGAGTTGATGGCCGCGCTCCAACCGCCATCGCGCGGAGGAAGCGATTGCCCTTCGCTCGGCAAGTTGAGGTTCAGGGCTTCAAAATCAATGTCGGGGCTCGGATTGTCGGCCCCCGGCATCGCGGGCAGGTAGCTTCGTTCAAGACAGAGCTGAGCCTTGAGCAGTCCGACAAGTCCAGCCGCAGGTTCGAGATGTCCGAAATGCGCCTTGACCGACCCGAGCGGAAGCGGCCTGTCGCGGCGTGTGGCATAGGCGTCCGAAATCGCGGCTGCCTCACGGGGGTCGCCGATGGGGGTGCCGGTTCCATGCGCTTCGACGAAGGCCAGGTCCTCTGGCGCGATGTCACAGGCATCCACGACTGACTGCATGAGTTCGGCCTGGCGTTCGCTGGATGGCAAGGCCAACCCGTTCGTCTTCCCGTCAGAGTTCACAGCAGTCCCGACTAGAATGCTGCGCACATTGAGCTTTGATAGTTCCGCTTTCGAGCGGTTTTGCAGAACAAAGACTACGGCGCCTTCCGACCGCACATAACCGTCTGCGTCAGCAGTGAATGGCGTGCACTTGCCATTCGGCGAGACCATGCGGGCCTGAGAAAATCCGATGAACGAATAGGGCGAAAGCAGCATGTTGACGCCAGCAACAATCGCCGTATCGATCTCACCACGCTCCAGGGCCGCGCGGGCCAAATCCAGTGCCACGAGTGACGACGAACACGCGGTATCCACCGTCATGCTGGGGCCGCGAAAATCCCATGTATAGGACAGGCGGTTCGACAGGATTGAAAGTGTGTTGCCCAACATGAAATGCGGGCCGATCAGGTCCGGCGACTGGGAAATCCGTGTGGAGTGGTCGGCCGCTGCCGCACCAACGAAAACGCCTGTCTTGGGGCCTTCTAGCGTGTTTGGGTCAATGCCCGCGTGATCGAAAGCGCGTGCCGTCGTCTCAAGAAGGAGGCGTTGCTGCGGGTCCATCTGTTCGGCTTCGCGCCGCGAAATCCGGAAGTAATCGGCATCGAAGGCAAACGGGTCCGAAAGGACGCCGGCTGCCTGTGTGTAGCTAAACCCGGGCTCAGGCTCGCAGGCGCCCTGAAACCGGGCTTCGGACCAGCGGTCTTCCGGTATCTTTCCAATTTTTGATGAGCCTTCGAGCAAAGTCGCCCAAAAGTCTTCCATTTTTTCAGCGCCTGGAAGACGGGCCGCATAGCCAATTATCGCGATGTCGTTTAAAATGGCTCAGACTCCCAACCGAAATTCTGCGTTTCACTCATAAACGGTAGGATTCACGCACTGTTTTCCAAGATTCCCCGAAAGAAATCATGGGTTTCGATTTTATCCAGTCGTTAAGGGGAGGTCACGCTCCAAAATCTCGAGCCAGCGTTTTCGTTGCGAAATGAGCGGGTCTTCGCGCGCCAGTGCGCGTCTATTTGCGGACGCAATTGAATTGGCTTTGCCCAAATTTTCAACCAAAGCCTTGAGTGCGTGTTGCCACTCAATGTGATGGTCAGGGCAAGTGATGCAACGCCCTTCTTTTGCTGCCGCTGTCCCTGCGTGCCAGCTGCTGGAGCAGATCAGTGCCGCTCCGAATTGATCGTACTCAAGGAGCTTATTACCAGAGCGCGCTGCATTGAATGGCGTGCCGCAGGTTGGATAGAGCCCGATGTCGAAGTGTTCGGTCATCATCCAGTTCCGATAGCTTTGCCAGGTCATGACCGGCACGATTGTAACGTCGGGCCGGTCTTTCCAAGAGCCAGGCACTGGCGCGTTTGCGGTGACAGTCAGATGAATGTGAAGTTCAGAAAGGGCGGCGTCGAGAATGGGTTTAATGAACGCGAAGTCAGCGCGATGTGTCGCTGCGGAGAGACAGGCAACGCGTTTGGGGCGTTCAGCTGGCAAAGGGGAGCTGGCACGCGGCCATGCCGGTTCGAGCGTGCGTATGGTCTTGTTCGGCCATCGGAGTTGGAGGTGACCTTTCAGGAAGTCGCTGCTGCACAGGATCACATCAGCGCGGCGCTCAAGGTAGCGTGCTTGTCGGGCTTCGCGAAGTGCAAGTTTTGCACGATAGCCAAATGGCAACGCAGCATCCCTGAGACCGGCGCGCCAATCATCGTCGATCACATAGATCAGCCGCTTCGCGCTTGGCCAGCGGCGGAGCCCTGAAAGGTGTCGCACGACGATGAGCGTATCGTCCAGCAAAAACACCGTTGGGGAAAGCTGTGTGGCAACACCGTTTTGCAAGTCGGTAGACATGGAGAATGCAAAGTACAAATCGGCGCTGGGAGAGGTCGCCTGCGCCAGCATCGCTTACCGGTCGTTGAGCAGGGCTTGATAGGCTGTCAGTGCCTCCTCAAGGTCGTCAAAGTACCACGCGTGACCATCGTTCAGCATCAAGCCCGCATCACAGTACTCGCGAAGCGTGGCATCGGAATGCGACACCATGAGCATCTGTGCGTTGGTCAGTTTGTCTTCGAACGCGCGTTTGCACTTCTCTCGGAAAACTTTGTCGCCCACGGCGGTGATTTCATCGACGAGATACCAGTCAAAGTCCGCGGCCATTGACACGCCAAAGGCCAGGCGTGCGCGCATGCCTGTCGAATATGTCTGGAACGGCATGTCGAGAAAGGCGCCAAGCTCGGCAAAGTCTTCCACGAAGGCGACCATGTCTTCGGTGTCCGCACCATAAACCCTGGCCACGAACCGCGCATTCTGGCGTCCGGTCAGCGCAGGGTGGAAGCCGCCTGCGAACCCAAGCGGCCAAGACACCTGGCCTTCGCGCTCAATGGTGCCCGTGTCCGGCCGCAAAATGCCGCTGATCATGCGCAGGAGCGTGGATTTTCCAGCCCCGTTGCGACCCACAATTGCGACGTTCCGGTTGCGCGGAAGATCAATCGTGAGACCCCTGAGGACATGCCGCGTGCCACCGGGCACCGCGTAGGATTTCGAGACATCGCGAAACCGAAGCAATCGTCAGGACCGATCACGAATGTTGTAGTAGACCAAGGACAAGACGGCCCAGAGCGAAAGTGCTGCAACGGACACGACAAGCAGAAGCTGCCATCGGCTGGGATAGAGGCTTCGTTCAGCGCGCGTGGGTTGAATATGGACAGCCGCATAGCGGCTTTGGCGCCGCGCTTCCGCCCGTGCTTGTTCAACCGAGGCCAGCGCGGCGGTGTAGGCATTTTCCGAAAACTCGAGGTCGACCAACAGTTCTTCAAATGTGCCAATGACGTCTGAAAGCGAAGGGCCGGATTGATCCCGTGCCGCGAAGACGGCCCGCTCGGCTTCGATCTGTTCCCGGATCACAGCGATCTGGCGATCCAGATCGGTGATGCGCAAATCATCGGCACTTGCATAGGCTTCGATATTGCCGCGCCGGATCAGAGTTTCCGCCAGCAAAGAGTGCAGCTCGCGCAGAACGCCGGACTGGCTATCTACGTTAGACTCGGGGTCTATCAGCCTGTTTTGGGAGCGGAAATCACGCACCTGCTTGCGCAGATCCGCCAAACGGCTTTCAGCGAGTTCCACGTCCTCCAAGGCAAAGCGGATGGCGTCCCCTTGGGCGATGCGACTGAGGTCGTTCACCAGTGCTGTGCTCTCGTCCAAAATGGCCGTGGCTAGCGCGTGGGCGTCTTCAGGCGTGAACGCGCGGACCTCAAGGTCAATGATGCCCGAGCTTGTGTTGCGCGACACTAGCACCATGCGCGACCAGTATTTCTCCAGGTCTTCGATCGTGGCATCGGCGCGCAGGCCGAAAACAACATCGGCGGGAATAAGCTCGAATCCCGTCGGGCGGGCTGCGAACATGCTCCGCAGATCGAGTTCACGGTCGATTTTTTCAATCAGCGTCTGCGATTGGATGAAATCTTCGAGCACCTCGCTATCGGCCGCCGCCCCGGTGCCGCCATTGACCCCGGTAAAGGCGCTGAGCGCGTCGAGCGGGTTGCTGAACTCTTCCGAGCGCACGGAGAAGCCCGCACGCGAATGGAACTGATCGGCGCTCAGCGCAAAGAGGTAGTAGGCCGCGCTTCCAATCGGAGCGATAACGAGCAAAATAAAGCTGAGATACAGCAAAACATGACGCCGCCGAGTGCGTGGGCGGAGCCGTGTCGAAGCCGTCGCTAGCTGTGCATTGGCGGGCGTGGACGTCTCCGGTTTGGCTTGCGATTGCGCAGACGGAGCCATCGCCTCGGCCTGAGCTTGCTTCGCAGCATTTGGCTCGGCTTGCGGCGTGGGTGCAACTTTCAAATTGGCGGTTTCCTGTACCATTGGCCCTATTTATAACGGCACTTGTGGCGATCATCCAGATTCAAAGCTATGTCATTGCAGACGAAACAAAAGCTGCGGGACGCTGGGTTGACTTATCTTTCTTCCGATTTTGCGCCGGTGGCCTCTACTGAAGCCCGTGTTCTGATGCTGCAAGGGCCGTCCAGCTTGTTTTTCAGAAGCGTGGGCCGGGAACTCACTATGCGCGGGGCGAACGTGCACCGCATCGGCTTTTCACTGGGTGACAAATTGTATTGGGATCGCACCGCAGGCGCTTTTACGAAATGTTCCGTTCCCGCTGCGGATTACCCGAATTGGATCGCAGGGTTTTTGACGGATTTTCAGCCCACGGATGTGGTGATGCTTGGAGATGGACGATTTTATCATCGCCTGGCGCTTGAGGCGATCCGCCGAATGGCCCAACCGCCGCATGTCCATATCGTTGAACACGGAATGATCCGCCCGGGTTGGATTTTGGTCGAACCAGATGGGATGGGTGGTCACTCCCGCATCCCCGAACGGTTCGAGGCAGACACGCCGCGGGCAAAGCCCGAACCGGTTGATGCGCGGGGTGGGTCATTCTTGCACTATGCTGTGTTGGACATCGGCTATCACCTTCCCGGAATGCTGCTCGGTTGGTTCTTAACGCCGCACTACCAACGCCCAAGCGTCGTGTCGCAATGGGAAGAGTACGCGGGTTGGGTCGGGAAAGCTGTGAAAAGCTTCACGTCGGCCCGCATCGACCGCTTGGCCGAAAAGGTCATTGAGCATCTGGAAGGCCCTGTGTTCCTTTTCCCGCTCCAACTCGAAGCCGACTTTCAGATCCGCGACCATGGGAAAGGCAAAACCTTGCGGCAACATCTGGAGAGCGTTTTGAGCAGTTTTGCAGACCACGCGCCAGCAGATGCGCATCTCGTCATCAAACGCCATCCGCTGGACAACGGACGAACGCCGTGGCGCGTACTCGTTGCCGAACGTGCTGAAGCGGCGGGGGTGCGTGACAGGGTCCATTACCTCGACGGTGGCAATCTTGAGGCCTTGTTGGCCCAGTCTGAAGGGGTCGTGACCGTCAACAGCACGGTCGGGCTTCAGGCCGTGCTCGCGGGGTGTCCATGCACTGTGCTGGGGGACGCGGTGTATGACATGGACGGCCTGACAGAACAGGCCGGGTTAGATAGGTTTTGGAGCGCTCCGGAGAAACCGAACACTCAGAAGGCGGAGGCATTCAAAGCGTTCTTGCTGAACGAATATCATGTCCCCGGCAGTTTTGATGGGCCGGGCGCATCAGTTGGCGCGAAGGCCCTCGCGGACCGTATCTTGGCATGAAGTCCCCCCGAAATATCGTGCTGACCGGTGCCAGCGGCGGGCTGGGACGTGCACTTGCCGAGGCTTTGGCCGGCCCGGAGCGCGCGCTTTTGCTTTTTGGCCGTTCTGCGGAGCGTTTGGACGAGGTGCGTGCGGTGGCCGAAGCAAAAGGAGCGACCGTCACCGTGGCGCAAACAGACTTGCGGGACCAAGAGGCGGTTGCAGAAATGATCACGGGTTTCGATGCGGCCTCACCCATTGATCTTTTCATCGCGAACGCGGGCGTGAAGTGCGGGAATGTCGATGGGATCGAGCCTGCAAGTCAATTGCAGCGCGTGGTTGACGTGAACCTCACTGCGGCGCTCTTTTCATTACAATGTGCTCTGCCACAGATGCTGGCGCGGGGCAGGGGGCAGATCGCTTTGATATCTTCCCTTGCGGCGCGGTCCCCGCAAGGCGCGCTTTTGTCATACTCTGCCACCAAGGCCGCCCTCGAAGCGTATGCGACCGCGTTGCGGCGAAAGTGCCGTGGACGCGGTGTGGCGGTGAGTATCATACGCCCCGGGTTCATCGACACCCCGATGACGG
>JBCBBB010000029.1:0-25651 GCA_038532095.1 Pseudomonadota bacterium
GGCGATTGAAGCCCGTGAGCGGCTTCTGGCGGCGGCGAGCCTTTTGGAGGCGGCGGAAAGCGCGGGTGACAGGGTTGGCGCATTGACCGATGCCGTGCGCGCCTACGAGGCGGGTTTGCAAGCGATGCGTGCGGAGCAACGGCGCCTGATGCTGGAAGAACGGCATTTGGAGGCGGCGCTGGCGGATGAAGACGGGGATATCTCGTCACTTCTGGCTCTGATGCAAAATGCAACAGCGCAAACGGAAACCCAAAGCCTGCTGCATCCCGGCACGGCGGTGGACAGCATCCGGGCGGGTACGCTTGCCTCCGCGCTGACACCGCAGCTTTTTTCCCGTGCTGCGGAACTTGAAGGCCGGTTGTCGGAACTGGACGATTTGCAAGTCCTTATCGCGGCGGCAGAAGCCAGTGTGGAAGAGGGGTTGTCGGGGGTCACGCAAGCGCGGCGCGCGCTGGGGGAGGCCTTGACCGACCGCACCGAATTGCCACCGCGACTCGCCACAAACACCGCCGCAATGGAGGCGCTGATCAACAGCGCGGAGACGCTGTCGGCCCTTGCTGACAGTCTTGTGTCGGCGGAAAGTGTCTTTCAGACGACAGCGCCAGCGCCGTGGCAGCCGCCGTTTGCAGGGCTCATCGTTGCGGATTTCAGTCCCGAAGCCGGTCGCACCGGCTGGGCTGTGGCGACCGCGCCCGAGGCATTGCTGACTAGTCCGACAGACGTAACTGTCCGTTTTTCAACTGAATTTCCAGATCGTGATACGGTTGTCATACTGGAAGCTGATGGTCAGTTACTTGTTCTGATGGCGGGTCTTTCAAGAAGCTTTGTGACACGCGGGCAGGTGCTGCGTGCGGGCGATCCGGTCGGCCTTGCCGGGCAAGGGCAAAGTGCCGCACAAGATAATTTGAACGATAGCGGGGCTAACGATAGTCTCTCTCGGGACGAAACGGTTTATATAGAACTCAGACAAGGCGGTATTCCGGTCGATCCGGCCACGCGCCTGACGCTGGAACAAGAACAAGGATAACGCATGCGACAGTTTTTTCTGGCCACGATCACGGGGGTGATGTTCGGCGCGGTCGTCACGACACAGGTTGCCGGTCCCCTGATCGCGCAGGAGGCCGAGAAGAAGACGAGCATCTATGAACAACTGGACCTGTTCGGAGATATTTTCGAGCGTATCCGCTCGCAATATGTCGAAGAGGTCGACAGCGAAGACCTGATCGAAGCGGCGATCAACGGCATGCTGACCTCGCTTGATCCGCATTCCTCTTACTTGTCACCGGACGATGCGCAAGCGATGCGGGTCCAGACCCGGGGCGAATTCGGAGGGCTGGGCATCGAAGTGACGCAGGAAGAAGGGTTCGTGAAGGTCGTCTCACCCATCGACGGGACACCGGCGGATCAGGCCGGGATGGAAGCGGGCGACTACATCACGCATGTAGACGGCGAAAGTGTGCTGGGTCTGACCCTTGATGAGGCCGTTGACCTGATGCGAGGCCCTGTTGGGTCGGAGATTGTGGTGACCGTCGTGCGCGAAGGTGAGACCGAGCCGTTCGATGTCTCGATCATTCGCGATACGATCAAACTGACGGCGGTTCGCAGCCGCACCGTGGGTGAGACTGTCGTGTTGCGCCTGACAACCTTCAGTGATCAGACCTTCCCGACCATGCGGGATCAACTGGCGGAGAAGGTCGAAGAAGCCGGTGGCATGGACAATGTGAACGGCTTCGTCATTGACCTGCGCAACAACCCGGGCGGGTTGTTGACGCAAGCCGTGCGGGTGTCGGATGCGTTCCTTGACAGCGGTGAGATTGTCTCGACCCGTGGGCGCGAGCCGCAGGATGGCGACCGGTTCAATGCCGAAGCCGGTGATCTGGCCGATGGCAAACCGATTGTGGTTCTGATCAATGGCGGCTCGGCCTCGGCCTCCGAGATTGTGGCAGGCGCGTTGCAGGATCATCGCCGGGCCATCGTGGTGGGGACGAAATCCTTCGGCAAAGGCTCGGTTCAGACCGTGATGCCGCTGCGTGGCGATGGTGCGATGCGTCTGACGACAGCGCGCTACTACACGCCGTCGGGACGGTCGATCCAGGCTCTGGGCGTATCGCCTGACATCATCGTTGAGCAGCCACCACGGCGTGCGGAAGAGGACGAAGAAGAGAATGCACGTTCTGGGCGGTCGGAGGCCGATCTGCGTGGATCGCTTTCGAGCGACTTGTCGGAAGATGAGCGTCGCCTGATCGAAGAAGATCGGGAGCGGGCTCAGGCGGCGGCTGACCTCAGGGATGAGGATTACCAGCTGGCCTATGCCATCGACATTCTGAAGGGCCTTGCGGCCCTTGGTCCGGAATACGCAGCGGCTCTGGCGCGCCAGGCCAACTGAGGGTTTGCGCCGGGCTTCGCCCGTCGCTCCACCGGGGAGGGCGCTGCCCTCCCCGGACCCCTCCCGGGATATTTTCAGGTCAATGGAGAGCAGAGTTGCGGCTTTAGAGGCCCAGGTGTATCCGCTTGGGCCATGTCTGACGCACCCTCGAAATCCCATGGTTGGTTGACGATTGCTCCCAGTGCTGCCCCGCGCGATCTGATGTCTGACAGGCCGTCGGTGGCGGCGGCCTGGTGTGCTCAGGTAATCACTTTGTTTCCGGATGTGTTTCCAGGGGTGCTTGGGGCATCGCTTACGGGAAAAGCCCTGGGTCAGGGGCTTTGGCAGCTTGATCCGATTGACTTGAGGGTGTTTGGCGAGGGCAAACATCGCAAGGTGGATGACACACCCGCAGGCGGCGGCGCCGGGCTGGTGTTGCGCCCTGACATTGTCGGCAAGGCCATCCAGTTTGCGCAACGGCGGCGCAAGCTGCCGCTGGTCTATCTGTCGCCACGCGGTGTTCCGTTCGATCAGTCGATGGCGCGGCGCTGGGCGGACGGCCCGGGTGTCTGTTTGATCGCCGGGCGGTTCGAAGGGCTGGATCAGCGGGTGATCGACCATTTCGGGGTTGAAGAGGTCTCCCTTGGGGATTTCGTGATGACGGGGGGCGAGATCGCGGCGCAGGCCATGATAGATGCGACCGTGCGGCTGTTGCCCGGTGTGCTGGGCAATGTGGCGTCAACGGAGGAAGAAAGCTTCTCAGAGGGGCTTCTGGAGCATCCGCAATACACCCGACCTGCCATTTGGGAGGGGCGTCCCATCCCGGAGGTTCTGACCTCGGGGGATCATGCGGCGGTGGCAGAGTGGCGCCGGGCTGAGGCGGAGCGGCTGACACGCGAGCGGCGCCCGGATTTGTTGGACGACAGCTGACGTTACACTGCCATGATCGTTCGGTTTCGCCCTTCGTTCTTTGCGCGGTAAAGACATTTGTCTGCCCGGCTGAGCAAGGCATCAAGTTGGAATGGTCCGCCGTTCAATTGGGTGGCACCCAGACTGACCGTAAGTGGAATAGAGTGCCCGCCAAACGTGAACGGTGAGATTTCGAGTGCCGCGCGCATGCGTTCGGCGATGGCAAAGCTTTCCTCCGCATTGGTGCCGGGCAGCAGGCATGCGAATTCCTCCCCCCCGGTGCGGGCAATGAGGTCCCCCTCCCGCAACGCAGTTTGAGCGATGTCCACAAAGTGGAGGAGTGCCGCATCCCCGGCATCATGCCCGTAAGCGTCATTGACGCGCTTGAAATGATCGAGATCGCAAACGATGGCGCCGCCATGATTGCGATGAGTGCCAAAAACCATCTCGGCAAGTTCGGCAAGGCGCCGGCGGTTCAGCACCCCTGTGAGCGGATCGGTATAGGCCATTTCGGCCAGTCTGATCGATTGTTCTTCCAACTGGGTTTTGCTGTCTTCGAGCGCCCGGTTGGCTTCGGTGATGTCCGTGATGTCGTGCATCACACCGACCAGGAAGTGCGTTCCGTCGACGGTCAGGCGACTTTTGCGGGTGATGGTGACGCGCGGGTGTTTGTTGTCTTTATAGACCGTTTCATAAGCTTCATCGACATTGCCGCTTTCGAGAACGCGCAAGTCCCCACCGTTGCATTGTGCGACCTGTCTGTCTTTGAACATGTCTTTATCCAACTGCCCGATCAGGTCTGCCCGGCGCACATTGAACAGGTCTTCAAACGCGGAATTGACCCAGACATAGCGCGTTTCTGCATCTTTCACGAGCACTGGGTTCGGCAAGATATCGAGGATGGCAATTGGCAGCTCGGAGTTTTCTTCGAAGGGCATCGACGCGTTCCGTTTGGTAGGTTCAAGGCGCTTGTGGCAGAAACGCGGGGAAAATCCGTTAACGCTACATCGCGCGATGCCGAGAATTGTCTTGATTCAAGGGCGTGACGCTCCTATACGGCGCAGGTTCGTGGCAAAGCGAACACTCAAGCAAAGATGACCTGCATCCTCCGGCGGGCGGTACGACCGGCCCACTCTGAAATCGGAGCTCTGAGGCGCAACACACCTCTCGGGATCAACCCGGGGCAGACATAGGAGTGCGTCAGATGAATCTGATCGCAGAACTGGAAGCCGAGCAAGTGGCCGCGCTCGGCAAGGATATTCCAGATTTCAAGGCGGGTGATACGATCCGCGTTGGCTACAAGGTGACAGAAGGCACGCGCACGCGTGTGCAGAATTACGAAGGCGTGTGCATCGCGCGCAAGAATGGCGAGGGCATTGCCGGGTCGTTCACCGTGCGCAAGATTTCCTTCGGTGAAGGTGTGGAACGTGTGTTCCCGCTGCATTCGACCAACATCGACAGCATCACGGTTGTGCGCCGGGGCCGTGTGCGCCGCGCGAAGCTGTATTATCTGCGTTCGCGTCGTGGTAAATCGGCCCGGATCGCCGAAGACACGACCTACAAGCCGAAGAAGGCCTGACCTCATGAAAAAAGACATTCATCCCGATTATCACGTCATCGACGTAAAGATGACGAACGGCGATATCGTTAAAATGCGCTCGACCTGGGGCGCAGAGGGCGACACGCTGGCGCTTGACGTGGACCCGACCGTGCACCCGGCCTGGACCGGTGGTGGCACGCGCCTGATGGATACGGGCGGCCGCGTTTCCAAGTTCAAGAAGAAGTACGAAGGTCTCGGCTTCTAAGTCGCCTACAAACTTACTTCTCGACAGGCGCCGCGGGTTTCCGCGGCGTTTTTTCTGGGCTGTGCAGGGCGCGATTGAGCGGCGTGGCCTCGTCAATGGCATATTGGCAGTAGTTTATGCGCCAGACGCCGTTGGCCTTCTTGATGACGGAATAGGCCGGATAGGGCTTGTCGAAAAGCACATCACCCTTCTGAAGCATGCGTGACACATGCGTGGCCGCTATGGTTTCACAGTCCACATACTCGGCGGCCACGTTTTCACGCACGACATCGACAATGGCATGAGCCGCGCGGAAGTTGCGCACAGCCGCGAAAACCGTTTCGATGTCGTCCCGGGTTTGCAAAAGGCGCTTCCCTTCGAATGTCTCAACGATGAGGGGTCGGAAAAAACAGCCGCAGAACGCTTCAAGGTCGCCGCTTTCCATGGCGGCACCGGTCCGGGACAGCAAGTCATTGGCAATCCTCTGGGCGGAAATCTTTGGCGGCATGTGTCGTGGCGCTTGGTTGGCGGGTTGGTGTTGAGTCTATGCTAACGGAACTGTGTCGGGCGAATCCAGACTATCTTCCTTGTATTTCATCAAGGCCCGCGTGAATGCGTCCATGTCGCCCACGGCGTATTGGCAATATTGGGTCAACCACCGGTCGCCATATCTTCGGATCACGGAATAGGTCGGGTAAGGGCGGTCGAACAGAGAGCCATCTTCCAGGAAGAGATGGGAGACATGGATCAAAGCGATTGTGTCGGCGTTGTGAAACGTGGCGGAGATATTTTCCCGCTCACTTCTCACGACTCCGTTCTCAGCGCGGAATTGGCAAATACCGTGAAAGTGCAGTTCAAATTCGTACAACGAGCGAAGGAGGTGCTTGCCTTCGAAAGTTTCCAGAACGAACGGAACGGAAAAATGCTGCAAAAACTTCTGAAAATCACCCGATTGAACGGCCTCCCCGGTTTCCCGGATCATACGGTTGGTGATGTCATATGGACATTCCATGGGACCCATTGCGCTGTCTTGTTTGTGTGTCGCTCTACCCTAGGCGATTGTCGTTTACGTACAAGTAAACTCGGGTTTATACGTCTGGCATCGGGGCCGTAATTCGCTATCGTGCAGCCGCAGAAACTATGCGGCACATGCGAAGGAGATCAGGCCATGTCACTCAAGGGCAAAACCGCTGTCATCACTGGATCGAACTCAGGGATCGGGCTTGGGATTGCCCGGGAGTTGGCCAAGGCGGGTGCAGATGTCGTCTTGAACTCGTTCACGGACCGCGAAGAGGATCATGCCATCGCGAAAGAGATCGCGGACGAAACCGGGGTCGAGGCACGCTATATCAAGGCGGACATGTCTAAAGGTGATGAGTGCCGCGCGCTGATCGAGAAGGCTGGCTCTTGCGATATCCTGATCAACAACGCGGGCATTCAGAATGTCGATCCCATCGATAAGTTCCCGGTTGAGAAATGGGACGCGATCATCGCGATCAACATGAACTCGGCCTTTCACACCACGGCAGCGGCCCTGCCAGTGATGCGCGCTGCGGGCTGGGGCCGGGTCATCAACATTGCATCGGCCCATGGGCTGACCGCTTCGCCCTATAAATCGGCCTATGTTGCTGCAAAGCACGGGGTGGTGGGCATGACCAAGGTCGTCTCGTTGGAGACCGCCGAAGAGCCGATCACAGCGAACGCCGTGTGCCCCGGCTACGTGCTGACCCCGCTGGTCGAAGCGCAGATCCCCGACACCATGAAAGAGTATGACATGGACCGCGACACCGTCATTCGCGAGGTCATGCTGGCCCGCCAGCCGTCGAAAGCCTTTGCGACGGTGGAACAGATGGGCGGCACTTGCGTCTTTCTGTGCTCTGATGCGGCCGCCCAGATCACGGGCACCACGATCAGCGTCGATGGCGGCTGGACGGCGCTTTGATCTGAGATGGCAAAGCCGGTCCGCATCAACCTCGCCTTGCAAGGCGGCGGCGCGCATGGCGCCTTCACCTGGGGGGTCGTTGATCGCCTGCTGCAAGACGAGAGCGTTGAGATCGCGGGTATCTCGGGCACTTCTGCGGGGGCCTTGAACGGCGCGGCCCTGAAGGCGGGGCTTGTGGAAAACGGGCGCGAAGGCGCACGCGCGAACCTCAAATGGCTCTGGAGCCAGGTCAGTGGCATCGGCGATATGCGTCTCGCCCACTGGATGAGCGCGCTTTTTCCTGCGCCGGGTCTGATCAGCCAGGGGATCGAGTATTCGCTGCCCTACAGTCTTGGCGATGCCTGGACCCGCATGGTCAGCCCCTATGCCTATGGGCCGTTCTATCAAAACCCGCTGACGCGCATTGCGGATGCGTTCCACTATGCTGATGTCTGTGCAGATCGTGATCCGGCGTTTTTCGTCTCGGCCACCAATGTGCGCACGGGCAAGATCCGCGTGTTTTCCGGGCAGGAGATCAATACCGATGTGATCCTGGCGTCCGCCTGTCTGCCGACGATCTTTCAGGCGGTCACGATCGAAGGTGAGGAATACTGGGATGGCGGCTACACCGGCAACCCCGCGCTCTTCCCGCTGTTCGCTTCGAATTTGCCGAGCGACATTGTGATTGTGAACATAAATCCGCTGGAGCGGAACGAGGCGCCGCGTGAGGCGCGCGACATCCTGAACCGCATCAATGAAATCAGCTTCAACTCGTCGCTGCTGCGAGAACTCCGCGCCATTCACTTTGTGCAACGCCTGATTGCCGACGGCAGCATCCCCAAGGGCGCCATGAAAGAAGTGCGCATCCATATGGTGGCCGACGACGCGCTGATGACCGAATTGAGCGTCGCTTCGAAGCTGGTTCCAACGCCTGGGACGCTCTCGGCGCTGTTCGATGCTGGGCAGTCCGCTGCCGAGAGCTTTCTCGATCAGCATCGCTCCAAGCTTGGCAAGCAGTCGAGTGTCGACTTGCCAGAGATGTACAGCTGAAACGCCCTAGCGCCCGAAGATCTCGTCCAGAACGTTCAGGATCACGCGCTCCACCGCATTGTCTGCGCCGGAGCGCCGCTGCCGCTCGGGCGAGGGCGCCTGCGCGACACCCTCCGGCACCATCATGGGCAGGTCTCGCACCGGCAGATCGGCGTGGATCAGGCTCATCGTTTCCTTCCAGATCTCTGCCGGAAGCCCGCCGCCGGTGACGCCGGTCAAAGGCGTGTTGTCGTCATAGCCAATCCAGACCCCGGCCACGTAATCCGCAGTGAAGCCAATGAACCACGCATCCCGCGCGGCTTGCGTTGTGCCGGACTTGCCCGCAGCGGGCCTGCCTCCGGGCAATTGCGCGCGTGTGCTGGTGCCGCGTTCGATCACCTGGCTCATCATGTAAACGAGTTGCCGCGCCGCCTCGGACTGGATCACGCGTTCCCCGATGCCGCCTTCCTGCTCCATCAGGGGCGCTTCCTCGCCCTTCAATCTCAGTTCCACAAGGCCGTAGGGCAGCACTGAAGACCCGCCGTTCAGAATGCCGGCGTAGGCCGCGGTCATTTCAAGCAGCGTGGATTCTGACGTGCCAAGCGCCAAAGCAGGGCCAACGGCCAGATCGCTTTCGATTCCGAAGTCTGTCGCGATGTTCACCACCGCTTCGCGTCCCACACGGTCAAATACTTTCACCGCCGGGATGTTCAGTGACCGCGCCAACGCCTCGGTCAACGTGACAGTGCCGCGGAAATCGTTGGTGTAGTTCTGCGGGCACCACTCACCCGAACCCGGCACATCCCAACAGGTCGGCTCGTCGCGCACCGTGGTGTTGGGCGAGAACCCAAGGTCCAGAGCCGCCGCATAGACAAACGGCTTGAACGCGGAACCGGTCTGCCGCTTGGCCTGGATCGCGCGGTTGAACTGTCCGGCGACACCGCGGAACTTGCGCCCACCCACCATGGCGCGCACGGCGCCGTCGGCACTCATCACGACAATGGCCGCCTGCGCTTTCGAACCGGGCTTCACCTTGGTCTCGAAGACAAACTGCAACGCCTCTTCGGCAGCCGTCTGAATGTCCTGATCGAAGGTCGTGCGGACGGTCACGTCTTCGGTGGTGGATTCCGTCAGGAACCCCGGACCCTGGTCCATCACCCAATCGGCGAAATACCCGCCCGCGCGCGCCTCCGCCGCTTCGCTGAGAACCGCCGGGTTGGCCTTGGCCACCGCTTCATCTTCGGCCGAGAGATATCCCTGATCGCCCATCAGGCCGAGAATCAGGTTCGCCCGGTCCTGGCTGCGTTGCAGGTTGGCGGTGGGCGCGAACCGAGAGGGTGCGACCAGCAAACCGGCCAGCATGGCCGCTTCCGAGGGCAGCAGTTCATTCGCCGAGATGCCAAAATAGCGCTGTGAAGCCGCCTCAAACCCGCGGGCGCCTGCGCCCAGATACGCGCGGTTCAGATAGATCGTCAGGATTTCATCCTTTGAATATCGCACCTCCATCGCCATCGCGTAGAGCGCTTCCTTGATCTTCCGCGCCAGCGTCGTGCGACGGCAGTCCGCTTCGAACTCGGCTTCGGTCAAACCGCCATCAGGATCAAACGGTACGCCAAGGCACAAGAGCTTCGCCGTCTGCTGCGTGATCGTTGAGCCGCCGTGCCCGGAAAGTGGCCCGCGCCCCTCCCGCAGGTTGATGCGGATCGCGCTGGCAATCCCGCGAGGTGAAATTCCGAAATGCCGATAGAACCGCTTGTCCTCGGTTGCGATCACAGCGTTCTTCAAATGCGGCGATACGGTTTCAGCCGTGATCTGCCCGCCAAATTGCTCGCCGCGCCACGCATAAACCTGTCCGTCCCGGTCAAGCAGGGTCACCGACCCGCGCGAGCGTCCGTCGAGCAACGCGCTGACCGGCGGCAGGGCAACAGCGAAATACAGAATGGCCGCCCCAATCGCGAGCGCGCTTAAGGCGCCGACCCGCCATCCAATGCCCCAGATCAGTCTGAAGATCGACCGGAACAGCCAGACAATAGGGTTGCGCGAAGCCGCCGACTTCGCGCGCGATTTGCGCGGCTTCGATTTCCGCTTTGCAGCCGGTTTTGCCTGGTTTCTTTTCTCCGCCACGAGAGGCGGCTTCTTGCGCGTTGGGCCACTCATTTATGTCGGTCCATTTTCCTGCCTGAACCGTAAGATAAGCGCTTCCGTCGCAGAAGTGGAGCGGCTTTCCCGCAAAGCTCCGTCAGATTTTCGCGATTCAATTATGCTCAAATTATGTGCAAAGATTATAATTTGTGCAAAAAATATGCGATCCATAGACTGAATCACCCGGAAAGCCTCGGTCAATGCCTTGTTAAGAGGCAGCTTCGCGCTCTTCCTCCCCCCACGAACAGCGACGCGGTGGGCGTCGTGATAGCGGAAGGGTATCCATGAAACTCGTCATCGCAGCGATCAAGCCGTTCAAACTCGAAGAGGTGCGCGAAGCGCTCACGTCGATCGGGGTACGCGGCATGATGGTCACCGAGATCAAGGGGTTCGGCTCACAGTCCGGCCATACCGAGATCTATCGTGGCGCAGAATACGCCGTGAACTTTGTACCAAAAGTGAAACTGGAAATCGTGGTGTCAGCCTCGATGGCTGATCAGGTCGTCGAAACCATCGCCACCACTGCCAAGACCGACAAAATCGGCGACGGCAAGATTTTCGTTCTCGACGTGTCGAGCGCTCTGCGCGTTCGCACCGGCGAAACCAATGAAGACGCGATCTGATCCGTCGGGAAATAGGGACATATCACTGATGAAACTAACAAAACTTATCCCGGTCGTGGGCTTGGCTGTAGCCCTCCCGACCCTGGCACTGGCGCAGGACGACGCACCTGCGACGGTAGCCGCAGACGAATTCGTCTGGATCATGAACTCATTGCTGTTCTTGATCGGCGGCTTTCTTGTCTTCTTCATGGCGGCCGGGTTCGCCATGCTGGAAGGCGGGCTTGTCCGTTCCAAGAACGTCACCATGCAGATGACCAAGAACGTTGCGCTGTTTTCCCTCGCAGCGATCTTCTACTGGCTCATCGGCTACAACCTGATGTACCCGCTGGGTGACTGGGCGATTGAAGGCTACTTCTCCGCGCTATTCCCAGCCGTTGGTGTGCTTGAGCCTGTCGGCGTCGCGCTCGCAGATGCGGACGATTCGTCCTACGCCTCAACCGGGTCCGACTATATCTTCCAGCTGATGTTCTGTGCCGCAACGGCATCGATTGTGTCAGGTGCACTGGCTGAGCGGATCAAGCTCTGGCCGTTCCTGATCTTCGTCTGCATCCTAACCGGCTTCATCTATCCGCTGACCGCATCCTGGCAGTGGGGCGGTGGCTGGCTGTCCGAAGCTGGTTTCTCCGACTTTGCAGGTTCGACCGTTGTGCACGCTTGTGGCGCAGCAGCCGCTCTTGCCGGGGCCATCATCCTTGGACCGCGCCTTGGCAAGTACAAGGACGGCGTTGTACATCCGATGCCTGGTTCGAACCTCGCTCTGGCGACACTGGGTATGTTCATCCTGTGGCTCGGCTGGTTCGGCTTCAACGGCGGCTCGCAGCTCGCTATGGGGTCGGTTGGCGACATTGCCGATGTCTCGCGCATCTTCTCCAACACCAACATGGCCGCAGCCTCTGGCGCTGTTGCAGCGCTGATCCTGACGCAGATCATGTACGGGAAGGTCGACCTTACCATGGTGCTCAACGGCGCTCTGGCTGGCCTTGTCTCGATCACGGCAGAACCGCTCGCTCCAACGCTCTTCGGCGCGCTTTGGATTGGTGCCATCGGCGGTGTGATCGTTGTCTTCACCGTCCCGTTCCTCGACAAGATCAAGATCGACGACGTTGTGGGCGCAATCCCTGTGCACGGCTTCGCTGGCGTCTGGGGCACGATCGCAGTCATCTTCTACGGTGACGCAAGCATCGGCACGCAGCTGCTCGGCATTGTGGCCATCGTCGGCACGACCTTCGTTCTGTCGCTGATTGTCTGGATCATCCTGAAGGGTGTTATGGGCATCCGGGTGAGCGAAGAAGCCGAACTGGAAGGGCTCGATACCACTGAGCTTGGTATGGAAGCCTACCCTGACTTCTCGAAAGGCTGATCTTCCTTCCTATCAGCCAATCATGACTGGCCCGGGCATTCTTGCCCGGGCTTTTTTTTGTGGCTGGGTCTACGTTCTGCAAACCACAAAACTCCGCTTTCAAGACGCTGCCAGATTGCGCGCCTTGCGGCGCACACCATGTTTTGTTGGGGGGCGCTGCCCCGTCTCTCTTCGAGAGACCCCCCGCCGTATTTACACCAGGAAGAACAGCCTCTTCATCTTGTCTCAAATGCGCAAAGCACCGTATGCGCCGAAGGGCGAGGCTAAAAGAAGAGCCCGCCTCCAAAGAGCCGGGCAGTCGGATTTCACAAGTTGCGGCCATTGGCTGCACGAGCCCGTAGCGCGCAAGAACCATTGGGTATTTCAGATCAACCCAGTGTTATCATCGGCTCTGAAACATGCTGGGGGTGTGGGGGCAAAGCCCCCACCGGATCGCCGCCGAAGGCGGCGATGTTTATCCAGCCACCAGACCCATTTGCTCCAGCTTCAACAGAACCTGGTGGGCACAGTGATCGACCTCGACATTCTCGGTCTCGACGCGCAATTCAGGGTTCTCCGGCACATCATACGGGTCGGAGATGCCGGTGAATTCCTTGATCTTGCCTTCGCGCGCCAGCTTGTAGAGGCCCTTGCGGTCGCGGCGTTCGCATTCCTCAATCGGGGTCGCGACATGGACTTCCACGAAGGCGCCAAACGCTTCGATATCCTCGCGCACGGCACGGCGTGTCGTGGCATAGGGTGCGATGGGGGCGCAGATGGCGATACCACCGTTCTTGGTGATCTCGGACGCGACATAGCCGATCCGGCGAATGTTCAGATCGCGGTGCTCTTTCGAGAAGCCGAGTTCTGACGACAGGTTTTTCCGCACGATGTCACCATCAAGCAGCGTCACCGGACGTCCCCCCATTTCCATCAGCTTGACCATGAGTGCGTTGGCGATGGTCGATTTGCCTGAACCGGAGAAGCCGGTGAAGAACACGGTGAAGCCTTGCTGTGAGCGCGGCGGGTAACGGCCACGCAACTGCTTGACGACCTCGGGGAAGGAGAACCACTCAGGGATTTCCAGCCCTTCGCGCAAACGGCGGCGAAGCTCGGTGCCCGAGATGTTCAAAACGGTCGCGCCGTCTTCCACCTCGTCGGCCGGTTCATACTGAGCGCGCTCCTGCACATAGACCATGTGTTTGAAGTCGACCATCTCGATGCCGATTTCATCCTGATGCGCGCGGAAAAGGTCCTGCGCGTCATAAGGCCCGTAGAAATCCTCGCCAGCGCTGTTGCTGCCCGGTCCGGCGTGGTCGCGACCCACGATCATGTGGGTGCAGCCGTGGTTTTTCCGGATCAGACCGTGCCAAACCGCCTCGCGCGGGCCTGCCATGCGCATGGCCAGGTTCAGAAGGCTCATCGTCGTGGTGGAGGCCGGGTACTTGTCCAGAACCGCCTCATAGCAACGCACGCGCGTGAAGTGGTCCACGTCGCCCGGTTTGGTCAGGCCAACGACGGGGTGAATCAACAGGTTCGCGGCGGCGTCTTTCGCAGCGCGGAAGGTCAGTTCCTGGTGCGCGCGGTGCAGCGGGTTCCGTGTCTGGAAGGCCACCACGCGGCGCCAGCCCAGCTTGCGGAAATAGGCGCGCAATTCGTTGGGCGTGTCGCGACGCATCTTGAAGTCGTAATGCACCGGCGGCTGGATGCCGGTCACCGGGCCGCCGAGGTAAACGGGGCCAGCGCTGTTGTGAAGGTAGTTCACCGCCGGGTGCGCATCGTCATCCGCGCCAAAAACCTTCTCGGCCTCACGCGCTTTGTCCGGCGTCCAGCGGTCGGTGACAGTCAACGTGCCGAGGATCACACCTTCCTGGTCGCGCAGTGCAACGTCCTGACCCAGTTCGATGCCGTCGGCAAACTCCTGGCTGACATCGAGTGTGATCGGCATCGGCCACAGCGCACCATCTTCGAGGCGCATGTTTTCGACCACACCGTTGTAGTCGGCTTCGCTCATGAAGCCCTTCAGCGGGTGAAAGCCGCCGTTCATCAGAAGTTCGAGGTCGCAGATCTGACGTGGTGTCAGGTCCCAACTCTGAAGTTCAGCCGCCTCCTTCTTCAGCTTCTGTGCGCTTTCGTAGGAAACATAAAGCTCGGGTATCGGCGTATGATTGGATACTTGCATGGTATTCGTCCTATGGGCGGTTGAAACACGTGGGCTCGACGAGCCCGTCAATTCGGCATGAAGCGCGTCGTATTCCGCGCGCTTGCGGGCCAGAAAACTATCGGTCAGGCGCGCCTTCTCTGTGGCGCCCTTGGTGGTCAGGCTGTAGGCGAAACGCTGGCGGCGGTCCGGGCCGTCACGTTGTGCAATGGTGATGAAACCGGCATCGACAGCCGCCTTGAGCCGCGCATTGAGATGTCCGAGTGAAATACCGAGTGCCGCGGCCGTTGTCCTTTGGGAGGCATCGGGTGCGGTGTCCAACTGTCGGAGAAGACGAAAGAGATCGTCTTCCTCATCCGTGGTCGGCTGGGTGATCGGGGCGGTCATACTCAAAGCGACTCAATAACTGTTCACACGTGAACACATACACGCTGCGGCGCAGAAGGGAAGGTTGAACTTCGCGCACCACCGCAATCCGGTCTGCCGTGTTAGAAATGTCACGACCCGCCTGGGAATAACCCCGGATTGCAGCGCGTACACCATCCAGACTGAAAGGATGACCCATGATTACCGTGACCTACCGCGCCGCACATAAAGACGATGCCCCCCATCTTGTAGACTTTGTTTCCATGGCGGGAGAGGGCCTGCCCGAACTAGCCTGGGCCGACATGGTCGAGCCAGGCGAATCGTTGCGCGACGTCGGCCTTCGGCGCGCCGCGTCGGAGAGAGGCAGCTTTAGCTACAAGAATGCGACCGTGTTCGAGATGGCGGGACATGTGGCCGGTGGGCTGGTTGGATACCGATTGCCCAGCGAACCGGTCGAGATTGGCCCGGATTTCCCGCCTGAGTTTGTCCCCTTGCAGGAATTGGAGAACCTTGCGCCGGGCGCGTGGTACGTCAACATTCTTGCGACGCTGCCGGCCTTTCGCGGCAAAGGCGTCGGCACGGCCATGCTGGCACAGGCAGAGCGCATCGCTGAGGATTGCGGGGCGGACAGCATCTCGATCATCGTATTCTCTTCGAACCCAGGCGCCGAGCGCTTGTATCGTCGGACCGGGTATCGTGAGGTGGCGCGCCGCAAGATGGAGGTGCCGGGCTGGGCCCATAGTCGGTGCGAAGCAATCTTGCTGATCAAGCCGATCTGAAGCCGGGTGCTGGTCCGACAAGTGTTGGACGCGCATGTCTTTTGGGCCTCATGCGGGGTCTCATAAAATCAGCGAAACGGAGGGGTTAACACCCCTCCCAACCACCCGTTATTATAACGCACGGTGGACTAAGGCGGCGTTAAAGGAAGCCTGTTTCTGCCTGTCTGAATGGATAAAACTGTAACTGCTCTCAAAGCACTTCCACAAAACCCTGAAATGCCTCGCGCTGCGTCTCCCTTTGATCGAACGCAAGGCGCGATGCGCGACGTCTCACGTTAACGTCGAAACGCTCTAGCTTATGCGCATGCCGTCCTGCCGGGCCAACGCCATCAGATCGAACAAGCAAGCGGCGGCAATGTGGTTACTCCGCTGCGATATCGGCATCCATGTCATGCTCTGCCAGGAAGCGCTCGGCTTCGAGAGCCGCCATGCACCCCATGCCCGCGCTGGTGACAGCCTGACGATACACATGGTCGGTGATATCACCGGCCGCGAACACACCAGGGATCGACGTGGCCGTACTATCGGGTTTGGTGACCACGTAACCACCCGAATGGAGTTCCAGCGTGTCCTTGACCAGCGCATTGGCGGGGGCATGACCGATGGCGACGAAGACACCTTTGCAGGGGATCTCTTTCGTATCACCCGTCTTGGCATGTTTGACGTGGACGCCTTCCACACCCTTTGGGTCGGTTTCGCCGATGACCTCGTCCAGTTGGTGATCCCAGAGGACCTCAACCTTCGGATTGTTGAACAGCCGATGTTGCAGGATCTTTTCCGCCCGCAGTTCATCGCGGCGATGGATCAGGGTGACCTTGCTGGCAAAGTTTGTGAGGAACAGGGCTTCTTCCACCGCCGTGTTGCCGCCGCCGATCACCACCACCTCTTGTCCGCGATAGAAGAAGCCGTCGCAGGTCGCACAGGCGGATACGCCAAAGCCCTTGAACGTCTCTTCCGACGGCAGGCCGAGCCACTTGGCCTGCGCCCCGGTCGCAAGGATCACGGTGTCCGCCGTGTAGGTGGTGCCACTGTCCCCTTCCGCCGTGAACGGGCGATGGGACAGGTCGAGGCTGTTGATGTGGTCGGAGATAATCTCTGTCCCGACGGCCCGCGCATGTTCTTCCATTTGAACCATCAGGTCCGGGCCCTGGATTTCCGTCTCACCGGGCCAGTTTTCAACCTCCGTGGTGATGGTCAGCTGTCCGCCCGGCTGGATGCCCTGCACCAACAGCGGCTCCAGCATGGCGCGGCTGGCATAGACCGCTGCGGTGTAACCGGCAGGACCGGAACCGATGATGAGGACGCGGGTGTGACGGGTGTCGGACATGGTGGCAGCTCCCAATTCAGTCACAACATATAGGCAGGGGCATGGACCGGACGCAAGGCGGGCGCGGACAAGGTTTTGTGCACATAAAACGGGCAGTGCGTCGGAAATACGTTTCCGGTTCTTGCGCGCCATTGAAACATTATTGCGCTCAATGGCGCACATGCGTATCTTTCCGAATAGGGAGGATCAGGGAACACTCATGGCAAGCCATAAGCTCGATGCGATCGATCGCAAGATTTTGACTGAACTTCAAGCAGATGGACGGATGACGAATGTTGAACTCGCCAGCCGTGTCGGAATCTCTGCGCCACCCTGCTTGCGGCGGGTGCGGGCGCTTGAAGAACAAGGGTTCATAAAGGGGTATCACGCACGGGTCGATGCGCGCGAACTGGGGTTCGAGGTGCAGGTCTTTGCAATGGTGGGACTGCAAAGTCAGGCAGAGGTCGATTTGTCCGCCTTCGAACAGCGGTGTCGCGCGTGGCCGCTTGTGCGCGAGTGCCATATGTTGAACGGCGAGGTTGATTTCATCCTGAAATGCGTGGCGCCGGACCTGTCCACCTTTCAGAACTTTCTCACCGAACAGCTGACGGCCGCGCCGAATGTCATCAGTGTGAAAACATCGCTGGTGATACGGGTCGCCAAGGATGAGCCCGGCGTCCCGTTCGATGTCATGGAAGAGCGGATCGCTCAGATCGCCTGACGTGGTGCCTTAGCCGAGCAACCCATAGAGTTCTTCCTGCGTCACACGCGGTGTGTGCAGGCGTCCGAAATCGCGAATGTGGTCAAGATGCGGGAAGAAGCGCATGAAGATCGCCAGCATTTCTTCCGGAAGCGAGATCGGGGTTTCCGGCCCGGGGTGGAACGTTTCGACTTCCAGCCCGGCGGCCAGGATCGTCTCGTGCTCTTCGCAGACAAGATGGTACACGCGGGTTGGCGACACTGGCGTCACTTCGACCACGGAATGCCCGTCGGCCACGGCAGACAGCGGGACCAGAGCTGTGTCGGCACCCATCGTTGTGCGCAGCTTCGGGTCGCGGTCAATCCGCCGTGCGCCCGGACCGAACGTCTGGTCCTGAGCCGGGCGACCAAGACCAAAGGCGTCTGGCATCACACGATAGAGCTTTGGTTCATCGCCAAGTGTGGGAGCGCCGGGCACAAGCGTGATCGCGCCCTTCCACATCAGCTTAACGTGACCACCGCTTGCGGTTTCCAGCATGATGCCGGGATAGAGGTCTTCGACGGCAACCGGACCTTCGGAGGTCTGGATCAGGGCGCCATGGGTGAACGCGTTGAACGCCGCCTCAAAAGCGGGCAGGGCGGGCGCGGTCATGACTGTATCTTCGACCAGACCGTCTTGCAGCCACTCCGCTTCGAAGCGGCGCATGACGCGGGATTTTGGCTTGGCCACAATGCCGGTGCTTCTGGGGCGCGATACCGGGCGGCGTGGCACCGTCCATGCCGGTTCGCTGACCGTGCGTGCTGAAAGCTCGGGAAAGGGTGGCAGAGTTGGCGAAGCACTCATAATGATAAACCTCTTGTACTGGGTAACTAAAAACCGGAGGTGACCGTCATCAGCAGGTCAATTTGCGCTGCAGATGCGCAAGCGGCACTTGGTCGATCTGTTTCGCGGCGGCGATCACACTCGCCATCCAGCGGGGCTTTATCCTCATGCTCGGGCCTCATGCAGCTTATTGTTCGCAAAGGGGCAGAATCCTTCGGTAAGCAAGAACTTGCCGATGCAATGGGGCAACCTGATGACCAGATCGGGGAATTTTTAATCAATCCGTCTGCAGAGGATGTGGAGAGGTCAGAGCCGAATGGTGGATATCAGTCGACCATAGTCGGCTTCGCGCTGATGTACGCTGCGCCGATAGGAAAAGAACTTGTCCGGATCGGAATAGGTGCAATGCCCGGTCCAGCTGGCCGAAGCGACACCGGCGGCCCGCAACCGCGCCAAGCCGAACCCGACCAGGTCGAAATGCATCCGGTCGCCCTCACCCGCAGCAAAGAAACGGCTGTTCTCCGTATTTTCATCCATGAACCGTTCGAAAAACTCGGGGCCAACCTCATACGCGCGCTGACTGATCGATGGCCCAATGACGGCGTGAACATGCGCACGATCCGCGCCAAGCTGTTCCATGGCTGTGAGCGTCGCCTCAAGGATACCGTCGAGCGCGCCTTTCCAACCCGCATGTGCCGCACCAACGACACCATTTGACGGGTCGGCAAAGAGCACAGGCTGACAATCTGCCGTCAAAATGGCCAGCGCCAGGCCGGGTGTTGCTGTGACAATCGCGTCCGCTTCCACAGGCGCGTGCGGTGCGGCGTCCATCGTGACGGCGCGTGCCGAATGTGTCTGATGCACGCTCGCCACCTCGTCGGGCGCGACACCAAGATGCGCCGCCACTCGGGCACGGTTGATCAGAACGGTTTCGCGTTGATCAGAAGACCCAAGCCCGCAGTTCAAACCCTTGAAGACGCCAGAGGAGGCGCCGCCCTTGCGCGTGAAGAACCCGTGCCGGACGGGCAACTCTTCTGAAGTGATGGGCTCAAGTGTCATGTGTCCTCGAAACCGGGTGGTGTGGGCGCACCGGGCTGGGTCAGCGCCATTGCCTTGAAGAGGGTTCCCATTTCTTGCGGGTGGGTCAAGCGCCGATGCGCCGCGATGTGGGTCTCAAGCGCCGGGCCGGTCAATCTTTGCGCAAGGCTTTGAGCGCGTGCGGTGATGCCCAGCCGTTCCAGAAGCACGCCTTGCGGGATCATCTGGCTGGCCGCGGCAGGGGATGCGGCGCGCGCGATGTCTTCAAACGCAACATGCGCGGTCAGATCGGCCTCCCCGGGTGTGGTCAGAGGGTCCACCGGCTTATGGTTTTTGACGGCCTGGAACGTATCGCCAAGTGCGCGCCAGTCCCCATAGTCGACGATGAGGGCAAACCCGCCCTGATCGGCGATACGCTGACCGAGCGTCTGGGCGATGGCGTCGCGGGTGGGAGAGAGCTCAACGATATCGCCCTCAACAGTGTCGGCCAGCCTGTCGGACAGTGTGCCGGGCGGCAGCGGGTCGGAGAGGCCGAGCGCGAGCCGGTCATGGGCAAGGCCGACCACGCGTTCGCGCCAGCGATCCTCCACTCTTTGGAATTGCCGGATCGGCAGGGCATCGAAGAACTCGTTCGCGACCAGAAAGAGCGGACCGTCAGGAAGGGAGGCGGCCGTGTCGTGATGGCTGAGCGGTGCCGGGATCGTGTCGGACTGGATGGCGCGGAGCTCTGGCGAGGTTTCAACCAGATGCAGGGACATCGCGGTGTGAAAGCCGGGGACCGCGCTGGTGGCCCGCAACATGTCGGCCATCAGCGTACCACGTCCCGGGCCGAGCTCGGCCAGAACGAAGGGAGAGGGCGCGCCACGGTCAAGCCAGGCCTGCCCCAGACAGAGCCCAAGGAGTTCGCCGAACATCTGGCTGATCTCGGGCGCGGTCGTGAAATCGCCTTTGGCCCCTAACGGATCGCGGGTTTTGTAGTAGCCGTGCACGGGATGGCCGAGGCATTCGGCCATATAATCCGCGAGTGTGATCGGGCCGGTGGCCGCGATCCGCATTCTGAGTTCCGTCTCAAGCGGTGTCATCTGTTGAAGTGTGCGCCTGCGGCGCGCGCGATGTTTTGCGCCATGCTGCGCATGTCGCGGCTTTTGCGTATTTTTGAAGAGATGAAGATCATCTGCGGCGGAGTGCGACCGCGAGGATCAGGAGGCCCGCCGCCAGCATCGGGAGGGACAAGAGCTGCCCCATGGTGACGCCCGCGTCGCCGAGGCGCAGGATGTGGCCCATGGGATTGTCTTGTGTGATGAACTGCGCATCGGCCTGACGGAAATACTCGACGATGAACCGGGAGAGGCCATAGCCGGCAACAAAAGTGCCGCAGATCACGCCGGGGCGTTTCAACCAACCGCCCAGATAGACCATCGCGATGAGGAGTGCGCCGAGGAGGACGCCTTCCAGGCCAGCCTCGTAAATTTGTGAGGGGTGGCGGGCGCAGAGGCCGTCCACATTGGGGCAGTCCTGGGCGGCGCGTCCCGGGAAGATGACGCCCCAGGGCAGGTCTGTGGGTCTGCCCCAAAGCTCGGCATTGATGAAATTGGCCATCCGGCCGAGCAGCAGGCCCGGCGGGGTGCCGAGCGCGGCGAGGTCGGCCATTCCGATCATGCTGATCTTGTGTTTCCAGCAAAACACGGTGCCGGCCACCAACACGCCGAGGAACCCGCCATGAAAGGCCATGCCGCCTTCCCAGACACGAAAGATGCTGAGCGGGTCGTCCCAGAACTGGCCTTGCCCGTAAAACAGCACGTAGCCCGCGCGACCGCCGAGAATGATGCCGAGGATCAGCCACGTCAGGAACTCTTCCAGTTGTTCAGCTGTCATGGCCGGGGTGTTGTCGTGCCAGAGCGCGGCGCGCCGGATCGTCGCTTTCGCCAGAAGATAGCCGAGCCAGATGCCAACGATATACGCCAGCGCATACCATCGGATCGGCAGCGTGGTGAACCCGAGCGGGATGTTCACAAGCACGGGGTCCAGCCAGGTCGGGAATTGTATCGCGTTCAACACCATCGCTGCCCTCGTGACAGCGTGTCACGGGCGCGTCAACCTTGCGGGTCCGCGCATTGGGACCATATAACGCTCACGTGTTTCAAAAGGTGGACGACATGCAGACCCGCAACAAGGTATTCGACGATCTCTCGCAACTGATGACCAACGCCATGGGCGTGGCGCAGGGCGCGAAGGACGAGGCCGAAACCGCCATGAAGGGCATGATCGACCGTTGGCTCGCCGATCGTGATTTCGTGACGCGTGAAGAATTCGATGCCGTGCGCGCCATGGCACAAAAGGCGCGGGAAGAGAATGAGGCGCTGAAGGCGCGGATCGAGGCGTTGGAAGCGTCGAAGTAACCTTTGCCGTTCTTTGACGAGGGGCGCTTTGCGGATGGAGTTGCCCATTCGCGCTTGAAGCTTCAACGTCCGTTCAACAAACCGCCACACCGGCTGAAGACATCCGTTCTTCGGTGCTTTCCGTAGGTCCGGCTGAGAAAGTTCCACCCTTCACGACGGTGACGTCATAGCCTCGGTTTCTGGCCGCTAGCGCCGACTTTTGTACACAGTAGTTCATGTCCAGACCAACAAGACGCAGCCTGCCGACGTCTCGCCTCTCCAAAAGAGCATCCAGTTCGCCCGTTTCGAACGCATCCTGCACGCGCTTAACAAGGACATGATCGGGCAGCGATGCAAAAACTTCGGCAATTTCGATTCCGTCGCTACCTTCTAGCGCTTGCCCCTTCATCGCGAGTTTTGCGACTGCTTTGGTTGACGGGATTGACCATTCCTGACGTACAGCAATGACGGGATGGCTTTGCGTTCGCGCTGCTTCTACTTCCGCAAGAATGACGGCTGCGGCGGCTTCTTTTGCAGCCTTCGAGTATGGACCGCGTTCCCAGAACACCGACTGTAGATCAATCAGCAAAAGGGCTGATCCCTTTCGGTCCGGTATAAATTCTCCAACACTCACCGCGCCAATGCGCCTTATACCGTTGCCAAGCCAGAGTATGAGGAGCAAGACTGCAATGCCCAGAACAATACCGAAAGTCATGCTCTCTCTCCTGCTTGGGTTTTCAGCCTGTCCGCCACTGCAAGTACGACTTCAAGCGCTGTGGAGATGTCTTCACTGCTTACGTTCGCGCCGACCTTCTCCATAAGCTTCATCTCGTTCGAAATGATTTCTTCGATTAAAGTGCGACCGTGATCGGTCAACGCCAGGATTGGCGAGCGTTTATGGCGAGGATTTGGGCGTTGCACGACCAGACCTGATGCGAACGTCTCATTGCACATGACCTGGACGTATTGCCGTTTGATTTCGAGCCTTGCCGCAATTTCTGGGACGGTTTGCTCACCGTACTTGTCTAGCATCTCCAGAACAGCGCGCATACGGACTGTAAGGTTAGTTCCAACCAATCCTGCTTCAACGCAAGCTTCTGCGGCCTGCATCAAGGGGCGAGACATCCAAATCAATTGGTGAAGTTGATCTTCTTTCATGATGACAACATACATGTCATAATGACAACATAAATGTCAATATTGGCGTGAAGCTGACGTTGGTGCATTGCGCGGCGTCGGAAAAAGTGGCCTCAAATCCGCCCATGCTGTGGCCAGCGCATGCGGGTGTCGCGCCCGGCCGGTAAGGCGGGCGTTGCATTGGTTTAAGGTCTTTTCGAAAGCAACTGACGACGGGGGTCGCCGAAAATTGCGTTGATCCAAATGACGGGCCCGTCACCTTGGGCCTCTCCGGTTTGGTATCCCCTGCACGGCAGGGGCGTCGCGTTGCGTGTTGCCCTTGTTGCCAAGGGACGGAGATTGGGTACAAGCGCCGGTCATGACGCAGGGAACGTTCGCCGGGGAAGATGCCTCTGCCGGTTTGCGAAACGGTGAACAGGGCGTACGGTCACCGCCACCCGGCTTCGCGCAGTGCTTTCGGCGACCTGACCCCGGGCAAACGCGCGATTTCTGTGGATATGCGGAAATTCGGGGTTTACAGATCCGCCCCCATGCCACACCATATCTCGTAAGGGACGGACATAAAAACCACCGCCCCTAGAGCAGGCATCAAGCCGTGGTGGCTTTAAAATAACCGCGGCAGAACGGATGAGGCAGCGCCATGTCGCTTTCAGAGCATTTCACGACAGAAGACCTTCACCCGATCGACATCGTCGAGCATATCGCCGAGCACCATGACTGGGATTTCGACCGTGTGGCCGATGACCAGATCGCCATGGCTGTCGAGGCGCAGTGGCGGACATACTCCATCACTCTGGCCTGGTCACCGCAGGATGAGACGCTGCGGCTGATCTGTACCTTCGATATGGACCCTCCGAAGGAGCGGCTGCCTGCGCTGTTCGAGACGCTGAACAGCACCAACGACATGTGCTGGGCGGGCGCGTTTTCGTTCTGGGACGCGCAGAAGCTGATGGTCTGGCGGTACGGGCTTGTGCTGGCGGGCGAGCAGTCGGCGAGTGCCGAGCAAATCGACACGATGATCCGTGCCGCAGTTCTGTCAGCCGAGCGGTTCTATCCCGCGTTTCAACTGGTCGTCTGGGGCAATGAAACGCCGGAGGATGCAATGCAGGTCGCGATGGTGGAAGCCTACGGGCGCGCCTGACAGACACGTTTCGACATTCGCGTTCATTCGGCACCCCCCAGGGCCTGCGAATGTCACAAAGAGCCGGGTCGCACAGCGCGGCCCGGTTTTTTGTTGCGCTTCTGGTCGACAGCGGGTTTCTGTGCGCGCGAGTGACGGGAGATCAGGATGCTGAACGAGGACATATCAGCGCGCGGCATGGTTTTGTTGGGCTGCGGCAAGATGGGCGGCGCCATGTTGGAGGGCTGGCTGGACGGCGGGCTTTCTCCTCAGGCCGTGACGGTCATTGATCCCAAGCCCTCCGACTGGCTGAGCGGGACGGGCGTGCGCCTCAACGAAGACCTTCCCGCCTCGCCTGCCGTAGTGATCGTCGCGGTCAAGCCGCAGATGGTGGGCGATGCGCTGCCGGTACTGAAGGGCTACGGCAATGGCGATACGGTCTTTCTTTCAATCGCAGCCGGAACAACTTTGGCGACATTCGAGAACATGTTGGGCGCCGAGACGCCGATCATCCGGGCCATGCCCAACACGCCAGCAGCGGTCGGGCGCGGGATCACGGCCATCTTTGGCAATGCGCATGTATCCGAAGTGGCTCTGACGATGGGCGAAGCACTTCTGTCAGGCGTCGGTCAGACCGTACGTGTCGCCCATGAGGCGGACATGGATGCGGTGACTGCCGTATCCGGCTCTGGTCCGGCCTACGTCTTCCACCTGATCGAAACCATGGCGGCGGCGGGTACGGCGGAAGGGTTGCCGCCCGATCTGGCCATGCAGCTGGCGAAAGCCACCGTGGCGGGGGCGGGCGCTCTGGCGGAGGCGAGCGAGGACACCCCGACACAGCTTCGCATCAACGTCACCAGCCCGGCGGGCACAACGGCGGCAGCGCTTGAGGTGCTGATGGACGAAGAAAACGGCTTTCCGGCACTGTTGGGACGCGCGGTCAAGGCAGCGGCAGATCGCAGCCGGGAGTTGGGCCAATGACGATCACGTTTGACGACTTTCTCAAGGTGGATATTCGGGTAGGCCAGATCACGCGCGCTGAACCGTTTCCGGAGGCACGTAAACCGGCGATCAAACTTTGGGTCGATTTCGGACCGGAGATCGGGGAAAAGAAAAGCTCGGCTCAGATCACCAAGCATTACACCGTCGAAGACCTGCCCGGGCGCAAGGTGATGGCCGTGGTCAACTTTCCACCAAGACAGATTGGACCGGTGATGTCAGAGGTGCTGGTTCTGGGCGTGCCGGACGAAGACAACGAAGTGGTCCTGCTCGCACCGGACAAGGACGTGCCCGTGGGGGGACGCCTCTATTGATGGGCACTGGCGCATATGCATGGGGCGCAGCTTGAGCGGAAAGTCAGGCATGCGTGCAGGGTCCGTTTTGATCGTTGGCATCGCGCTCGTCGTGACGTGGCTGCCGTTTTTGCCGCTTGCGTTCGGCGAGGATACCGTGCTGTTCAATGCGATCACGGCGGACGTGCATTACTACGCCCGCATGGCCCGTTTCTTTCTGGAAATCGGGTTCTTCAGCTTCGATGGCCAGACGGTGTCCAACGGGTTCATGCCGTTCTGGCAACTCATTACCACCGGTCTCGATACAACCCACGTCAGCGGCGAGACGCCCGATCTCCTGCTTATGAAAATGTTCGTCGCCTCGCTTGTCTTCACTGGTCTTGGACTGGCCGGGTGCGCTTGGTTTCTGGCACGCCAGATCGGTGTTTTGCCGGCGCTGA
>JBCBBB010000030.1:0-25104 GCA_038532095.1 Pseudomonadota bacterium
GGGTTGGGTGATCGTGAACCAGACGCCGTTCTATGGCGAATCCGGCGGGCAGGTTGGCGATACCGGCTGGCTTCGCGCGATTGAGGATCACGCGATTGAGGGCACGGTCGAGGACACGCAGCGCTTTGCTGAGGCCCGGGTCTTTGCGCACCGCGTTACGCTGGAGGGTGGCGCGTTGACCGTCGGCGCACCGGTGCGGCTGGAGGTGGATCACGCGCGGCGGAGCGCGATCCGGGCCAACCATTCGGCGACGCATTTGCTGCATGAGGCGCTGCGCGAAGCGTTGGGCGATCACGTGGCGCAGCGCGGCTCGCTCAATGCGCCGGACCGGTTGCGGTTTGATTTCAGCCACCAGAAGGCACTGTCTTTGGAGGAGCTAAAGCAGGTTGAGGCGGAGGTGAACGCGTTCATCCGCCAGAACACGCCCGTGGAAACCCGGATCATGACGCCGGACGATGCCCGTGCCATCGGGGCGCAGGCGCTCTTCGGGGAGAAGTATGGCGACGAGGTGCGCGTGGTTTCCATGGGGCAGGCGGCGACCGGGAAGGGCAGCGATGGTGACGCCTGGTCGATCGAGCTTTGCGGCGGAACGCATGTGACACGCACCGGCGATATTGGGGTATTCGTCACCTTGGGTGATAGTGCCTCGTCGGCAGGCGTGCGCCGGATTGAGGCCCTGACCGGGGATGCGGCGTTCCAGTACCTGTCTGAGCAGGATCATCGCTTGGCCGAAACGGCTTTGGCGCTGAAGGCCCAGCCGGGCGAGGTGGCCGAGCGGGTGAAAGGGTTGCTCTCGGAACGGAAATCGCTGGCGGCGGAAGTGGCTGATCTCAGGCGCCAGCTTGCCATGGCGGGCGGCGGCGCTGTGGCGCCGGAGGCGGAAACGGTGGGTGGAAAAGCCTTCCACGGTCAGGTCTTGACCGGCGTCTCTGGCAAGGACCTGCCGCCGCTGATCGATGAACACAAGGTGCGGCTCGGATCGGGCGTTGTCCTGTTGATCGCCGACACCGGGGGCAAGGCGGCGGTTGCGGCGGGTGTGACCGAGGATCTGACCGGCGATGTGTCGGCTGTCGATCTGGTGCGCGCCGCTGTGGCAGAGCTTGGCGGCAAGGGCGGGGGCGGGCGCCCGGATATGGCGCAGGGCGGCGGGCCGGATGCGGCCAACGCAGACGCGGCCTTGGCCGCTGCGAAAACGGTCATTGGAGGATAAACCATGCCAGCACTTTGGATTGCACGTGTCGATGTTACGGATGCCGAGCTTTACGGGAAGTATATCGAGGTCGCCTCCCAGGTGATCCCGGCCCATGGCGGCAGGTTCATTGCCCGGGGCGGTCGGGTCGAGCCTGTCGAGGGCGCGTCCCGGGCGCGGAATGTGGTGGCGAAGTTCCCGGATGTGGATGCCGCTTTGGGGGCTTACAACGACCCCAGGTATCAGGAAGCGGTTGTCTGGGCGATGGAGGCTTCGGACCGCGAAGTGATCATCGTCGAGACGGATGAGTGACGTCGGGATTGCGTATTTTTGAAGAGATGAAGGACAATTTGATTTGAATTGTCCGGGTCTGCGCGCATGCTGACGCTGGCTGAGCTACAGGCGCGGTATGCGCAGGCTGGACGGATCGAAGCGATCTTGTTGAGACCGGCGCGCGATGTGGCCATGGAGGCTGTCGAGGCGGTTGCGGTCACAGAAGCCGGATTGACTGGCGACCGGTCGCGGGCGGGCAAGCGGGCGGTCAGTTTGATCCAGGCGGAACATCTTCCGGTGATTGCTGCTTTGGCCGGGCGTGAAGAGATGGACCCGGCGCTGCTCCGTCGGAATATTGTTGTCTCTGGGTTCAACCTTTTGGCGTTTCGGGGAAAGCGCGTGCAGCTCGGTTCAGCCGTGCTGGACCTGACGGTGCCGTGTCATCCGTGCTCAAAGATGGAAACCGTGCTGGGGCGGGGCGGCTATACAGCGATGCGCGGGCATGGGGGCATGTGCGCCAGCGTCGTGACGCCGGGCGAGATATCGCTGGGTGACGCCGTTCGCCCCGTCGAGCACGGGATGGGCTGAACGTTTTAGGGCGTCATCTCAGGGGATTAACTGCGTTCGACGCAGCGATACCAAATCGTGTGCACCTGTTTATTCTGGCCCTCAAGCGTGGTCCGGACGGACAGACCTGCATCCTTTCGAACCGCGACCTGGCCAGTCAGGCGGTCGCTGCTCTGTCGCAGGCAGAAATCGGACACACGTTTACGCACCGTCGCCTCGCTGACCTCTGCCGGGAAGAAACCAATCTCGATATTCTTGTAGAGACCGCCTGACGCGACCGGGAAGGCGAGGTCGAGACCGGTCTGATCGGCCGGGTTCGGGAAGACTTGGCGGATCAGCGCGTCGCGATTGGCTTTGGCCGCTTCGGGGGAGGATGCGCAGGCGGCCAGGGCGAGCAAGGCGGCTGAAAGAAGGATGCGATGCATGGCAGGTGGTGGCTCCGTTTCAAGTCTGTGACGGGGCCAGCGTTAGAGCATCCGGCCTAAAACTTGAATCGCTTTTCACTGCCTCTCCCTCCGGTCGAACGCAAAAAGCGATACGCGATATCTCAGGTTAAAGGCCGGACACTCGAGGTGCGGATTGGGGCGTGAATTAGGTGGGTCAGGCCGCCGACCGCGCCGCGCGTTTCCTCTCATGCGGGTCGAGGTTGCGTTTGCGCAGACGGATCGCATTCGGCGTGACCTCAACCAGTTCGTCATCGTCGATATAGGCGATGGCTTCCTCCAGCGAGAGGCGCACGGGCGGGGTCAGGACCACCGCGTCATCCTTGCCGGAGGCGCGCACATTGGTCAGTTTCTTGCCCTTGAGCGGGTTCACCTCAAGGTCATTGTCGCGGCTGTGCTCGCCGATGATCATACCCTGATAGACCTGTTCCTGCGCGCCGATGAACATACGGCCCCGTTCTTCAAGGTTGAAAAGCGCATAGGCCACCGACACCCCATCTTCCATGGAGATCAGAACCCCGGCACGCCGACCGGGAATGCTGCCCTTGTGGCCCGTCCATCCGTGGAAAACGCGGTTCAACACGCCGGTGCCGCGCGTGTCGGTCAGAAACTCGCCGTGGTAGCCGATCAGGCCGCGCGACGGGACATGCGCGATGATCCGGGTCTTGCCGGTGCCGGCGGGTTTCATTTCGACCAACTCGCCCTTGCGTGGACCGGTCAGTTTCTCGATCACGGCGCCGGTGTAGTCATCGTCGACATCGATGGTGACTTCTTCCACCGGTTCCTGGGTTTCCCCGTCCATGTCGCGCAAGATCACCTGTGGGCGGGAGATTGACAGCTCGAACCCTTCGCGGCGCATGTTTTCAATCAAGACGCCCATCTGAAGTTCGCCGCGCCCCGAGACCTCGAACGCCTCGCCGCCGGGGGTGTCTTTCACGCGGATGGCCACGTTGGTTTCGGCTTCCTTGAGCAACCGGTCGCGGATCACGCGGGATTGCACTTTTTTGCCGTCGCGCCCGGCGAGCGGGCTGTCATTGATGCCGAAGGTGACGGTGATGGTCGGCGGATCAATCGGTTGGGCCGGAAGCGCGTCTTCGACCGCTAGCGCGGCAATGGTATCGGCGACAGTGGCTTTCGCCATGCCTGCGATCGACACGATATCGCCGGCCTGCGCTTCCTCGATCGGTTGTTGCGAAAGACCGCGGAAGGCAAGGATCTTGGTGACGCGGAACTGTTCCAGCTTCTCGCCCATGCGGCTGAGCGCTTGTACTGTAGCACCGGTCTTGAGCGTTCCGCTTTCCACGCGCCCGGTCAGCAGGCGTCCGAGATAGGGGTCGGCGGCCAGCGTTGTTGCCAGCATGGAAAAATCTTCGCCCGCGCGCGATTGCTGGCGGGGGGCGGGCACGTGGTTGACGATCAGATCGAAGAGCGCCGAGAGGTCTTTCCGAGGACCGTCCGGCTCGGCATCGGCCCAGCCGGAGCGGCCGGAGGCGTAGAGATGCGGGAAATCCAGTTGGTCTTCATCGGCATCGAGCGCCGCGAAGAGGTCGAACACCTCATCGAGCGCGCGGTCGGGCTCGGCATCGGGCTTGTCGACCTTGTTCAACACCACGATCGGGCGCAGACCGAGGGCGAGCGCCTTGGAGGTCACGAACTTGGTCTGCGGCATCGGGCCTTCGGCGGCATCGACCAGCAGCACCACGCCATCGACCATTGAGAGAATGCGTTCCACCTCACCGCCGAAATCGGCGTGCCCGGGCGTGTCGACGATGTTGATCCGCGTGGTTTTCCATTCGACGCTGGTGGCCTTGGCGAGGATGGTGATGCCGCGTTCCCGCTCCAGATCGTTCGAATCCATTGCGCGTTCGGCCACAGCCTCGCCTTGCCGAAACGCGCCGGATTGCTTGAGCAATTCGTCCACCAGCGTGGTCTTGCCGTGGTCAACGTGCGCGATGATCGCGATGTTTCTGAGGTCCATGGGAACGGCGCCTTTCTGTTCGGGCTGCGCCTAGCTTGTTCCGGTGTGAATGGCCAGAGCTTTTGCGCCCGCTGACGCGGTCGCCCCGCTGGGGAGGCTCTGCCTCCCCAGACCCCTCCGGGATATTTCTGGGTCAATGGAGACCAGAGCGTTCCGCCGTTTGCCTTTTGCGAATACATGACCTTTTGCGTTGGAGGCGATGCTGACAGGCAGCAGAAAGCGATTCATGTGTAAGGCAGGGGGTTTTAGGAAAGCAGTTTGTCCACTTTGCCGCCCGAGATCCCTTGGGTGAGGGGCGTGAAGTCGCCTGCGCCGAACATCGCCTCGGCCGCGTCGAAGATCGCTTTATGCGTGACGCGCGCCAATGCCGAGCCAAGCGAGAGGCGGGCGGCCCCCATTGCCGCGTAAAGCGCGGTGCTGTGCTGCGCGTAGGCGCCTGCGACGAGCACGTTGACCGGTTTTTCGGTGGCGGCGATGACGCGTTTCAAGTCGTCCATGGTTTTGGGCAAGGGCACATAGAGGCAATCGGCGCCTGCCGCGTCAAAGGCGATAATCCGGCGGAGCGCTTCTTCGATGTCGTAATGCCCGTTCATCACGCCATCGGCGCGGGCGACAAGCACAAAGTCGTTTGGCAGGGCGCGGACGGCAGCGGCCGCGGCGCGGATGCGCTCGACTGCTTCGTCAAAAGGATAGGCGGCGTCATCTGGAAAGGCCGCGTCTTCGATGCTGATCCCGGCGAGGCCAACTTCGGCCGAGAGGCGCACGGTTTCGGCGCAAAATTCCGGCGCATGGCCAAACCCGTTTTCGAAATCGCCGGAGACGGGTACATCGACGGCGGCGACAAGGTCCTGGGCATGGGCCAGCGCTTCGTCCCGGGTGACGGTGCCGCCATCGGGGCGCCCGAGCGTGAACGCATGCGCCGCGCTGGAAGTGGCGATGGCCGGCGCGCCGAGAGCGGCCAGCATGCGGGCGGACCCGGCATCCCAGGCGTTGGCGAGAATGAAGGGCTCGCCCGGTTTGTGCAGATTGCGAAAGCTCATGCGGCGCGCTCCTTGAACGTGGTGTAGAACCCGGCCAGCGTATCGAGCGCGTCGAACAGCCGGTCATCTTCGACCGTGAGGGCGATGCGCACATGGCCCGCCGCCGCGGACCCAAAGCTTTCGCCGGGCATGACGGCAATCCGGTGGGTGTCGAGAAGGCTGTGGGCAAACGCCTCTCCGCTGAGGCCTGTCGGGCGGATGTCGGCCATGAGATACATCGACGCCGTGGACGGAACCACGCTGAGGCCCTTGTCTGCCAGTTGGCGTTCTGCCCGGGCATGGCGGCGCCGAAACGGGGCGGAC
Source organism: Pseudomonadota bacterium (assembly GCA_038532095.1). Taxonomy (GTDB): domain Bacteria; phylum Pseudomonadota; class Alphaproteobacteria; order Rhodobacterales; family Rhodobacteraceae; genus JAJDOD01. The sequence continues at coordinate 5,794 of JBCBBB010000030.1, forward strand.
ACCCTGTCTTCGAGGTCAGGCCCCTGGTTCAACGCGAACTCGCCGGCATCCTGCACAAAGCCCGGCACGCCATAGGTCGTGTGGGTGGTCAGGTTGATCAGGTGGGCAATGGCGTCTTCCGGGCCCACGATCCAGCCGAGGCGACTGCCGGTCATCGCATGGCTTTTCGAGAGCGAGCCGATGACGAGGGTGCGATCTTCCATGCCCGGCAGTTGGCGGGGGGAAAGATGCGTGCCGGACCAGATTTGCGTGTCATAGACCTCATCCGAGATCAGCCAGAGGCCCTGGTCCTGGCAAACCCGTGCAACGCCATCGAAGGTCTCTCGCGTATAGACAATGCCGGTCGGGTTGTTGGGGGAGTTGACCAGAAGCGACCGCGCGCCGGGGGCTGCGGCGGCGAGGTCTGCGGCCTCGATCTGGAACCCGCGTTCCGCCTTTGCCGCGATCGCCTTCGCCACCGCGCCCGCGCCACGAATGGTGCCCGGATAGGTGGCGTAATAGGGGTCGATGAAAAGTGCGGTATCGCCCGGGTCGCAGGCCGCGACATGCGCCGCGAAGAGCCCGGCCTGACCCCCGGGCACGATCACCACATTGTCCCGGGATGTGGCCACGCCGGTGCGGTCGCTGACACGTTCTGCAACCGCGTCGCGCAAGCTGTCAGTCCCGGGCAGGGCGGCGTAGCCGGTGTGACCCCCCATGGCGGAGGCGTGCATCACCTCAAGGATCTCCGGTTCCGTCCTCCGGTCATGCTCGCCAATGGTGAGTTCGGTCACCGCGATGCCCTCGGCAATCATGGCGCGCGACTTGCGGTAGATGTCCCAGCCATCCGAGCCACCGCCCGTCAGGCCTTCAATGCGATGCGAGAGTTTCATGAGCCGCAGCTTGGAGGGACGGGCGTCAAAAGCAAGTCAAGATTGGTGAAGCCAGGTTTCAAGACGATTGATATATCGGCTCAGGCGGGAAGCGCCATGTCTTCAATCGACATGTCCTTTCCTGTGATTGTGAGCAACACATCCTCTGCGACAGGGTGCCAGTTCGCAGTTTGACCGTCCAATGGTTCGGAAGCCAGGCGCACTGTGCGGTCTGCTGACCGCTGAGAATAGAGTGTCGGTGCGCGCCCGTCACTGGAGCAACGGAAGGCGTAGATCGTGTTGCCGTCGCTCAAGACACAGGTCAGTCGCGCGGCGCTTTTGCCCTGGCCCCAGCGACAGGTTGCGCGCAGAAGAGACAGGGTGGCCGTGATTGCCGGGCCGGGAGACGTCTCCAGGCCATGGGCCAGCATGAGAAGGAAGACCAACTCGCTATCCGTGGTGCCTCGGCGCGCGTGATATAGCTCATCCGGCAAACGCGCCTCGAGGCTACGCTGTACCTGCGCAATGTCGGGAATTTGGCCGTTATGCATAAAACTCCAGCGTCCATGCTGGAAGGGGTGACAGTTCAGGCGGCTTGTTTCTCCACCGGTCGAGGCACGGACATGGGCGAGAAAGAGATCCGAGCGGATCATACGGCAAAGGCTTGGCAAATTGCCGTCTGACCAGGCCGGAAGCACGTCGCGGTAAAGCCCGGGGCCGCGCGGGCCGTCGTACCAGGCAATGCCGAAACCGTCGCCCTGTACCGCAATTTTCGCCTCGCTTGCATGGTGACTTTGTTCAAGCAAGGAATGCGCGGGCTTGATGATCACCTCTTCAAGCGCAATCGCAGGGCCCTTATAAGCCAGCAGACGACACATCAGTTCCGATGCTCCATGCGGGCGTGCAGCGCACGGATCTTGTTGCTGGCGGTCTTTTCAAAGGCGATCGGCAGGGCTGCGTGGATGAGGGCGGCGCCTGCTGCAAGGAAAAGCTGACCGGCAAACCCAAGGGCGACAGCGGCATGTTCGAGGTAAGTCTCGTTCACTTTCGCCGGGTGGGCTGTGAAGGCGCGTGTCAGGCTATGAATGGCTTTTGAGGTCATGGGGGCTTTCTTCCTTGGTTCTGTTCTTTTGTGAGAAGTGCCTTGATTTTGGTGGAAATGGATCCCAAGTTGCATCGGGTATTCTGAAAATATTGGGATGAATTATAACGAATGTCGGAAAACTTAGACGAAATGGATTGTCGTATTTTGGCGATCCTACAGAGCGACGCTTCGCTCAGCATGGATGCCGTCGCCGAGCGGGCGCATCTGTCACGCAATGCTTGTTGGCGGCGTATCCGCCAAATGGAAGGGGCTGGAGTTATCACGGGCCGGGTGGCCTTGGTCGATCCGGCAAAGGTCGGGCTTGGATTGCAAGCTTTGGTGATGATCCGCACCCATCAGCATGACCCGGACTGGCTGAAGCGCTTTGAAAAGGTCGTCCGTGACATGCCCGAGATTGTGGGCGCGCATCGGATGAGCGGGGACCTCGACTATGTGCTGCGGGTGCGCGTGGCCGATGTGGCGGGCTATGACGATTTCTACCAGCGTCTCATCGCGAAACTGCCGATTGCCGACATCTCTGCGAGCTTTGTGATGGAAGACCTGAAGGACACCACCGAACTGCCCGTGTTCTAGGGGGATGGCACAACCGGGCTTCCCAAAGCCGGTCAAACGCGCTATCAGGCGCCTATGACCCGTGTTGCAAGCCTCATTTGCTGCATTATCCGCTGAAATACGTCGCGCGGGCCGGTCCTCTTTTCTCTCTTCTCTGACCAAGCTATGTCCCGCGCGGGAAACCCCTTGCGTCTTGAAGGACGGCCCATGACTGAGATCACACTTTACAACACCGTCACGCGCTCGAAGGAGCGGTTCGATCCGATCGATCCGAAGAACGTGCGGATGTATGTCTGTGGCCCGACCGTCTATGACCGCGCTCATATCGGCAACGCGCGCCCGGTGATCGTGTTCGACACGCTGTTCCGGCTGCTGCGCCATGTTTATGGCGAAGAGGCAGTGACTTACGTGCGGAACTTCACGGATGTGGACGACAAGATCAACGCGACAGCTCTGGCCCGGAAAGAGGCGGGCGCACCCGGCACGCTGGAAGAGCTGATCGCCGAGCGCACGGATGAGACCATCGGCTGGTATCATGCGGATATGGAGGCGCTTGGCACTTTGCGCCCGAGCCAGGAGCCGCGCGCAACCGCGTTCATCGGCCAGATGATTGCCCTGATTGAGGGGTTGATTGCCAAAGGCCACGCCTATGCCGCCGAGGGCCATGTGCTGTTCCGTGTGCGGTCTTACGAGCAATACGGAGCGCTTTCGGGGCGGTCGGTCGACGACATGATCGCAGGCGCCCGGGTCGAGGTCGCGCCGTACAAGGAAGACCCGATGGACTTCGTGCTCTGGAAGCCGTCGACGGACGATCTGCCGGGCTGGGAGTCGCCTTGGGGCCGGGGCCGACCCGGCTGGCATATTGAGTGCTCGGCCATGGCGTATGAGCTTCTTGGCGAGCGCTTCGACATCCACGGCGGCGGCAACGATCTGACCTTCCCGCACCACGAAAACGAAATCGCGCAGTCAAAATGCGCGGGCCACGCCTTTGCGAATGTCTGGATGCACAACGAGATGCTTCAGGTCGAGGGCAAGAAGATGTCTAAGTCGTTGGGGAACTTCTTCACCGTGCGGGATTTGCTCGACGGCAACTGGTCCGGCGGCTGGAAAGTCCCGGGCGAGGTGATCCGGTTTGTGTTTTTGTCGACGCATTACCGGAAGCCGATGGACTGGACGGAGGCGAAGGCGCGCGAGGCGGAGGCGACCCTGACCAAATGGGCGAAGGCCGTCGACGGGGTTGAGCCAGCGGATACAGTTGATCCGGTGCTATTGGAGGCCCTGTCCGATGACCTGAACACAGCCGGGGCCATCGCGCGTCTTCATGCGTTGTTCAAAGAAGGAAACATGGCCTCCCTCCACCGTTCGTTAACGTTAATGGGCATTAACCTTAACGCGTTGGTTGGAACCAAGACGTTGAACGCCGACGCAGGTGTCTTCGAAGTTGGTGGTCAGTCAGTAGATATGATCGTCAACAGGCTGCTTGAGGAACGAGATCACGCCCGCAAAAACAAGGACTACGCGCGTGCAGACGCTATACGAGACGGTATCGCTGCGGCTGGGATCGAAGTGAAAGACACGGCGGATGGTGCCAAATTTGATTTTCCGCCAAACTTCGACCCAACCAAACTGGAGGCCCTGCTATGACCTGCCCACATCTCACAAAGGACAGCGCCCGGTCCGAGGGTGGGCGAGAAGCGCCCGCCCTGGGGGCGGGTCGGGCGCTGCCCGGCGGTCCCCGCCGGGCCGAGCTAACGATCAGCGTATCAAAGCGCCCTCGGGCCGGGCGCTGCCCGGTCTGCTTTGCCTCAGCTGAGGCCCGGGACCGGGGTCCGGGGCACAACGGTTCCCCATGGCGCACCAAACGCCCAACCTCGCACCGCGTCCCGGGCTTGACCCGGGACCTCTGGCTGAGCGGTGAGGCTCCGGGTCAAGCCCGGAGCAGCGGAGCGAACCGATGACCAAAGAAAAACTCCACCTCTTCGACACCACCCTCCGCGACGGCCAACAAACCCAAGGCGTCCAGTTCTCGACCGAAGACAAGGTGCAGATCGCCAAGGCGCTCGACGCGCTCGGCCTCGACTATATCGAAGGCGGCTGGCCCGGCGCGAACCCGACCGACAGCGCCTTTTTCGAGACGCGACCGCACACGAAAGCCACTTTCACGGCCTTCGGCATGACCAAGCGCGCCGGGCGCAGTGCGGACAATGACGAGGTGCTTGCCGCCGTCCTCAACGCCAACACGCCCGCTGTCTGCATCGTCGGCAAAACGCACGATTTCCACGTCGACACCGCCCTCGGCATCACGCTTGAGGAAAACCTGATCAACATCCGCGAGAGCATCGCCCACCTGAAGGCCAAAGCCCGCGAACCGCTCTTCGATGCCGAGCACTTCTTTGACGGCTATAAGGCCAACCCCGGCTATGCCCTCGATTGCCTCAAAACAGCCTACGAAGCCGGCGCCCGCTGGGTCGTGCTCTGTGACACCAATGGCGGCACGCTCCCGCAGGACATCCACGAGATCACCAAAGCCGTCATTGCCAGCGGCATCCCGGGCGATCACCTCGGCATCCACACCCATGACGACACCGGCAACGCGGTGGCGGGCAGCCTTGCGGCCGTCGATGCAGGCGCGCGGCAAATCCAGGGCACCCTCAACGGCCTTGGCGAACGCTGCGGCAACGCAAACCTCACCACGCTGATCCCGACACTGCTGCTCAAGGAACCCTACGCCTCCAAATACCAGATCGGTGTGACACACGAAGCGCTGGCGACACTCACCCGCGCCAGCCGCATGCTGGATGAGGTTCTCAACCGCGTGCCGCTCCGCTCCGCGCCCTATGTCGGATCGTCGGCTTTCGCCCATAAGGCCGGGCTGCACGCGAGCGCCATCGTCAAAGACCCGACCACCTATGAACACATCGACCCGGCGCTTGTTGGCAACGAACGCATCATCCCGATGTCCAATCAGGCGGGGCAATCCAACCTGATCCGCCGTCTTGCCGAAATGGGCTTGCAGGTCGAAAAGGGCGACCCGGCGCTGGCGCGTATCCTCGATGAAGTGAAGGCCAAGGAAACCGTCGGCTATGCCTATGACAGCGCGCAGGCCAGTTTCGAGCTGCTTGCGCGCCGCGAGCTGGGGCTGACACCGGATTTCTTCGACATCGAGCGCTACCGCGTCATCTCCGAACGTCGCCGAAATGCCAAAGGTGAGATCGTCGTCGAATCCGAGGCCGTCGTAACCGTATCGACCCGCGAGGGCGCGCGGACGAGCTACTTCAAGAACGAGCATGCGCAAAACATCGATGATGACGGCCCCGTCAACGCGCTCTGGCAGGCACTGAAGACCGATCTCGGGCCCTATCAGGCGCAGGTCGACCATGTGCACCTGACCGACTTCAAAGTGCGGATCACCCAAGGCGGTACCGAGGCGGTCACCCGCGTCATCATCGACTTCGCTGATGATACGGGCCGCGCCTGGGCCACGGTCGGTGTTTCCTCGAACATCGTCGATGCCTCCTTCCAGGCGCTGCATGACGCGATCCTCTGGAAGCTGGTGCAGGAAAACCGCCCCGCCGAGGCCGCCGAATGATCCCCCCGGGGCCTTTCTTCACCGTCCACCGCGACCTGCCGCGCGAAGGTCCGGGCGAGGCGGCGGATGTGCTCTGGGCGCTGGATGTGGCGGGCACGCCCACGGGCGCGCGCATCCTCGATGCCGCCTGCGGTCCGGGGGCCGATCTTGTCACGCTGGCCGAAGCATTGGGCGAGGCTCGGGTCCTTGGTATCGAAAAGCAGGCCCATTTCGTGGAAGAGGCACAGAACCGCGTGGCGCAGTTCGGTGCGCGTGTCACCGCTGCACAAGGCTCTTACCTGGACCTCAAGGGCCTTTTTGATCTGATCTGGTGCGCCGGAGCGGTCTATTTCCATGGCATTGAAACCGTGCTCACCACTTGGGCACCGCATATGGCACCGGGCGGTGCCGTCGTTTTCAGCGAACCGGCCTGGATGATTGACCCGCCGTCCGAGGCCGCACGCGCCTTTTGGGGCGCCGAATACCCGACGCAAAACCGCGCCGCTCTCGAAGATCAAATCCACAAAGCAGGCTGGGGCGTTGTCGGGCAGCGCTGGGTCGTCGATGCGCCTTGGGCCGCCTATTGCGGGCCGATGTTGGCCCGCCTTGATATGCTCGAGGGTCAAAACCCGGATGACGCCCTCAAGGCCGCGATCACCGAACATCGCGACGAGATCGCCAAATGGCAGGCCGCGCGGGAAGAAATCGCCTACAGCCTTTTCGTTGTCCGACCCATATGAGCCTGCAAGCCTGCGCCGACATCGTCGCCAAGGGCGACCCGGACCGGTTTCTTGCCGCAATGGCGGCGCCGGTCGCCGCACGCAAGGTCCTGTTTCCGCTCTATGCGTTCAACGTCGAGGTGTCCCGTGCACCCTGGGTCGGATCCGAGCCGATGATCGGCGAGATGCGCCTGCAATGGTGGCGCGACGCGCTTGAGGAAATCGGCTCAGGCAAGCCCGTACGCAAGCATGAGGTGACAACGCCGCTCGCGGATATCCTCGATGCCGAGGGCGCGGCGCTGCTGGATGCGGGCATAGCCGCGCGCCGCTGGGACCTTTACAAGGACCCGTTCGAGGATGAGGCGCATCTTCAAAACTACCTCTCGCAAACCGGTGGGCACCTCATGTGGGTGGCGGCCCGCGCGCTCGGCGCGTCAGATGACACCGAAGAGTTGGTCCGCCCATATGGCAGGGCAGCCGCGCTGGCCCGGTTCCTGAGCGCCGTGCCGGAGTTGGAAGCGCGGGGCCGTATCCCGTTGCTCGATGGCACACCAAACGGCATTCGCGCGCTCGCCATAGACGCGCTCGACACCATGCTCCCAACCACCACAGTCTGCCGGGCTCTGCCGAAACCTGCGCGCCCGGCGATATATGAGGGGTGGCAAGCGCCCGCCATCCTCGATCAGGCGCATTGGACACCGGAGCGCGTTGCCTCCGGCACGCTTGGGCTCAGCGCGTTTCGCAAACGCCTGTCCCTGCTCCGATTGAGCCTTTTCTGAACCCGGCCCCTTTCGCCTGTTGGCAAAATATCCCGGGGGGCGTCCCGGACTTGATCCGGGACGGGGGGCAGAGCCCCTGCATCATCTACCGTCTGCGCCGGACACTGGGCACGGTGGTCCGGACCATCCGATAGCGCGCTTCGGGATGGGGCGGATGCCCGTGCGTCCGACGCCAGAAGGCCGGGCCTCCACGTCGCCGCCAGATGGGAATGGTCAGAAGCAGCCCCGCCGCAAAGCCGCCTGCATGCGCCCAATAGGCAACCCCGCCCATATCGGTCGGCGTCATTGAGCCTTGCACAAGCTGGATGCCGAACCACGCGCCAAGCACGATATAGGCCGGGACGGGGATGATCCGGAAAATAATGATCAGAATAATCAGGATATCGACCCGCGCCTTTGGGAACATCAAAAGATACCCGCCCATGACACCCGCAATCGCGCCCGACGCCCCGACCATGGGAATGGTGCTGGTGGGGTCCGCCATGAACTGCGCCGCAGCGGCAGCAAATCCGCTCACCAGATAAAACAACAGAAACCCGGTATGCCCCATCTGGTCTTCCATATTGTCGCCGAAGACCCAGAGAAACAGCATATTCCCCGCCAGATGCATGATCCCGCCATGCAGGAACATCGACGTGACAAAGGTCGTGGTCGACGCCTCTGCCGGGACAAGACCCCATTGAAAGAAGAACCGGCCCAACGCACGTTCATCCTGAAACAACGCAAAATAACTGATGAAAACCACCACGTTGATCGCAATGAGCGCCCAGGTGACATAAGGCGTGCGTTCGGACGGGTTGTGGTCGCGAATTGGAAACATGACCGCCACCGGACCGGTTTTCCCCCAAGGCGTCAAGGCCCGTTCTCGCGCCACCCCTTGACGATTGCGGCGCCGCGGCCACCATTGCTTACTATGAAAGCGTTTCCGATCGCCCTCCCGCTCGTCCTGTCTGCTGGTTTTGCAATGGCCGACTGCCCGGCGCCGCCCGACATCGCCGAAGGGGAGGCCGCGTTTTTCGCCCAGTTGCAGGAGGCGGAAAATGAGATGCAGGCACAAGACAGCACGCGCGGGCTCTGGGCGCTCTGGACCAAAGCGCCGGACGATGCCGCGCAAACGCTGCTCGATCAGGGCATGTCCTCGCGCCGCGTGTTCGACTTTCTCGGCGCCATCGAGAAGTTCGACCGCCTCGTCGCCTACTGCCCGGATTATGCGGAAGGCTACAATCAACGCGCCTTCGTGAACTTCCTGCGCGAGGATTTCGCAAGTGCGCTGATCGATCTCGACCTCGCGCTGGAAAGGTCGCCGCAGCATGTGGGGGCGCTTTCGGGCAAGGCGCTGACCTTGATGGGGCTGGGTCGCGCCGATGAGGCGCAGGAGGTTTTGAAAGAGGCATTGGCCCTCAACCCGTGGATCCCCGAGCGCGGCCTGCTGCAACAGACCCCGGGCGAAGATATCTGACCCTCTGCTCTTGCTCTGCGATACGCCATTCCGTAAAGCCTGCGGCACACGTGCGGGCGTGATGGAATGGTAGACATATCGGACTTAAAATCCGTGGGCCGTATGGCCGTGTGGGTTCGAGTCCCACCGCCCGCACCATCATCGGTTTGTAACGCAAACCTCGCCCGGAAAAGGACATGCACCTCATGGCCGCCTCTAAACGCATCGTCTTGTCCAGCGACCACGCGGCCATCGAGTTGCGCCAGCGTGTGGTAGCACATCTGAAGGAGCACGGTTGGGAACCGGTCGATATCGGGCCGACAGATGCGGTAAGCACCCCTTATCCCGAACACGGCGCCGCTGCTGCAAAGCGTGTCGCCTCAGGGGAATGCCACCTCGGCATCATCTTCTGCGGCACCGGGCAGGGCATCATGATGGCGGCCAACAAGGTGCAGGGCATCCGCTGCGGTGTTTGCTCGGATGTGTTCTCGGCCCGGATGATCCGCGCGCACAACAACGCCAACATGCTGGCCCTCGGCGCGCGCGTCGTCGGCGAAGGTCTGGCGCTGGAGATCGTCGATGCCTTCCTCAGCACCGCGTTCGAAGGCGGGCGCCACGCCACCCGGGTGGACATGATCACGGCGCTGGAGAGTTAAGAACCGCCAAAAGAAAAGCCACCCGAAGGTGGCTTGCCTGTGTGAGCTATGTCCGAGGTCTCAGCGTCCCCAACTGCGGACATCTCCGCAATCGACATGCACGAAATTCGACCGGGAATACTTTCCGACACCGCCTGCGGAACAGGACATGGCGGCGCGTGCAATCTGCGACACCGAACGGCCTTCCAGACGAATATCCGTGGCCTGACCTTTCATGTGAAGCGAGTTGCGCGCCACACCGCGCGAGCGGGAGCGCAGCATCGCATTGGTCTGCGGTGACCGGTACCCCGACAACAGCAGGTATGACGCTTCGGTATCCAGCATGTTGTGAGAGGCGGCGAGGATATCCACGGTGCGTCGATCAAACTCGATCACGTGATTGTTCCGCCAGTCCCGCATGAAGCGATTGATCTCGGCCATCGCCTCAGGGATGTACTTGCCCTCAATCCAGTAAATCGTGTTGAGGCGCTCGCCCGTTCGGCCGGAATGCATCTTGAGACGCCGTATGTCACCGGCGCCGCGCAACAAACCGAACGCGTTGGAGTAAGTCGGAGCCGCTACAAGTGTCGTCGCCGCGAAAGCTTTTAACACGCCTCTCCGCGTCAGGCTCACAGGTTTTTCAGCCGTCATCTGCCACAAGTCCCGTTTTCTTGTCCCTGCGGTTTTTCCACAGTGAACTCACCACTCCCCCTTGAGGTGCTGACTTTATATGCAACAACTCTCGCGTTCGGGAAACAGGAGATCCCGTAAAATCAGATAGATCTCGGTCAATCGGCGATTTTTTGCCAGTTTGCGCAACAATTAACCACCTCTGGGGATAACTGCTTGGGCGTTGCGCGCTGGTAACAGCGGGCAGGGATGACTTGTTTTTGAATGGACAGGAAACCCGAGTTTCTAGACACCTATGGTTACACGACTGATTTTTTGTACGGGATATTCGATGGCTGCCACCACGATCCGACCAGCAACCTTGTTCATTGCGATTGCTGCCCTTGCGGCGTCCCTCAGTTTTGGCGCGCCTGCGCGGGCTCAGGTCACAGCCTATATGCAGTCGGTCGCTGAAGCGGCCGCCAGTGACCGCGATCTTGCCGCGTTTTATCGCTCCAACGCCTATCAACCGATCTGGACCGGCGATGACGCTCTGTCGAAACAGCGGCGTGAAGCGCTTCTTCGCGCGCTTCAGGATGCGCCGGTCCATGGGCTGCCAATCGGACGGTATGATCTGGACGGCCTCGACCTGAACCTGCGGCAGATCACGTCCGAGCGTGCGCTCGGACAGGCCGAGGTCGAGATGACGAAGCTCTTCCTGCAATATGCGCGGGACGTGCAAACCGGGCTCCTGAACCCGAAATCCGTCGACAGCGGCATTGTCCGCGAGGTGCCGCATCGCGACCGCGATGATCTTTTGGCCGCGTTCGCCAAGTCCAACGCCAGCGCCTTCCTCCGCAGCCTGCCGCCGCAAACGCCGGAATATGCCCGGCTGATGAAAGAGAAGATGCGCTATGAGGCGCTGATCGCAGGCGGCGGCTGGGGCGAACAGGTCAACGCCAGAAAGCTTGAGCCCGGTGACAGCGGCAAGGCTGTCGTGCAATTGCGCAACCGGCTGATCGCACAAGGCTACATGCCGCGCAGCGCTACCTCGACCTATGACACCAAGATGCGTCAGGCCGTCTCCGCCTTCCAAAGCGATCACGGGCTGATCTCGGACGGTGTGGCCGGTGCGAACACGATCAAGGAAATCAACGCCTCCGCCGAGAAACGTCTCAGCCAGGTGCTGGTCGCCATGGAGCGTGAGCGCTGGACCAACATGCCGCGCGGCGAGCGCCACATCTGGGTGAACATCACGGACTTCCAGGCCAAGATCATCGACGATGGCAAGGTCACCTTCGCGACCAAATCCGTTGTCGGCCATCGCGATCTGGATCGCCGCACGCCCGAGTTCTCCGACGTTATGGAGCATATGGTCATCAACCCGACCTGGAATGTCCCGCGCTCCATCGCAACCAAGGAATACCTGCCGCTTTTGCAGCAAAACCCCTATGCCGTGTCGCATCTGAAACTGATCAACCGGCGGGGACAGGTTGTGTCCCGCGAACGGGTTGTCGACTTCAACCAGTTCACCGCACGGAACTTCCCCTTCGATATGAAACAGGCGCCGGGTCGATCCAATGCTTTGGGACTCGTCAAGTTCATGTTCCCGAACCGGCACAATATCTACTTGCATGACACGCCGGCCAAGAAGCTCTTCGGGCGTGATGTGCGCGCCTTCAGCCACGGCTGTGTGCGCCTGAATGATCCGTTCGACTTTGCCTATGCGCTGCTGGCCAAGCAGGAAGAGGATCCGAAAGGCACGTTCCAGCGCATTCTGGGCACGGGACGTGAAACCCAGGTCGATCTGGTCAAACAGGTCCCCGTGCACATCGTCTACCGGACAGCGTACACCCAGGCCAAGGGCCGGACCCAGTTCCGCATCGACGTCTACGGCCGAGATGCGCGCATCTGGAACGCGCTGGAAGCCGCCGGGGTTTCACTCGCCACAGGACAGGGCTAAACCTCGTCCCTGAGAGGACGAGCACATGGGCTACAGAATTCAGGACATCGCTGCGGCGCTGGAGGCTCAGGTCTTTGGCGCGGCCGATCTGGTGGTCACCGGCGCGGCGGAACCCGCCATGGCAGGGGCGGATGATCTGGCATTGGCGATGGACCCGAAATTTGCCGATGGGCTAACCGGCAGTGCCGCGCGCGCCGCGATTGTCTGGGACGGTGCCGACTGGGAAGCACTTGGCCTTGAGGCCGCCATTGTCGTGCCGCGTGCGCGATATGCCATGTCCGGACTGACCCGCCTGATGGACCCGGGGCCGGAGATTGCGGCTGGCATTCACCCCTCCGCCATCATCGACCCAACAGCGGAAATCGGGGAGGGGGCCGCCATCGGCCCGCTGGTCGTGATTGGCGCGCGGGTCAGTATCGGGCCGGGCGCGCGCATCGCCTCTCACACAAGCATCGCGGAGGACACGGTGATCGGCGAGAACGCCTTGATCCATGCGGGCTGCCGCATTGGCGCACGCGTGACCATCGGCGACCGGCTGATCGCGCAACCGGGCGCGGTCGTAGGAGTGGACGGGTTCAGCTTCGTCACGCCTGAGAAAAGCCGGGTTGAGGAAGCCCGCGCGTCTCTCGGGACCGAAACGCAGGCCGTCAACAGTTCGTGGACACGTATTCACTCCCTCGGCGGTGTCGAGATCGGGGATGACGTGGAGCTTGGCGCCAATACATGTATCGACCGGGGCACCATCCGCGCCACCCGGATCGGCAACGGCACGAAGCTCGATAACCTTGTCCACATCGCCCACAATTGCGAGATCGGGGATGACGTTCTGCTCTGCGGTCAGGTCGGCATCGCGGGTTCCACCAAGATCGGTGACAGGGTCGTCCTTGGCGGGCAGGTCGGCGTCAGCGATAATATCAGTGTCGGCGATGATGTCGTCGCAGGCGGGGCGTCCAAAATCATGACCAAAGTGCCAGCAGGCCGCGTTGTGCTGGGCTATCCGGCGATGAAAATGGAGCAATTCGTACAAGCGGGCCAGAACTGGCGACGCCTGCCACGCATGATGGAAGACGTGCGCGCGTTGAAGAAAGCGGTTTTAAAGGGCGACGCGGACGACTAAGTATCCCGCGATAGAACCCTGAGAGGGCGCAAGCATGAGCGGTGACGTCAAAACCCGGATCATCGAGATTATCGCCGAGCAGGCGGTGCTGGAGCCGTCCGATATTGCTCTGGACCAGACGCTCGAGGATTTGGGCATCGATTCCATGGGGCTGGTCGAAGCGATCTTCTCGATTGAGGAAAGCTTCGACATCCAGGTGCCGTTCAATGCCAATGAGCCGGAGAAATCCGAGTTCGATATCTCGTCTGTGCAATCCATCGTGACCGCGGTCGAAAGCCTCATTGCTGAGCAGACCGCCTGAATGGCGCGTGTCGTCATCACGGGCGCGGGGACGATCAACCCGCTTGGGCACACCGTCCCCCAGACCTTTGCGGCGATGCAAGACGGGCGCTGCGGCATCGGTGAGCTGGATATCCGCGATGTGGACCGTTTGGCGGTGCGCATCGGCGCGCAGGTCACCGGCTATGATGCCGATGCGCGGTTCAATCGCCAGCAACAGGCACTCTACGACCGGTTCACGCAGTTTACCCTGATCGCCGCCGAGGAAGCGATCAAACAGTCCGGGCTTGAGTTCGGCGGCCAGCTTGCCGCGCAAACCGGCGTGGTGCTTGGCACCAGCGGCGGCGGGCTGGGGACGCTCGATGACAATTACCGCGCGGTCTATGAGGAAGGGAAGAACCGCGTCCACCCCTTCATCGTGCCGAAGCTGATGAACAATGCGGCGGCCAGCCATGTCTCGATGACTTACAACCTGAAGGGCCCGTCCTTCACGGTGGCAACGGCGTGTGCCTCGTCGAACCACGCGATGGGGCAGGCGTTCAACCTGATCCGGTCCGGCATGGCGCGCGTGATCGTCACCGGCGGGTCGGAGAGCATGCTTTGCTTTGGTGGTGTGAAGGCGTGGGAAGGTTTGCGCGTGATGTCGAAGGACGCGTGCCGTCCGTTCAGTGCCAACCGCAACGGCATGGTGCAGGGCGAGGGCGCAGGCGTTTTTGTGTTCGAAGACTACGACCACGCGACAAGGCGCGGGGCCGATATTCTCGCCGAAGTGATTGGCTTCTCCATGACCTCGGACGCGTCCGACATCGTCATGCCGTCGCAGCAGGGCGCGGCCCGTGCCATTTCAGGCGCGCTCCAGGATGCCGGGATCAATGCCGATCAGGTGGGCTACATCAATGCCCATGGCACCGGGACGGCGGCGAACGACAAAACCGAATGCGCCGCGGTGGCGAGCGTGTTTGGCGCCGCTGCGGACCGGGTGATGATTTCCTCTACCAAATCCATGCATGGTCACCTGATCGGTGGCACCGGCGCGGTGGAGCTTCTGGCCTGTCTCATGGCACTCAAGGACGGCGTCATCGCGCCCACAATCGGGTATGAAGAGCCTGACCCGGAATGCGCGCTCGATGTCGTTCCGAACGAGGCGCGCGAGGCGGATGTTGACCATGTGCTGTCGAATGCCTTTGCCTTTGGTGGCCTGAACGCGGTGCTTGCGTTGCGGAAAGCCAGCTAGCCGTTCGCGACACGCCATGGATGCGCTTTGGTCGTCAGGACGCGGCCTGCAAAGCCTGCCAAACCGTTTGTACAAACCCCGGCGCACGCACCGGCACCAGATGCCAAATCCCGACGCCCAGGTTGAACGCTAGGATCAAAACGACGTAGCCCGGGTTTAGGGGCGGCAACTCGCGGTCTCGGTCCCCCGCTTTCAGAAACGCAAGCGCGACGAACAGGGTGGCAAACATCTGCATCGACACCCAGCGCCCCCAATCGCCACCCATCGCATAAAGCGGCAGAACCGCCGCAAAGCTCACGATCAGGGAGGCAATCATCCCGTCCTTGAGGAGGATGTCTTTCAACAGGAAAAGCGCAATCCCAAAGACGATCACGACCATCAGAAGACCCTCAACAAACGGCCACACGGTCTCGCTTGCATTCAGCCGCAGCCCACCGGCAACGACGCTGATGGCATCCAATTCGACCCACATGATCGGTGCGTCCGTCTCGCACAGCCTCTGATGCCCACCCAACGCATAGATGCGCTCGCAAATTGGGGAGACATCGGCAACGCTGGCGTGGGCCAGCGAAAACAGGGTGAGCGCGACCGCTCCCAAAGCATAAGCAGCAATCCACCCGGCCGCGCGCCGGGCGGGCAGCAACACCCAGAGGACAATGGCCATTGGCACAAGGAACACGGCCAACGCCTCGTGGAAGGCCACCGCAATCAGGAACGTGACCATCGAGACCAGCACTTGCCAGGGCGCGATGACAGTCGACGCCCGCAGGAAAAGCGGCAGAAACGCCAGATAGGCAAGAAGCTCTTTCCGGAACGGGGCGTATTGGTTGTTGTACCAGAACAGGACAAGCGCCGGGCTGAGCAGCAGAAGGGAGAGCCTGACATTCATCTTGTATCGCAAGGCAAGGCCCAGCAGCCCGACCAAGCACAGCAGTGTCAGCCCCCACTGCACCATGGCCAAAAGCGGGATAACCCCAATGCCAAGCGCCTCGGACAGCCCCATGAAGACTTCGCCTGAAAACCCGCGCCGGACATATCCGGCTGAGAAATCAATCAGCCACTCGCCTTGCGCATATTTGCCGCCGCCAACTGCCACGTCGCCCAGTTGGCGCAACGAAATCAAAAGAAAACCGGCGCTGTAAACGAAGAGGAGGACCAGAAAAACCGTGCGCTGAAGTACCATAGCGGCGACCTCCTGCGCGGCGCCGCCACTATATCAACCGAAGCTCAAAAGCTTGGCAAGTCGTATCGCTCAGATGGCAATACGAGGGTTTGCGCCGCGCTGAGCGCGGCGCTTCTCTGGAAGGGGGTCACCCCTCCAGACCTTCCCAGAGAATTTGAGGACTGATGATGGGATGAAAGGGAAGGGCGTCGAGCGCGCTGCCCATCCCTGGAGTGGAAAATGCCTTACTCCGCGGAGAACGGAAGGCTGGAGTGGTGCAGGTTGATCTTCAACGCTCCGCTCTCGTCCATAATGTAGCCGAACGTGTATTCGACTTTGGTCTCGGAGCCATCAGGCCCGGTGAAGTAATAGTTCCCCATCGCCATGGCTGTGTCATCCGAGGTGTGAATGCCATTGTTCTCCCAGCGCACATTGGTCCAGCCCTTGATGGCAAACCCGCTATCCTCTGTGCCTTCCGTGCCGATAAAGTAGCTCAGCGCCTCGCCGAATTCCTCGCGGAACTGGTCCTCCGCTGCGAGGGTGGGTTTGAACATAACATCGGTTTTGCCATAGGCGTAAAGGTCTTCAATATGCGCCGTGGCACGGGCCTTGAAATCACCACCATCGGTATGTGTCGCCGCAATGGCCACGATGCCTTCACCCCATGCGGTTTGGGCGTCGATGACAGCTTGCTCGGTAATGCCGCTTCCGGCAACGGCTGTTCCGGCAGAGATAGCAAAAGCGCCAAGCAGGATGACAGGTTTCAAAAGGCTCATATCTTCTCTCCATAAATGTGTTCGTACAATCATAGGTCGCAGGTTATTTGGCAGATAGATGATCCGCCGCCATGCGCAGATAATGCGTATCATTCTGCTTTCCATAGGTTTTTTCTAATGCTGCATTAGGGACGCAGACCGTGCAAAGGGTCTGGATATCGCGCTTGGCTACCGGCTCTGCCACTCCATAACCGCCTCCAGCGGATAGAGCAGCATCAGCACGTTCAGCGCCAAACCATCGCGGATGACAAAGGCGGTCATCACCTCAAACGCAAGCGCGATGACAACCGTGACCCAGACCGGCAGCACACGCGCCATGGCAAAGCCCACCCACATGGCCACCACGTCGGAGACCGAATTCACCACGCTGTCGCCGTAGAAATCGAAGGCAATGGTGACACTGCGATAGCGTTCGATAACGGCGTCACCGTTCTCCACGATCTCCCAGGCGCACTCGATCAGCGTTGCGATGGAAAGCCGCCACCCGAGGCTCAGCTTGCGCGCCACCAGCCAGAGCAGGCCATAGAACAGAAAGCCATGGATGATGTGGCTGAACACATACCAGTCGGCGATGTGCTGGGAGTTCTCCGAGCTTGGCGTCTCGCCATGCCAAAGCTTGATCGTGCCGCAAGTACACATCGGCTCTCGGCCAATCCAAAGCAGATAGGCCGCGGTCAGCACCACGATCAGCCCGGTGACCACATAGGGCAGGCGGGCTGTCACTTGCGCTTCACCCCATAGAGCTCCATCCGGTGCCCCTTAAGCTCGTAACCGAGCTTCGCCGCGATCTTTTCCTGGAGCGCCTCGATTTCCTCGTCCACGAACTCGATCACTTCGCCCGAGTTCAGATCAATCAGGTGGTCGTGATGCTCGCGCTCGGCATCTTCGTAGCGCGCCCGGCCATCGCGAAAGTCGAGCTTCTCCAGAATGCCCGCCTCTTCGAACAGCTTCACCGTGCGATAGACCGTGGCGAGCGAGATCTTCGGGTCCACTCCACTGGCGCGTGTGTAAAGCTCTTCCACATCCGGATGGTCGTCGGCCTCTTCAAGAACCGTCGCGATGGTGCGGCGTTGGTCTGTCATGCGCAGGCCCTTGGCCTCGCACCGCTCGATGATTGTCTCAGCCATGTGCGTCTCTTTCGTTGCCTCCGTCTTAACAAGAAGGCCGCGCGGGGGGCAACGCAAAGGCCTTGGCTTTTCCCCGTCTGTGCTATCCTTCCCCCAAAAGGAAGCGCGCGCATGCCAAATCGGAAACCCCCTGAGACACGACCCGCAATCGAGAGGATCGACAGCGGCGCGGAATTGCGGCGCTGGTACTGGCGCAAGGAGGAACTGGTCGCGCGGGCCCGCGCGCTGGGCGTCAAGACCACGGGTGGCAAGTTTCTGATCCTCGACCGCATCGCGCATTGCCTCGACACCGGGGAGACGGTGTGTCCCGGCGACATGCGGGTGGTGCCCACATCAAAATTCGATTGGCATTCGGCGGACCTGACACCTGAGACACGCATCACCGACAGCTACAAAAACACCCAAAACGTGCGTCGGTTTTTCAAGGCGCAACTGGGAGAGGGGTTCACGTTCAACATTGCCTTCATGGCGTGGATGCGCGGCAATATCGGCAAAACGCTGGCAGAGGCATGCGCGGCGTATAGCGCCATCCAAGACGCACAAAAGAACACCCCCGCCGACATTCCCGATCACAACCAGTTCAATCAATACACCCGGGACTTTCTGGAGGATAACCCCGGCGCCAGCATGGACGAGGTCCGCCGCATCTGGGCGCTGAAAACCCAGTTGCCGTCCGAGACCGGGCGCCACGTCTATGAGCAGAGGGACCTGGAGTTGGAATAGCAGACGCGCGGGACACACCAAACGCTGCCAAATTGCGCGCCTACGGCGCACGCCATGTTTTGTTTTTGGGGCTCCGCCCCGTCTCTCTTCGAGAGACTCCCCGCCGTATTTGAACCAGGAAGAAAGCCCGCTTCATCTCTTCAAAATACGCGAAAAACGCGGCTGCCGCAGGCAGACGCAAAGAATCGTGTGCGCCGCAGGCGCGCAATTTGAAAGGTAGGGATCAAAGTGGGTCTTGAGGGCCCGGGCAACCGACGCCCCTGCGCGGTCAGCGAGCAGCACGCCTCTTGAAACACCGGTCATTTTTGCTCCGGGAGTGCTTGAATTTTGTGTGGAACTCGAACACCCTGAGCGGACGACATCCTGTTTAGTTTCAAGCCTGTGGGGCGAAATGCGTGCCTATGTGATCGGAGCTGTCTTGCTTCTGGCCGTCGCTGGTGTGGCCACGGTAGCTTTGCGGCCGCAACAGGCGCAAATTGCGGAAGCTGACAGCTTTACAGCCCCTGGCCTGGACCCCCTGACCATCGAAGCCGCGCGGGAGGAGTTCTGGCGCCTGACGCCTGCGCTTCTGCTGGTCGTGTACCAGGCGTTTGGCGAGACGCAGGAAGACGCGATTTATGACACGCTCGCCAGCGTGACCCATGGGGAAGCCCTGGAGTATCTCTATCTGGAGC
>JBCBBB010000031.1:0-25053 GCA_038532095.1 Pseudomonadota bacterium
CCCTGTTTGGCACCATAATCTTGCCCAATTCCGCCACAATTTCTCACTGGCAAATGAATGTTTGGTTAGGGATGTGAGGCTCTGATGCAAAAGAGATTTGATAGGATTAACCTTGTTTCAAGTGCTGCCGTGATCGCACTGATCGCAGGCGGTGGTATGGCGGCTGCACAGGACAGCGGGGAGGGTGTGAATGCGGAGCGCTTCCTTTCGATCGCGCGTGCCTTGCAAAGCGAGGCCGCCGCAGCGCCAGCACCTGCGGAACCCACCGAAGAAACGGGTGGCCTCTTCCGTAAGATCACAGTCGCGTCGCAAGGCGTTTTCCGGTTTGAAGCACCGGCAGGCTCTGGGATGGAGCTTTTGGTGAATGGCGAGGTCGCCATCGACACCACGGCACCCTCAACCGCAGGAGGGTCGGTGACCGCACTGCAAACGCTCACGGCTGGGGAACACGCTATTCAAATCAAATTGCTCGGCGGACGACTCCCCGGGGTGAGTTTCGGTCAAATCGGGTCCGAGCCGAGCGATCTTGTGGACGTGAGCCAGCAAGTCACCGTACGCGAGGGCCTGGCCCTTGCACTCCGGAATTCCGCGATCGGTTCAGCCGCTCCATCCGCACCCGCATCGCCGCAACCTCCGGCCGCACAACAGGGCGGCAACAATCTTCCGGGTCTAGCCGGCAACATCGGCTTCTCGCTTGGTGGGCGTTCGAGCGGCGCGGCGGCGCCGACCCCTCCCAGCAGTGGCGCCGCGGCCCCCGAGGAGGAAGAGAATGTTTCACCACTGCGTGGTGGTCTACTTGCTGCACTTGCTCCAAAATCGCAGGCGAATGCGCCCGCCATGGCACCATCCGGCGGTGGTGGCGCACCATCGGTGCCTGCCCCAAGCACCGGCGGCAACTCAGGTCAACCGTCTTCGATCGCTGACCTTTTAAGGCCGAATCCGACACCCGTGCCGACACCAACGCCTGTCAATCCGGGTAGCGTGCCGACGGCTGAGACTGTTCAGGCCTCCCCGCTTTCGCCGCCCGCCAACGTCGAACTGACGCAAGCGGTACAGTTGACGTCGGCCGGCAATGTAAACAGCCAGGTGCCCAACACAGGCGCCACGCTTTTTGGCGCGGTGCAAAGCAGCTCGGTGTTTGACACTGTCGACGTTCAGATCTCCGGTTCAAACCGCAGCACCACAGTTGATGTCGGACCGATGACCGGTCAGTTCGCCGTGCGTCTTTTCCCCGAAGACTTTGGGGCCGGCAATCAAGTTCAGGTCACACTGACCGGCGCCAACTCAACCAACACCGAGGTTGAGGCGACCCCAGTCACGTACACCTTGACAGCCATGCCCGCACAGGACGGGGTCAGCCAGGCCCTCAGCCGCCTGACCTATGGCGCGACACCGGACCTTTATGCCCGCGTGCGCT
Organism: Pseudomonadota bacterium; assembly: GCA_038532095.1. Classification (GTDB taxonomy): domain Bacteria; phylum Pseudomonadota; class Alphaproteobacteria; order Rhodobacterales; family Rhodobacteraceae; genus JAJDOD01. The sequence goes on from JBCBBB010000031.1 coordinate 1,418, forward strand.
CCATCGGCTTTGCCAACTACGTTGAAGAGCAGTTGAACCCCGACAGCATCAATGACGCAGCTTTCAACGCCATGAATCCGAACGCCATTCTCACGCCGACCGAGCGCAACGGAAACACGTTGCTGCGCAATCTGGTGCATTACGAGATCGCCAATGCCGCGTTCAGCGAGAAGCAATTGCAGAACGTGATGGGAGATTTCTGGGCCAATCACTTCCATGCGGTGACGAAAGACACCAACATGTACGCCCAGAACATCAACGATCGTCAGTACTTCCACGACAACGCCTTCGGCACGTTCCAGGATCTGCTGCTTTACAGCGCCCGCTCGCCGCTGATGTCGCAGTATCTGGACAACGACCAGAACCGCTTCCGCGAAAACCGCGAGAACGAGGGCATCAACGAAAACTACGGTCGTGAGATCCTCGAACTTTCGACGGTCGGCGTTGAAGCGGGCTACACACCCGCCGACGTGGACATGGTGTCCCGCGTGTTCTCCGGTTGGCGCTACACCCGCACCAACCCGAACGCCGACAACGTGGCAGAAACCTATGCGTTCGAGTTCTTCCCCGAAGACCATGACCCGCAAGACAAGCTGATCCCGTTCCTTGGCACAACGATTGCCGGACGCGAAGGCGCCGACGGTGTACAGGAAGGGGAAGAACTGATCTCCATCCTGGCCAACCACCCCAGCACGATCAACCGGACCTGCCGCAAGATCGTACAGCTTCTGGTGGCCGATAACGCGCCAGACGGGTTCATTCAGGCTTGCGTGGCCGCCTGGGGCGTCGATGGCGACATTGACGCAATGCTCCGCGCGATCCTTCTGAACCCGGCCTATATCAACACGGCGGAGTATCAGCGGAACAAGGCAAAAACCCCGTTTGAATACTCCGTGTCGGTGATCCGTGCCTTCGGCGCGCGCCCCGACAACCCGCAGGAGGATGACTTCTGGAACCGCTTCCGCGAAGCGCATGAGGATGCCGGCTACAACTTTGTCCGCTTCCCGGTGCCGACCGGACTGCCAGAGGTTTCCGCCGCGTGGCTGAACTCGGCATCCATGGTTGCCGCCTATAACGAGATCACCGACGTGGTCGAGCGGCGCCAGGACTACGGCATCGATCTGATGGCTGACATCGCAGAAGCCGGACTTGAAACCGCCGAGGAGGTGGCTGCCTATCTTCTCGCAATCGGGACAGCGGACAATTTCACCTTGCCGGAATACGAAGAGGTGGTCGGCGTCCTGAAAGGCGAAGACGGCATCTTTGAGCCTCGTGTTCAGGATGAGACCCGCGCCCTCGAACGCGCCATGGGTCTGATCGTTGTCTCACCCAGCTTCCAGCTTCAGTAAGTAACGCTCTACAAAAGGTAATTCCCCATGAAAACGCGTAGAGACTTTCTCAAATCAATGACCGCAGCAGCCTCGATGGTGGGCATGGCGGGTGCACCGAAATTCGCCTTTGCTCAGGACGCAGGCCAGAAGACCTTCATCAAGGTCTTCATGCGCGGCGGCGCCGACGGCCTGCACCTGTTCCCGCTGATTGGCGATCCGTTCTACTATCAGTACCGCCCGGACCTTGCCATTGAGCCACCGTCGAATGACATCAACTCGGCGCTCGATCTTGGCGACACGATGCGCGGTATGAACCCGAACCTCGAACTCATGATGGAGATCTGGGACGCGGGCAACATGATGGTCGCTCCGGCCACGTCGTTCGATCCCAACAACCGCTCGCATTTCGACTGCCAGCGCTGGATCGGCACCGGCCAGACCCGCAACAACCTGATTGATGGCTACCTGAACCGCTACATGCAGAATGTTGCAGGGCCGGATCATCCGATCCGGGGTCTGGTGGCCGGCAAAACCTCGATCTCCACCGAGATCCGTGGTGACATTCAGGTGCCCGCCATCAACAGCGCAAGCGGCTACAACCTGACCAATAACGATTTCTGCTCGGGCTCAGGCTGCGCCGACAACCAGCTCACCGAGCTGATGCGCGAGATTCACAGCCACGACATCGACCTTTCGGCTGTTGAAGGTCAGGTGCGCGACAACCAGTTGATTATGCTGGACTCTATCGCTGAAGTGCAGGCCGCTGGCGCGGATTACACGCCCAGCGCCGGTGGGTTAGACTATTCCAATTCCGGCCTCGGTCGGGGCTTGCGCCTCTGCGCACAGCTCTTGAAAGCGGGCGTTCCGCTCGAAGTGGCCGCGCTCGACTGGAACATCGGATGGGACACCCATTCCAACCAGATCTCTGACAGCACCAATCGCTTCACCGACCAGGACAAGAACTACCACCGGAACATGGCGCAGGGCGCAAGTGACTTCCTGACCTTCTACCGCGACATGGGCGCGATGATGAACGATGTCGTCGTCCTTGTGGGCTCCGAGTTCGGCCGTACCAAGAAGCAGAACGGCTCGACCGGCACCGACCACGGTGAAGGTGGCGCATGGTTCGCCTTTGGCGGCCCGACCACACGTGCGGTCGCCCCGGATGTCTCCACCATCGATGACACGGTGTTCAATCGGAACTGGTTGCCGACCGTGACCAACTACCGAAACATCATCGGTGAAATCATGGTGCGTCACATGGGTATGCCCGAGAATCTGGTGTCGACCGTGTTCCCCAACCACGGGTTCACAAATTACCAGCTTTTCAGCGCCTCTGCCTAAGTAACGCCGCAAATTGTCGTCAAACTGTCCCGAATAACGGATGATGACGGAGTGCGTTAACGGTGACCGAACAAACGGGTGGCGTTGTTCTTGAGCGCCGGGGCCTGTCGATCGGGCCCTGGCTGACATATGTCCGCGCTTTGCTGTCGCAGAGCGCGGCCTCTCTTGTGGCCACAGACGATCTTCCGAACCTCCGCTGTACGTTTTTCATCGAGTTGGGCCATCGCGTGCCACGCCTGCGCGCGGTTGGCGAAGCGGATTGGGTCGAACTGAACGACGGGGCCTTGCCGGTTCTGGCCGACGCGGCACGCAGTGGCAAAGTCGATCTTGTCCTCACGGACAACGCCTGCATCGATCTGACCTTCGATGTGCCGCCCGGCCCCCTCGCCGAAGTCAGCCGCATGATCGATGCCGAGATTCTCTATCGCTCCCCCTTTGCTGAAAACGCCGCCCTAGCCATCTGGGAAGCCAATGAGGCAGCGCATGGCGGCTGGACGGTCACCGCCGCACTGACCCTTGAAGACGCGGTGCAAGACGTTGTCGAACAACTCACGGGCCACGGCCTGCGCATCTCCTCGATCATTCGCAAGACCGAAAGTGGCACGCTGCGCACGGCCCCACCCTGGACGAATTCGAAAACCAACGAAGCGCCCTCCCCGTTCACCATCTTCCGCAGCCTCGCACCCGCGTTGCAGGCGGCCTTGGCAGGTGCAACGCTCTTTGCCCTGTCAGCCACCCTGCACTGGGGCAGCACCGTGGCGCAGGACTGGTCGCTCTCGGATGAGGCCGCGCGCGCGCAGACCGAGCTTCGCAGCACCGCTGCGGCAACAGCGCGGCTCCGTGGCCTCGATGCCTCGCTCGCCCAATCGACGGAGGTTCTGGCGCTGACCGGCACGCTGAGCCAGGCCTTGCCCGATGACGTCTGGCTCGATCAGATCATCATCGACGACACGGATGTGACCCTGGTGGGCTTCGCGCCGTCCGCCGCCGAGGTGACCCGCATTCTCACGGACTTGCCCAGCTTGAGCGACATCAAGTTCGCCTCCCCCGTCATCCGGGACAATTCGCAATCCATCGAACGGTTCCGCATTGCCGCGACACTGGGGGCGGAGGGCGCAAGATGAGCAAGTTTCACTTCACCAACCCCGATCTTCCGCGCCAGGTTTCGCTTGTGGCGGGCAGTGGCGTTGCTGCTGTTCTGGTGTTGGTCGGGTTGTTGATGGTCTCGGCCTCGAACGCGCGCCTCGATGGCATTGCCGACAAGACAGCGCTGATCGACCGCGCCAGCACGCTCACGGGAAACGCGGGCGGTGGGCTGTCTGACGACGCGTTCTTCCCCGGCGCCACACCGCAACTGGCGCAGGCGGCTGTTCAAACCAGTCTGCAAGCCTTGGCCGAAACACATCGCATCGCCATCGAAACCATCCGCGCCGATGAGATTGAGCAGATCGATGGCGTGGTCCGCCTGAACCTCTCTGTGAACGGGATCGCACCGGAAGCGGAACTTGGCGCCTTCCTGCATGGGCTTGCCGCCATGACACCGATTGTCGTGGTCGAAGACCTCTCCCTCCGCGCCGCGCGCACCAGCCGCACCAATCCAGAACGCCGCATTGCGTTTCAGGCCAGCCTCTACGGGACACAGCGGCCATGATGGACAAGCTGCGCTCCCTTTCTCCGGTCCTGATCCTCGGCGTCTCGGTGCTCGCAGCAGCCGCCCTGTGGCTGCCCCGCGGTGGGACAGATACGAAAGCCGCAGCCCCCGCGGTGCAAAGCCTTGATACACGTTTGGCTGAGGGCAATGCGCGCTTGTCCAGCCTGATCGAAGTGACCAACGACCGCCCGGTGTTCCACGCCACACGGCGCCCTGTTGCGGCCCCTGAGGCACAAAAAGCCCCGGAACCCGTTCTGTCGCTTCTCGGTATCATCGCCGAGGATAACGGCGAAACCCTCGCCTTCGTCAAAGTCTCGAACGGTGCGCTCTATCGCATTGGCCGGGGCGAAAGCGTCGGCCGCTGGCGCGTGCTTGAGATCGGGACGGAGACCATTTCGGTCTCAAAGGATGGGGGAGCGCCCTACACGCTGCGGATCGGGGGATAGGCGCAGTCAAGCGCCCTCCAGCCCATCCGTAGACAAAAGATCCGTCTTCGGCATCAGGCGCAACAACTCCTGAGTATAGGGCTGCTGCGGGTCGGCAAAAAGCGCTTCGGTCGCCTGCAACTCCACCAGTCGCCCATCCTTCAGAACGCCGACCCGATCACACATCTGCCGCACCACCGGTAAATCGTGGCTGATGAACAGCATCGTTAGGCCAAGATGTTCTTGCAGGTCCTTCAGAATGTTCAGGATCTGCGCCTGAATGGACACGTCGAGCGCACTTGTCGGCTCATCGCAGATCAGGAAGCGCGGCTGCGTGGCAAGCGCGCGGGCAATGCTGATCCGTTGACGTTGACCGCCGGAAAACTCATGCGGATACTTCACTGCGGCATCCGCCCCAAGCCCAACCTTTTCCAGAAGATCGCGCACCCGGTCGGCCACCTCGTCCTTGGGCATGACACCCAGATGAAGCGCAGGTTCAGCGACGATGGCATCCACGCGGTGACGGGGATTGAGGCTGGAGAACGGGTCCTGAAAGATCATCTGGATTTGCCGCCGGAAGTCTTCCAGCGTTGCGCCATCCGCATCGGACACGCGCTGGCCGTCAAAGATCACCTCGCCCCCATCCAGTGAGTACAGCCCTGCGATCATCCGCGCGATGGTCGATTTCCCCGACCCGCTTTCGCCCACAAGCCCAAAGACCTCACCCGGACGGATGTCGAAACTGACGTCATCGACCGCCGTGAAGTACTTGCGCATCGACGGCAGGATCGCACCGCGTTCTAGGAACCGTTTTACCAGCCCACGCGCCTCGACCAACGGCCCATCCGGCGCGGGCGTCGTCGGCCAATCCTTGGCGATTTCCTCGATGGCAAACCGCGTCTCGCGCCCGCCATAGCTGATCTGCGGAAAGCGCTCCACCTTGCGATCCGGTCGCGGCACGGCGGCAATCAGGCTTCTGGTATACTCGTGCTGTGGTTGCCCCAGAACTTCAGCCGTCGGGCCATTTTCCACGACCTCGCCCATATACATCACCGTCACCGTGTCGGTGGTCTCCGCGATGACGCCCATGTCATGGGTGATCAGAATGACCCCAACCTGCCGTTCATCGACCAGAGAGCGGATCAGGTCGAGGATCTGCTTCTGGATCGACACATCCAGCGCCGTCGTCGGCTCATCCGCAATGATCACATCCGGCTCTGAGCAGAGCGCCAGTGCAATCACCACCCGCTGGCGCATACCGCCGGAAAACTGGTGCGGATATTGGTCAATGCGCGTATCCGGATCGGGGATGCCCACACGATCCAGCAAATCGCGCGCCCGTGCCCGTGCGTCTGTCTCGGACACATCGAGATGCTCGGTGATCGTCTCGACAAGCTGCGCGCCCACGGTGAACAGCGGATTGAGGCTGGTCAGCGGGTCCTGAAAGATCATCGAGATTTTCTTGCCCCGAAGCGCACGCATCGCCGCGCGGTCACGGCCCGATATCGCCTCGCCCCGGAAATGCACGGTACCGCCCGAGATATGCCCCGCCCCTTCCAGAAGCCCCATAACTGCCGCCCCAATGGTCGACTTGCCCGCCCCTGACTCGCCCACCAGCCCATGGATTTCCCGTGGCGACAACTCCAACGCGGCGTCGCGCACCGCGATGAAGTCTCCGCGCCGGGTCGGGAACGCGACCGAAAGGTCCCGAATTGAAAGAAGAGAAGCACTCATATCAATTCGGTCCCGGCCAAAGGAACGCGAAAAGCAACGTGACAGTTGCGGCGGCAAAGAAGATCGCACCGTACTCGTGCGAGGGCGTCCAGTTTCTGCGCTTCGCAATTCGCACGATCACCGCGACGAGCAAACCGACACAAAGTCCAATGGCGATACTTCTGATCCACAAATCCATGGCGATCACTTCAACCTCGGGTTCAATGCATCTCGCAGCCAATCACCCAGCAGGTTCACGCTGAGGGCCAACGCCAGCAACGTACAGGCCGGGAAGAACAGGATCCACCACTCACCCGAGAACAGGAAGCCCTGCCCGATCCGGATCAGTGTGCCCAATGACGGCTGCGTGGGTGGCGCTCCGACACCGAGGAAACTCAATGTCGCCTCTGCAATAATCGCCAAAGCCAGCGAGATCGTTGCGATCACCAGAACCGGGGATAGCGCATTGGGCAGGATATGTTTGATCATGATGGCCCAAGGGCTGCGCCCGATGAGCTGCGCGGCCGCGACGTAATCCTTCCGTTTCTCCACCAGCGTTGCGCCGCGCACCACCCGTGCGAACTGCACCCAGTCCGACAGGCCAATGGCCAGGATCAACACCCAGATCGCCATCTGGTCGCGATACTCCACCGGCGTGAAGCCCTTGGCGATCCCGAAGATCAGCATCGCCACAAGGATCGACGGAAAGGTCAGCTGCACATCCGCAATCCGCATGATGATCGTCTCGGTCCAACCGCCAAAATAGCCGGAGATCAGCCCCAGCACGATCCCAAGCACCATGGCGAAGAGCACCGCCGCAACGCCCACGAAGAGCGAGATGCGCATACCATAAAGGATGGTCGAGAACACATCCCGCCCCTGATCATCGGTGCCCATCAGGAAGCTCTCGGAGGTGAAGGCGTTCGGTTCCATCGGCGGCGTGAAGCCGTTCATCAGGTTCAGGCTCGCCGGATCAAACGGGTTGGTCGGTGCAATAAGCGGAGCAAAGACCGCCGACAGAACCAGCAGCATGGTGACGGCGAAGGAAACGACCGCGACCGGTGAGCGCTTAAACGCATAGAAGAAATCGCTGTCCTGGAACCGCGCCCACCGGCCCTTGCCACGGGCGGGCGCCTCAACGGAGGGCATCTGCGTTTCAGCCATCAGTGGCCCCCTGCCCGATCAACCCTTAACCGTGGGTCAATGAAAACATAAAGAATATCAACCATTAGGTTGATCCCAACAAACATGACGGAAATCAGCATCAGATAAGCCGCCATCACCGGAACATCGACGAACTGGATCGCGTTGATGAAAAGGAGCCCCACGCCGGGCCACTGAAACACCGTCTCTGTGATGATGGCAAAGGCGATGATCGCGCCAAGTTGTAGGCCGATCACCGTGACCACGGGCACCATCGTGTTCTTCAACGCATGCCGGAAGTTCACCACGCGGTCTTTCAACCCGCGGGCCCGGGCAAACCGGATGTAGTCCTGCCGCAAAACCTCCAGCATCTCCGAGCGCACGAGCCGCATGATCAGCGTCATCTGATACAGCCCCAACGTGATCGACGGCAGGATCAAGGCCTTCAGCCCGCTCTCGGTCAGGAACCCGGTGCTCCATCCCCCGATATCGACCGTCTCACCACGCCCGAAGGACGGTAACCAGCCAAGCTCAACCGAGAACAAATAGATCAGCAGGATACCAATCAGGAACGTCGGCAGAGAGACCCCGATCAGCGAGGCGGCCATGATCATATGGGCCGTCGCGCCGTTTCGTCGGATAGCGGTAAAAACGCCGAGCGCAATGCCAAACACGATGGCCAAAACACCTGACACGGCGGCAAGCTCCAACGTGGCCGGGGCCCGTTCCAGAAGGATCTCCGATACCGGGCGCCCCTGCCGGTAGCTTACACCGAAATTGCCCTGCACGGCCCCTTCTAGGAACTTGTAGTATTGAACCGGAAACGGCTGATCGAGGCCAAGCTGCGCGCGCAGGCGCTCCACATCCTCAATCGTCCGCTCCTGCCCCAGCATGTTGTCAATCGGGTCACCAACAAAGCGGAACATCGAAAAGGCAATCAGCCCTGTGACCAACAGGACGAGCACCGATTGCCCCAGGCGCCGGATGATGAAAGACAGCATCTACACCTCCAAAAGGGCGCAGAATTTGCACAAATTCTGTAACGATTTCTGCGCAGAAATCGTGCCCCGCCCAGTCGTCATGCTCAGTTCACCGTCACCCAGCGCAGGATGAAGAAGTTGTCCGGGCGTTGTGTCAGATCGATATTGCTGCGCATGCCCCAAACCAGTGGCTGGGTATAAAGCGGCACATAGGCATGCTCGCTTTGATAGATGCCGACCACTTCGTCGATCAGCGCCTGCCGCTTCGCAGGATCAATCTCGGCCAGGATCGACGGCAAGGCCTCATCGAGGCGCGCATTCGAATATCCGCCAAAATTCCAGGAGCCTAGCTTCTTTTCTTCGTTCGGCGTGGAGGCAAGGAACCGCAGCGGATGCTCGTGGTCCAGCGACCCGCCGGGCGACCAGCCGAGCAGATACATATCAAAATTATCCGCCCGCAACTCTGGCCAGTAGTTTGAGACCGGCATCGCATCGATTTCCACTTGAATGCCCACCTGCGCCAGCATGGCAGTGATCGCTTGGCAGACGGCTTCGTCATTCGGGTATCGGTCATTCGGGCATTTCAGACCGAAGCCAAACCCATCGACATACCCCGCTTCGGCCAGAAGGGCTTTGGCACCCTCAGGGTCAAACGCCGGGCGCTCGGCGTGCACCTCGGAATAGCTACTCAGCGCCGGGGTCACGAGCTGCGACGCCGCTTCCGCCGACCCGCGCCAGATGGTTTGCAGGATCGCATCGACATTGATCGCTTTGGCCACAGCCTCGCGCACGCGCACGTCCTGGAATGGGTTCGCATCTCCTGCGCTGGTGCCGTATTTCAGCGTGTCCGCCTCATGCGCAAAGCCGAGCATGATCGTGCGGGTCTCGATCCCGCGGATGATGTTCACATTCGGGTCCTGCTCCAATCGCGCCGCGTCCTGGATCGGCACCGGCTCAACGAAATCCACATCCCCAGACAAAAGCGCGGCCACCGCCGTGGCCGGGTTCTGGATCGGCGTAAACGTCGCCTTGGTAATGTTGTGTTCCACCGCGTCCCAATAGTTCGGGTTCGGCACAACGGTGGTGCTGAGACCCGGCTGCCGGTCCTCCAGCATGAACGCACCGGTGCCGTTCACGTTGAGCGTCGCAAAATTCCCGCTTTCCTTGTCGGGCCGCGTGGCGTTGTTCGCCTCCGCCCAGCCACGGTCCATCATCATCCAGTTGGCAATCGAGGCCGGGAAAAGCGGGTTCGGCGCATTGGTATAGAACTCGATGGTGAAATCATCGACGACCTTCACCTCGGTCACCGGCGAGAACCAACTGCGTACATCTGAACTCTCATCCGAAGCACGCTCATAGGAAAACAGCACATCGTCGGCATCGAACGCCGCCCCATCATGGAACGTCACGCCTTGGCGCAGAGTGAACCGCCACCCTTCGCCTTCCCCAATCGGCTCCCAGCTTTCCGCCAGCGAAGGCTCGATCTCCATGTCCTTCGACATGCGCACCAGCCCGTCATAGACGTTGTTGAGAAAGCCCAGAACCGGGGCCGAACTCACCGCATGCGGGTCCATCGTCTGCGGATCGGTCTGGCCCGCCCATTGAAATTCCTCGGCCAGCGCAGGCGATGCCAAAACGGCGGAGACCACGCATAGCGATGCGATACGTTTCATGGGGCAGCTTCCTCTCTGTCAGGTGTCCGGTTTTCCCCGGATTGCGAGACAGGCTAACGCATCTGGCAGGGACATCAATCGGAACTGAGACTTGTCCGTCAATTGTGATGTCAGGCCAGTTTCGACGACCATTGCCGTTGCAAGAGGTATCCGAGCAGAACGAGGAACATGCCAGGAATCTCATCGCGAACAAGGACGGCTGCGAAGATCCAGAAAAACGACGAACCTGTCTCTTGCAACAGAACCGAGAACTTAGGCGCTTCCCACACCAAGGCCAGCACAACACAGGCAACGCCAAGAGGCACAAGGATCCGACCAATTTTCTGCCGCGTGGACTTGGGTTTTCCCGCGTTGTCCGATTGCGCGATGGACTTACGCTGTATGAAAATGAAGACGACAAGCACCAGAAAGAGCAGCGCTGTAAAGGCGGGCACCACGTAGATGATAAAGTACCAGAAAAAGACGGCCAAGACTGCACGACCGCTCGCAAGCCCCAAGCCAAACAGCAGCGCGACAATCGCGACCAAAAGGCACAATAGGAAAATCAAAAATTTCAATACTTCCATGAAAGAAAGCTAGCCCGCGCCTCCGGCAGAATTATGGCAATCAGACAAGGCCGCCCCGTCAAACGAAGCGGCCTTGCCATACGAACCGAAACCTCAGTTCATGGTGATGTACTTTACCTTCGGCTGATCTTCCGGATCGACCTCGATCCCGACACCCTCGGCCATACCCCAGTTCAGAACCTGGTGGTGGATCGGGATATACAGCACCTCGTCCTGAACGACCCGCCAGATATCGGCGATGTCTGCATTCCGCGCCTCCAAATCGGTATTCGACGCCAATGATTTGATCTTCGCATCCACCTCATCGTTGTCGAAGCCGGTGCCGTTCCAGGTGCCAATGTCACTTTCACGACCGTGCACAAGGAAATTGAAGATGTACTCCGAGTCATAAGTCGGCACACCCCAGCCCAGCATGTAGAAATCGGTGTTCCCATCCGTGATCTTCGGGAAATGCTGCGCCTTTGGAATCGCTTCCAGGTTCACCGTCACGCCAATCTGGCCCAGCATGCCGACAGCCGCCTGACAGATGCCTTCGTCGTTGATGTAACGGTCGTTCGGACAATCAAGCTGGATCGAGAACCCGTCGCCATACCCAGCCTCAGCCATCAGCGCTTTCGCCGCTTCCACATCAGTCGAGCTTTCGCTGTCCATCTCCATGGTCCAGCCATTGACGAAGGGCGGTGCGATCATACCCGCCGGTTCCGATTGGCCCCGCATCACGACCTGACGGATCGCATCGCGGTTGATCGCCATCGACATCGCCTTGCGCACACGCACATCCGCCAACGGGTTGGCGCCCTCGACATTGTCACGCTCCAGATCGTCCGCGCCCTGGTTCATCCCGAAGAAGATCACCCGGTTCTGCGGCGCCTGTTTGACCACAAGCCCATCGGCGTCATTCACGCGCTGAAGGTCTTGCACGGGCATGTCCTGCAGGAAGTTAACCTCCCCCGACAGCATGGCCGCGACCCGCGTCGCCGCATTCTGAATCGGCGTGTAGACAATTTCCGAGACCTCCATCGGGAACTGATCGCGCCCCCAATAACTCTCGTTCCGCGTCATCACCGTCTTCACGTCCGGTTCGCGGCTGGTCAGCACATAGGGCCCAGTGCCATTGGCGTTCGTGGTGGCAAAGGTGATCTCGCCGCCTTCGAAATCCTGCACGTTGACGGTGTTGTTCGCCTCCGTCCAACCCTTGTCCATAATGAAGAGGTTGGTCAGGTTCGACGGCAGGATCGGGTTCGGCCCATCCGTCACCATCTCGATGGTGAAGTCATCGACGGCGCGCACTTCAACAATCGAGCCGATCAACTCTTTCATGTCCGAGTTCGGCTGCTTGGCCCGCTCAAAACTGAAGACCACATCCTCGGCGGTAAAATCAGCGCCATCGTGGAACTTTACACCCTCGCGCAGCTTGAACACCCACACGTTCGGATCGTCCGCACTCGGCCCCCACTCGGTCGCCAATGCAGGCTCGAACGCGCCCGTCGTGTCGCGAATGATCAGCGGCTCATACATCTGGTGACGCACGGTATGCGTCGGCCCTTCGTTCTGAGCATGCGGGTCCAGTGTCAGCGCATCGCCTGCGCGCGCCCAACGCAATGTTTCAGCACTGACCGGGCCAGCCATCACCGCCAGCACGGCAGCCAGCACGGCTTTGTTTGCAAAAGTCATGGGAACTCCCTGTCCATGTTTTATTGTGATGACGACAGTCTTTGACAGATTCTCAAAAACCTCAAGCCGAACCGTAGGCTTGAACCCATGGAAGAAAGCCGCAACCATGCGGGCGGAAGGGAGAGGCCAACGATGAAAGATCACACCGACCCGCTGGTGCTGCGCCAAGATGCAGACGGCATCGCCACGCTCACACTGAATGCACCGCGATCGATCAACGCGCTCAGCGAAGACATGATCGGTGCCCTCAGTGCGACGCTCGACGCGCTGGCCGAAGACCGCAGCATCAAAGCGGTGGTCCTGCGCGGTGCGGGCGATCACTTCTGCGCGGGCCACAACCTCAAGGAAATGACAGCGCGCCGCAGCGATCCGGATGGCGGTTTTCAGTACTTTCAGGACCTGTTTGCAACCTGCTCCGCCATGATGTTGAAGATCACCGTACTACCGCAGCCGGTGATTGCCGAAGTCTCCGGCATTGCAACCGCGGCCGGATGTCAGTTGGTCGCCACCTGTGACCTTGCTGTCGCGTCGAAGGACGCGCGCTTTGCCACCTCGGGCGTCAATATTGGGCTCTTTTGCTCGACGCCCATGGTCGCCCTCTCGCGCAACCTGCCGCGCAAACGCGCGATGGAGATGCTGCTGCTCGGTGATTTCCTACCCGCCGCCAAGGTTCTGGAACTTGGCCTTCTGAACCGGGTGGTGCCTCTGGAACACCTCGCGTCCACCACGCATGACATGGCCCGCCAGATTGCGGACAAATCACCCGCCGCAGTGCGTGTGGGCAAACGTGCGTTTTACGAACAGGCTGAAATGCCGCTGGAAGAGGCTTACGCCTTCGCCGGGCGCGTTATGGCGGAAAACATGATGGCGCGGGATGCCGAAGCCGGGATCGGCGCTTTCGTTGGCAAAGCGCCGATGCCTGATTGGACCGGAGACTAGCGCTTGCGGCGGGTGATCTTCAGAACCCGGTAACCGAATCCCCGATAAAATAGGGGTGGGAGGACGGCGGCGCTACGAATTCGTAAAATTAATGAATGTTAACAGCCCGTCGTGGTGAAATCCGGTTTGAGTTTCCGGCACCGGCGACCAATACTCTGCCCATGGCAGGACCGACCCTCAAAGACGTGGCTGAACGCGCAGGCGTATCACGCTCTGCCGTGTCGCGCACATTTACCGATGGCGCCTCGGTGTCTGACAAGATGCGCGCGAAGGTGGAACAGGCCGCGCAAGAGCTTGGCTACAGCCCCAATGCGCTTGCTTCGTCGCTTACAACCGGTCGGACAAAACTGATCGGTCTGATCGCGAACAATTTCCAGAACCCTCTCTTTCTTGAGCTTTTCGACCGGTTCACACGCCGCCTGCAAGAGCGTGGCTTGCGGCCGCTTCTGGTCAATCTCACAGATGAAACCGACCCGGACAATTCGGTCCGGATGATGCGGGCCTATTCCGTTGACGGCGTGGTCGTCGCCTCCTCCACCCTGCCGCCGGTTTTCGCCAAGGCCTTCCGCGATGCGGGCATCCCCGTCGTCCACAGCTTCGGGCGCTATTCCTCGCGGCCCCGCGTGCATGTGGTCGGCATCGACAATGTCGAATGCGGGCGCATGGCCGCCACCGAGTTGCTGGCCCGCGGATACAAGCGCGTTGCGTTTCTCGGCGGGCCGGAAAGCGCCACCTCGACACAAGACCGCCTGCAAGGCTTCGGCGCCGAGATCGCGAAACACCCCGGCGTCGAGATGCGCCACTCTTTCGCCGAGGGCTACACCTTCGATGCCGGACGCACCGAGATGATGCGCCTGATCGACAGCAAACCGGCCGAAGCCTATTTCTGCGGCGACGATGTCATCGCGGTCGGCGCTCTCTCCGCCTTGCAGGACCGCGAGTTCGACGTGCCCGGCGATGTCGGGTTGATCGGCCTCAATGACATGGAAATGGCCGGGTGGGAGAACATCAACCTCACCACCATCCGGCAACCTGTGGCCGAGATCATTGACACCAGCGTCTCTCTCATGGCCTCTCTCCTCGATCTACCCGACGCCCGCCCGAAAGCCCGGCTTTTCAACTGCGAGGTGATCGAGCGTGGCACGTTGAAGCCCCGGTAAACCGTGCCAGCGGTTCTGTTCATCGGTGCCCCCGCATTCCTCGGGCTTCTCTTCCTTCTGGTGCTCACTCGGGTGTTTCATGCGCTCCAAACGCCCGATCGCGGCGTCCAACTCTCGTTCTGGCTAGCGTGGTGTCACCTTTCGCTCGCGGCCGTCTTCACGACCCTAACCACTCTTGACGCAATCAACCCTGTCTCGTGTTCCTATGCGATACCAGCGGCCCGCATATCGCTGGTGTTTGCGGCGCTCGACGGCCTCAACCTCCTGCGTTGGCAGGTGCGGGACGCCCGCAAAACCGGGCAGATCATAACCATACCCCGGGCAGCCTTCGTCGCCTTGCGCCTTGCCGTTCATGCCGCCCTGACTGGTGCTTTGGTCTGGTGCAGCCTACTCTGCACCGTATGAGCGATGCACTCCTCGCCAAGATCGACCGGTTGCAGGACTGGATCGCCGCCACACCGGGTGCCTGCAACGGCGGGCGCGCGATGGCAACGGATGATCCGGATGTGCTCGGTTGGGATGTGATCGCGGAGCATCTGAAAGAAGACGGTGTCTTCGTATTCCGCCACATGCCGCCCGATATGGTGCCCGTCATCGAAGCCCGCGTGTCAGAGTTGGACTGCGCCTTGCACCAATGGAACGTGTTCCACGCCACGGTGGAGGAGGTCGCCAGCCGCCGCAGCCCCAAACCGACACCCGCAGACCACACGATTGCGACCGAGACCAAGCCGGACCATGAAACGGTGCAACAGGCAACCGATTTCCTCGCCTCCCGCGGCCTGCGCCCGTTCACGCCGCGCGTCCTCGCCGGTGACATCAGCGCCTCCGCCCTTGTCACGGCGCGCAACACCGCCGGGCGCCTGACCGCCGTCGCGTTTGGTCACATGCCGTTCACCGCGCCCAGCCGCTGGACCGGCATGGGCTGGTGCGGGCTTGTCGCAGTGGATGAAACTGCGCGCGGCACCGGTTTGGGTCGGGCGGTGAACGATGCCTCCATTGACGCGATGCTGCACTCCCACGGCGCAGGTGGAGTGTTCGAATACGCCGCCGCGGATAACACGGCCTCCCGCCGCATGATCGAAGGCAGTGGTCTGCGGCTGCGCGACGACCTCGTCACCTGTGCCGCGACGGCAGGGTCAACGCCCTACACGCGGTAAGCAGCCGTTACGCGCCAGGCAAGGCCTCAATCGCGGCATCAGCAATATCCGACCGCCCCACGCCATCCATCACCAAGATGCCCTCAATCAATGTCAACAAGACAGCCGCGCGCGCCTCGCCGTCCGGATGCCGCGCCGCAAGCCAGGCGAGAAATGTGTCGATGATCTTGCCGCCCGCCTCCAAATGCGCGCTTTGCCCCTGCGCGGAGGCTGAAATGATGTCGAGCCAGACACGCGAATAGGGGCGAAACGGGTCTGACCGCATCAGTTGCACCACTTGAAGCACAAGCGCCCGATCACTCTCGAACGGCGTTGAGGGCAAGGCCGCATCAAGCCCGACCGCCATTTGCGCCGCGAGATGTTCGAGCAGCTCCGCGATCAGGGCATCCTTGCTGCCAAAGTGATAGATCAGCATCCGGTCGGATGTGCCCGCTGCAGACGCCATAGGGCGCAGGCTTGCGGTGTTCAGCCCGTTTTCCAAAACATGCGCGGCAAGCGCGCTGAGCAAAGCTGACTTATCCGGTTTGGGTCGGGCCATAGTTTTTTCTTGTAGCAGTCGCTACATAATTGTATAGCGTAGCAGTCGCTACACAAAAGGATCTCCGATGATGCTCCAACTTCTTCCCGTCGCCGCCTATCTTTTTGCCATCGTCCTCGTCGTCGCGATTGCAGTCGGACGCACCGCGACGCCCGGATTGCGTTGGGGTCTCCCCGCCCTTCTTGGCCTGCTTTTTGTGGCGTTTTCGCTCCTCACCGTCTTACAAGACGGACTGTTGCAATTCTGGGTGAACCACACAACCAACTTCGCCGGAAACCAAGTCTGGTTCGACCTTGTCATGGCGGTCGTCATCGCCTTTTACCTGATCGCGCCGCGGGCGCGCGCCGTGGGTATGCCGCTCCTGCCCTGGGGCATCGCGGTCATTGCAACCGCGTGTATCGCGCTCCTCCCGATGCTGGCCCGCCTTTTGTGGCTGGAACAGCGAAAGACCGCTCACGTTTGATGCGAAGGCGCCGGAAACCGGTTCGGTTTCCGGACCGAACTCCGCCTCGGAGTTCGCTACCGCAACATCGGAGGCCGCGCATCCACCCAGGCCCCGCCATCCTTGGCGGAGGCCACCGCCTGATGCACCGCCGCCATGGAGCGCAAGCCGTCCTCCGCGACCGGGAAACGGCCATGCGCTTCACCCCGCAGCGCCGCCGCGATGTCGACATAGATGTTGGCCACGGCGAGCGGAAACCCCTCGGGATGCGCAATGGCCACGCGCGAAAGCCGTGCCGTCTCATCCGACAACCCGGCCTCGCCTTTTTCCATAATCTGTGTGCGCCCACCGACGGGTGTGTAATACACTTGGTTCGGCTGCTCCGAAGCCCAGCGCAGCCCGCCGGTTTCACCAAAGACCTGAATGTCGAACCCGTGTTGCCGCCCGATGGCCACGGACGAGGTCCAGAGCCGCCCGACAGTGCCGCCTTCCATCCGGAAGTTCACCATCGCATCGTCTTCCAACGCTCGACTGGAGATCGTCGAGGCGAAATCAGCCGACAGTTCCTTCACCTCATCGCCGGTCACAAAAGACGCCATATGCAGCGCGTGAATGCCGCAATCGGCGAATTGCCCGGACACGCCCGCCATTGCCGGATCATACCGCCAACGCACCCGCGGGTTATCCGCATCCGTCGCATCGCCGTGGTGCCCGTGGCTGAAATTCGCCACGACCAACCGCACCTTGCCGAATTGACCTGACGCCACCATGTGCCGCATCTCGCGCACCATCGGATAGGCGCTGTAGCAATAGTTCACCGCGCAAATCTTGCCGCTCGCCTTGGCGACACGCACGATCTCTTCGCCCTCCTCGACGGTCATGGTCATCGGCTTCTCACAGAGCACGTTGAACCCGGCTTCAAGAAACGCCTTGGTGATCTCGAAATGCGTCGCGTTCGGCGTCGCCACCGTCACCAGATCGATGCGATCCTCCCGGTCCCGCTCGCCCGCGAGCATCTCTTGCCAATCAGCATAGGCGCGATCTGGGGCAACCCCCAGCTCCTCGGCATAGGCGCGACCGCGTTCGGCATCGACATCCAATGCCCCAGCCGCCAACACGAAGTTCCCATCCGCCCGCGCGCCCATCAAATGCGCCGGCCCGATCTGGCTGCCCTTGCCGCCGCCGATCATGCCCCAGTTCAATCGCCCCATAGTCCAGCCTCTCTACAGTTCTTCCAGTTCCGCAACCCGCGCCGTGAGTTTCGGGAAAAGACGATCAAGCTCGTCTTCCTCCCAGTCTTTGCCGTCCGGTTCAGTGCCATGGCTGCCGCCTGTTCCAGGCCAATCTTCATCGTACTTCTTCTCGAAGACCTCGATGGGCACATAGGCGATTTCCTCGAACTCCGCGAAAGCTTCCTGAATGTGATCGGCCAGGCTTTCGGGGTCGGCCAGCGCCGCGTCATATACCGCCTTGCCCTGCGCAATCAGCCAACTGCGGAAATCGATGAACCCGTCATCAGAGCAACCGCCATTGATCACATAAGCTGCGCCCCAAAGGCCCCAACGATAGGCCGCACGCGAGGCGCGATGAAAATCCGCGTCAAACGCAAGCAGGTCTTCGCGTGACAGCTTCGACAAGGCCTCCGCGAGCGCATCGAGTTGTGCGTCGTAGTCCCGCGACACTGTCGCGTCGATAATCTGCCAAAACCGATCCCCAAGCGTGTCCATAGTCTGTCCTCCCTCTCGCACTCCGGGCCTGACCCGGAGCCTCTCCCCTCTCGTGGCTAGAGCGGGAATGCGACAGCAGCGTGGCGGTCAAAAGCCAATCGATTGCAGATAGGTCCGGTTCGCCTTGGCATCATCGATCGGGTTCACGTCCAGCGTCGGATCGCAATCCTGCTCAACCGTGCACCAGCCCTCGAACCCGTTGTCGAGCAAGATCTGCCGCACGCGCGGAAAGTCCACATCGCCGTCACCCAGATTACAGAAAATCCCCTGCCCGCAGGCGGTATAGAAATCCGTCCGATTGGCCACGACATCTGCTTTCACCTTCGGGTCGATGTCTTTGAAGTGCATATAGGAAATCCGGCTGATGTATGTCTCCATGAAGGCCACCGGATCAAACCCGGCATAGGAGTGATGACCGGTGTCGAAACAGATCTTCAGGATATCCTCATCGACCTCATTCAACAGCCGCTCCAACTCCGGCTCAAAGTCCATGAACCCGGCAGCATGCGCATGAATGCCCACGGTCAGCCCGTGATCAACACCGATCTTGGCCGCCTCCTTGATCCGGTCGCGATACGCACCCCACTCGGCGGCGTCCATCTGCTCCGCCTCATCGGCCCGACCCGCCGTCGGCGCGCGCCGGGGCGAGATCGAATCGATCAGCACCAGATGTTCCGCCCCATGTGCCACCAACGCCTTGCAGGTCCGCACCGTGCCATCCAGCACATCGTCCCAGGCGTCCGGGTCATGAAACGCGCGGAACACCACGCCTCCAATCAGCTCCAGCTGATGCTCAGCCAGCGCATCCGCCAGCACCGCCGGGTCCTCCGGCATGAACCCCACCGGCCCCAATTCGATGCCCGTATACCCGGCCTCCGCGTTCTCTTTCAGCACGGTCTGCCAGGTCGGGTTCCGCGCATCCTCCGCAAATTCCACACCCCAGGAACAGGGCGCATTGCCAATCCGAATACTCATCTCATGGGTCTCCTACCGAGATATCTACCCAAGCGCGGCTGTCTGACGATTGCCACGCCGCGTCAATCACTTTCATCACCTCAAGCCCGTCCTTGAAGGTCGGCCAGACAGACTTGCCCGTTTCAATTGCGGTCAGGAAATCCTTGGCTTCGATGATGATCTGGTCCTGATAGCCGGTGCCATGCCCCGGCCCCAGACAGAACGGCTCATAGTCCGGATGCGCAGGCCCGGTCAGGATCTTCCGAAACCCCCGCTCCGCCTCCGGCCCTTCCATCCGATAAAGCCAGAGCGCATTCTGATCTTCCTGATCAAACCGGATCGCGCCTTTGGTGCCGCTGATCTCATAGGCATAACCCATCTTCCGCCCCGTCGACACGCGGGAGAAATAGAGATGCCCCATCACTCCATTGGCAAACCGGCACATGAACTGTCCGTGGTCGTCATTATCAACCGCACCACCCGGGCGGACTTCATGCACCGTCTCAATCTCGGCATTCACCGACCGGATCGGCCCGATGAGCGCCAGCGCCGCATTGATCATATGCGCCGACAAATCGCCCATCGTCCCATTGGCCCGTCCATGCGCCCGCCACGTCGCGGGCTCCTGCGGGTCAGCATAAAAGTCCTCCGTATGCTCCCCCCTGAACCACGTCACATCGCCAATCTCACCATCGGAAATCAGCGTCCGCGCAAACTGCGCCGCGGGCGTCCGAATATAGTTATAGGCGACCATGTTCACATGACCCTCGGCGGCCCGCACCATCGCCTCCGCATCGGCCAGCGTCGCCCCCATCGGCTTCTCGCACATCACCGGCTTCCCAAGGGCAAACGCCGCCTCAGCAATCTCCAGATGCAACTCCTGCGGCGTCGCAATCACAATCGCTTCGACCTTCGGGTCCGCCACCAACACCCGCCAATCGCCTGTCCCCCGCGCAAAGCCAAAGGCCGCCCGATACCGTTCCGCCGATTCGTCGGATGAGGCTGCGATCATCTCCAACCGAGGCCGCAATGCCGTGTTGAACACCGCGCCCACTGCCCCCATGGCGACCGAATGGGCCTTGCCCATATAGCCGCCGCCCACGATCCCGATGCCAATCTCCGACATGGGGCGCTCCTCCCTGAACTTTCCGATTTGCAACCGGTTGCAAAATCCCTATCGTCAGACTAACAGCGGCACAAGTCGCAACTTTCCGCTACATGAGTGGAAAAGGGAGGACATCATGAGCGAGACCGTCACGCTGACCACGGCGCAAGCCATCGTGCGCTTTCTGGCGAACCAGTTCATCGAGATCGACGGCGTCGAACACCGCCTCTGCGGCGGCGGCTTCGGCATTTTCGGCCACGGCAATGTTACGTGCCTCGGTGAAGCGCTCTATGATCACCGCGAGGAACTCCCCCTCTACCGGGGCCAAAACGAACAAAGCATGGGCTTCGCCGCTGCTGCTTACGCCAAGTACTGGCTCCGCCGCCGCTTCATGTTCTGCACCGCGTCCGCTGGCCCCGGTACCGCGAACCTGCTGACCGCCGCTGCCCTCGCCCATGCCAACCGCTTGCCGATGCTCATGCTCTGCGGCGACGCCTTCCTCACCCGCCTGCCCGACCCCGTCCTCCAGCAACTCGAACATTTCGGCAATCCCGCCCTCGGCCTGAACGATGGCTTCAAAGCCGTCTCCCGCTTCTGGGATCGCATCACCCATCCCGCGCAGGTTATCCAGTCGCTCCCCGCCGCGATCAACACGATGCTCGACCCGGCGGATTGCGGCCCCGCCTTCATCGCGCTTCCGCAGGATGTGCAAGGCTGGACCTACGACTACCCGGTCGAACTCTTCGCCAAGACCACCCACCACATCCGCAGGCAAGCGCCCGACGCCCAAGAGGTCGCCAAAGCCATCGAGATGATCGAAACCGCCGAACGCCCCATCCTCATCGCAGGCGGCGGCGTGCAATATTCCGGTGCGGTCGCCGAGCTCACCGCCTTCGCCGAGAAACACCAGATCCCGGTCGTTGAGACCATCGCAGGCCGCGCCAACCTCTTCGACACGCATCCGCTCAACATCGGCCCCATCGGCGTCACCGGCTCCGACAGCGCCAACGCCGTGGCCGAGGCCGCTGACCTGGTCATTGCCGTTGGCACCCGCCTGCAAGACTTCACCACCGGCAGTTGGACGGCCTTCGCCAAAGACGCGAAATTCGTTAACATCAACGTCGGCCGCCATGACGCCACGAAACACCTGAGCCTACCGGTCGTCGGTGACGCAAAGCTCGCCCTGCAAGCTCTTCACTCTACATACAAAACGCCCGCCACCTGGACCGCCTTCGCCCAAGACGAACGCAAGAAATGGCAGGCCTACGTCACCGACAATGTGACCCAAGGCAATCGCCCCAACTCCTACGCCCAAGCCATCGGCACGGTAAACGCCCTTTGCGACCCGCGCGACCGTGTCGTCGCCGCCGCCGGGGGCCTGCCCGCCGAAGTCACCGCCAACTGGCGCACGCTTGACATCGGCACCGTTGACGTGGAGTTCGGCTTCTCCTGCATGGGCTATGAAATCGCTGGCGGCTGGGGCGCGCGCATTGCACAAAGCGAACAAGAGCCGGACGCAGACACCATCGTCTTCTGTGGCGACGGCTCCTACCTCTTGATGAATTCCGACCTCTACAGCTCGGTCCTCACGCAAAAGAAACTGATCGTCCTCGTCCTCGACAATGGCGGCTTCGCGGTCATCAACAAGCTACAGAACAACACCGGGAACGAGAGCTACAACAATCTCTTCACCGACGCCCCCACCATCCCGGAGGCCTTCGCCGTCGATTTCGAAGCCCACGCCGCCTCCATGGGCTGCAACGCCGAGACCGTTTCCAACAGCACTGAGCTGGGTGAGGCCTTCCAACGCGCCAAAGCCGCCGACAAGACATCCGTCATCGTGATGAAAGTCGACGCCTATGAAGGCTGGACCACGGAAGGCCATACCTGGTGGGAAGTCGGCACGCCGCACGCGACGGATAACCCAAAGGTCGAAGCCGCCCACAAAGACTGGGAAGCCACCCGCGCAAAACAACGCCGGGGAGTTTAAAGCCACATGCTGTCTCCATTGACCGAAAAATATCCCGGGGAGCGCGCGTCAGCGCGCGGGGCAGAGCCCCAAGGGGCGCGCCCATGACCGCACTCCTCGACGGCATCAAACAGAATAACGTCCTGATTGTCGGCCGCGCAGGCATCGATTTCTTCACCGACCCTGGCGTCACACTCGAAGACAGCACACGGATGACCGTCGACCTCGGTGGCTCCTCGGCCAACATCGCTGCGGGCATCTGCAAGCTTGGCGGCAAAGCGACGCTCGTCACCCGCGTTAGCGATGACAGCATCGGCAGCTACTGCACCCGCCGCCTCCAGTATTACGGTGTCGACACAAAATACGTGCGCACCATCAGCGGCGAGTTCCGCAACTCCCTCGCCGTCTATGAAAGCGTGACTGAGAACCACCGCAACGTCATCTACCGCAACGGCGCCGCCGATTTCGAGATGACAAGCGAAGACGTCGAAGCGGTCGATTACACAGCCTACGGCGCCCTCATCACCGCAGGCACCGTTTTCGCCGCCGAGCCCTCCCGCACCGCCACCTTCCGCGCGTTCGAACTCGCAAAAGATGCAGGCCTCCCTATCATCTTCGACGTCGATTACCGGCCCTATTCCTGGCCGTCCCCGCAAGTCGCCAGCGACGTTCTCAGCCGCGCCGCCGAACGCTGCGATATGATCGTCGGCAATGACGAAGAATTCGGCTTCATGGCAGGTGACTACGCCAAGGGTCTCGACAAGGCCCGCGAACTTTCTGAAACCACAACAGAAATCGTCATCTACAAAATGGGACAAGACGGCGCGCTCACCTTCACCCAAGGCGAGGAAATCAAAACCGGCATCTACCCGGTCGAGGCGCTCAAGCCCACCGGCGCGGGCGACAGCTTCATGGCCGGTCTCGTCACCTCGCTCGCCGCGGGCCATGATCTGAAAACCGCGATCCTCCGCGGCTCCGCCTGCGCCTCCATCACTGTCTCAAAACCCGGCTGCGCCCCCGCCATGGCCACCACCGAGACGCTAGAGACCTTCCTCGCCGAACACCCCGGCCCGACCTCTACAGGATAAGCCCTATCCACATCGACAATAGGTGTGTTCTGGTTGTCATAGGGCGCGATGTGCATA
>JBCBBB010000032.1:0-24976 GCA_038532095.1 Pseudomonadota bacterium
CGGTCGGAAACGCGCATATGACATGCGCCTTTAACTGCGTTCCGTTCGCAGGAAGGTCAACGCCACCAATTTGAATAAAATTGTTCTCCATTGACCTGAAAATATCCCGGGGTGTGGGGCAGAGCCCCACAGCACACACCCCAACCACTTGCTCACAGCCGTTTGCTTCTCTATCCCTCCTCCAAACGCCAGGGGAGGTCAGCACCCATGCTCAAGAAAAAGTTCGATAAATCCAAGCTTCCAAGCCGTCATGTGACCGAGGGGCCTGCCCGTGCGCCGCACCGGTCCTACTATTATGCGATGGGCATCAGCGAAGAAGAGATCGCGCAGCCCTTTATCGGAGTTGCGACCTGCTGGAACGAAGCCGCGCCGTGCAACATTGCGCTGAACCGGCAAGCGCAGGCTGTGAAGCTCGGCGTCAAGGAAGGCTTTGGAACGCCGCGCGAATTCACAACGATCACCGTGACGGATGGGATTGCCATGGGGCATGAAGGGATGCGGTCCTCGCTCGCCTCGCGTGAGGCGATTGCCGACACGGTTGAACTGACCATGCGCGGGCATTGCTATGATGCGATTGTCGGACTGGCAGGATGCGACAAGTCACTGCCGGGTATGATGATGGCCATGGTGCGCTTGAACGTGCCTTCGGTCTTCATCTATGGCGGTTCGATCATGCCAGGCCGGTTCCAGGGCAAAGATGTCACCGTTCAGGACGTGTTCGAAGCGGTTGGTCGCCATCAGGCCGGCCAAAACTCGGACGAGGAATTGCGCGCGCTGGAAAAGGTCGCGTGCCCGTCTGCGGGCGCCTGTGGCGGGCAGTTCACGGCCAACACCATGGCCTGCGTCTCGGAAGCCATTGGCCTTGCGCTGCTTAACTCCTCAGGGGCGCCTGCGCCCTATGAAAGTCGCGATGCTTACTCGACAGCCTCAGGCCTTGCCGTGATGAACCTTTTGGAAAAGAACATCCGCGCCCGCGATGTTGTCACCCGCAAGTCACTTGAGAACGCCGCCCGGATCGTTGCCTGCACCGGCGGCTCCACCAATGCCGGGCTGCATCTGCCTGCCATCGCGCATGAAGCCGGGATCGAGTTCACCTTGGAAGACGTTTGCGACATCTTCCGCGACACGCCGTATTTCGTCGATCTCAAGCCGGGCGGTCAGTACGTCGCGAAAGACCTCTACGAAGTGGGTGGCGTACCCGTCGTGATGAAGGAGCTGCGCAAAGCGGGCCTGATCCACGAAGACTGCATGACGGCAAGCGGTGAGACCATCGGTGAGGCCCTCGACAAGATCGAAGGCGAAGCGGACGGCACCGTCATCTATCCCATTGAGAACCCGATCACCAAGACCGGCGGGGTGGTTGGGCTGAAAGGCAACCTCGCGCCAGAAGGCGCCATCGTGAAGGTCGCGGGCATGAGCGAAGACGAACAGGTCTTCACCGGCCCGGCGCGCGTGTTTGAATGTGAAGAAGACGCGTTTGAAGCCGTCAAGGCGCGCACCTACAAGGAAGGCGAGGTGCTGGTCATCCGCAACGAAGGGCCCGCCTCCGGCCCCGGCATGCGCGAGATGTTGGCCACAACCGCCGCTTTGTCGGGTCAGGGCATGGGCAAGAAAGTGGCGCTCATCACGGATGGTCGTTTCTCTGGCGCCACGCGTGGGTTCTGCGTGGGTCATGTCGGGCCCGAGAGTGCGCGCGGCGGCCCCATCGGAAAGCTTCAGGATGGTGATGTGATCACCATCGATGCGCTCAAAGGCGAAATCAGTGTCGATGTGTCGGCCGAGGAGCTGGACGCACGGGAGTACACTCCGCGTGAAACGATCTATGCATCGGGCGCGCTTTGGAAATACGCGCAATTGGTGGGCTCGACCCGGTTGGGGGCCGTTACGCATCCCGGCGCGACAGAGGAAAAGCACATCTATGCGGACCTATAAGCCCGTTGCCGTACTGGCGACCGGACTGCTTCTCGCAGCGTGTGGTGCCAACCCGTTTCAGGCAAGTCGGAACGCGCCGACAGAAATCATTTTGCCGGATGGAACACATGTTGCAGGGGCGGAGGGCTGGTGCATTGACGAGGCTACGTCTCGCTCCGGTGGGGATACCTCGGTTGTTGTTCTCGGCAGTTGTGCTGCGCTGACCAGGGATGCCGAACAACCGAGGCCTGTGATCCCCGGGGTTGTCACCATTTCGGTAGAGGGTGAGCCCGGCACTGTGCCAGACAGCGAAACGCTGGAGAAGTTCTTCGTGTCCGAAGCAGGGCGCGCAACGCTTGCGCGCAATGGAGATGCCGAGAGCGTTGACATCCTCGATACCCGGCGTGAAGAGGGTCTGCTTTATTTACACGCGTCAGATGACAGCGCCGGGCCAGGAACCTCCAAAGAAATCTGGCGTGCCCTTTTCGGTCTCGGCGGGCGTTTCGTGGCTGTGTCTTTCTACAGCCGGCAAGACGATGAGATTGGCGTCGAAGATGGTCTTGCCATGCTTGCGGCACAGGTTCAGGAACTCCGCGCGGTCAACTGATCTCTGACCGCCGTAAAAACTTTTGCCGATGACAAAGATGGGGCGTTGCCTGACGTGCTATCGCGTGACTATTATTCGGGTCACAACAAACGAGCGGAAACCTTGTTCGAGCTGCTAGACAAAGGGACCCTTCGGCGATGGGACCGTGCTGCGCGCACGGCGGAGACGCTTGATGCAGGCGCGCTTAAGCGCCTGCGCCAAAAGGCGCGTTTGCTGGGCCGACGTGTCGACAAGGTGCTTTACGTCGCCGAAGAACGTTTGACACTGCCACTTGCCGGGGAGGCAGGGGTGCGCCGCCCCATGCATTCGGACTGGGCATGGAGACCAGAGGTGTGGCGTGGTCCGATCAAACCGGCTGGGCTGGCACTTGTCGAAAGCAAAACGCCCATCGGTCGCGAAGCAAAGGTGTTTCATGACTGTACGCTCGGCGAACTGTCCGTGCGACAGTTGAGAAACACTAAGGCCGAAGATATTGCCCCCTATGGTCTTCGCATGGATGTCTTTCAGTTCGAGGGCTCGTTTCTAAGTCTCGTGCTCGATGTCCCAAAAGACGGTGTGGAGGGGCTATCAAGGCGCCATATCATCCGGCTTGAGATCCGGGTTGAAACCGAAAAACCGCTTGAGATCTTCGGTCGGTTGAACGTCCGTCATGGTCCTAACCTGGAACAGGTTGTTCGCGAGTTCGAAGGATCTGACGGAGAACTCCTGATCGAGTTTGATATGGCTGCGACACGTCTGAACGAAGCAAGGATCGAGAATGCGTGGCTTGACCTGATTTTCGAAGGGCCGGAAATGAATGCAATCACACTGCGTGACGTGACACTGTCACGTCGCCCACGGGCGCAATTCTAGGAGACCTGACCTGGCCGAGATGACGTTGACACGGATGCGACTGGCAGAGGGGGTCTGGGAAGGCCTTCTCTCAACGGGCGGTAAATCCGTTCCGCGTCTTATGTTGCGCCACCGTGATGAACTCCTTGGTGAGCCTGAAACTGTCGAAGCCGATGCCTCGCCCGGCGAACCGCGCCGATGGCTTGTCCGCTTTCAACTGCCGGTCGAACGGCTGTCAGATGGCGTGCAAACTTTTGTTATCGAGGACGCATTGACGGGCGACGCGCTTGCGCATGAAACCATTTTCGCCGGCGAGTTGGTCGAAGATGACATTCGGGCCGAGGTTTCGCTGTTACGCGCGGAGCTTGATCTTTTGAAGCGCGCCTTTCGGCGGCATTGCTCCGAACCGTAGCGCACCATACGCAGTGATTTACGCCTTGAAGCGTGCCTGTTCGTCGGCCATGAGCTCAAGCGTTGCGAAACTGGCGTGCAGCATAACCTCTTGCGTGATCAGATAGGCCAGGTCTTTCAGTTGTTTTGCCTTCATCGGTGACCATTCGCGGACCTTCGTGTCAAAGGCCACCAAAGCGCCCAACGGGTATCGATCCGGACCGGCCACAGTCGCCGCAAGCATCGAGACCATGCCAAATTCTGTCCGCTCCGCCGGTGGCGGCGAGGCTTGACTTAAGTCGATGGCAAGCACCTGATCCAGCGTATCACCCATTGCAGCCAATGCCGAACGGTGGAGCGGGTATCGCGTGCCATTCTTAATGAGTCGGGCCTTCGCATGTATCACCGCTTCACCGCTCTCGGCGTCAAAGACAATGAAGGCTGCACTTGCTGCTTGGAGGCTTTCCCAAGCCGTTTCGGTCACGATCGATGCCGCTTTCAGGGGCGGCCCGTTTAACAATCCGAGCGCGCTTAAGTCGTAGCGCCGCGCTGCGCTATGGTGTCCGAAGACCATTGATCCAATCCCAAAAATAAACTTGTTTATAAATATGGAGCTATACGCCCATCAGTCCCTGCTAAAAAATGACACATGTCAAAGTATCAGAAAACTACGCGGATGGCGAATTTCAACAGCAAGGAGAATTCAAGCTGCGTCCTTTCGCACGGCTCAATCCTTCGACAAAATGAACCTTTTATCGCAGTATCCACACTCAACCCAACCAAGGTCTTCGTCAATCGAAAGCCAAACACGCGGGTGTCCCAATGCCCCCTCTCCACCATCGCAGCACACACGAGTTGCTGTCACATACTCGGTTTCCGGCGGTGGCATCTTCATTTGCTCAGCCATTCCATACCTCATGTCACTGGCGTTCTAGCTTGGCACGACGTTTGACAACTTGGAGTTAAACAGGTTGCAGCATACGCCCAAGACTACGACCTGCAAGTATATGCAAGTGAAAATGCGGAACTTCCTGCACAGCGTCTTCGCCAGCGTTTGAGATGATCCTGTAACCGGGACTGGCGTCTGCGGTCACGCCCAGATCTGCGCATATGCTTCCGAATGTACGCCAAAAATCTACAATCTCTGCGTCGCTTGCCTCCGCTGCGAAGTGATCAGCGGTTACATAGGCTCCTTTGGGTATGACAAGGACATGGTGCGGCGCTTGCGGGTACAGATCGGCGAAAGCCAGCGTGTACTCGGTCTCTTTCACAGTCGTGTTTGGAATTTCGCCGCGAAGGATCTTCGCGAAAATGTTTTGATCGTCATAGGCATAAGCCATAGCAGTCCTCAATCCAGAAAGAGGTAGTCAGTCTGTGCAATGTCGCGCGCCTTTCTTGCGTCGATTCCAAGGAACTGTGCAAGCGGCTCGGTGTTTTCGTCCGGTTCGGCCCGTTCCCTGATGCGATAAAACTCGGGAAAGTTCTCGTCGCGGATCAGCTCACTCTCCCGAAAGACATCGTTCCTTATAGTCGGCAGCAAAGTCGCAAAGGTTTCGTCGTTCGTGTGATCGCCCGCCAGGCCAACGCGCTTGGCGTGGCCCTTCAAGTAACTGTCGGAATAGGTGCAATCGATCTCAAGCAGCCGGGTTTCACTGCGATCTCGATAGAAATCCCGGAAGAGTTCCAGATTGGCGGGGTCCAGACAGATCAATAGGCGGTCTGTCTCATAGTAATCGAACAGCATCCGCATCATGGCGCGCCGGTGCCGCGTCCGTTTCTCCAGCGTCTTCTGGATACCCCCGAGATCGGGGAGAGGTGTTCCTTCCTCATCAAACAGATATTCAATCGTTGGAAGGTTGGAGACCGAGCCCACCCGATCCAACAGACGCTTGGCGACATGCCACTTCTTGCACGTCACGATCAAAAGCGATCGTTCGCGACCAATCGTCGAGTCCTTCTCCCAGAACCGCGGGGCAAACCGTTCCCCGATCCGACCACGCCCGGTCAGAAACTTGAACAACCTGGGACCCTCGTCCGAGGTTTGAAAGGACACGCCGGTTTGCGAATACAGCGCGCCCAGCCTTTGCTTCAGATCAAACGCTTCCGGGCTGATCTTTCGGGCAAAGAGGTAATCCTGAGCCAACAGCATGTCATGGTGATCGTTATAGAACGTCACCGGCATTCCGTAGTCGCTGAACATCAGGAAGGTCAGTGTCCGGTTCTCGATCTCTGTCTCCGGCACAACATGCCGGACAAGTGTCTGAAAGAAGGTCTCATCCGGAATCCAGGTTGTTCGAAAGAACCGGATGACATCCGGGCGCGCATCGATGAACTCGAGTATTGCCTCAACAGTCACGCGCCGCAGGCACCACCACTGGCTGCCGATCATCATCTGTAAATCCAACGGCGGGCTACGTTTTATCCCGAGCGATCTTTGTAGATTGTATGAGACATAAAACAGCTTGGCTTGGTTGCGTTCGTTGAACCAGTGCCGATAGGCTAGGCGCTCTTCCTTGAACCCTGTCTTGATCCAGTCACTTTCAAAGAAGTCGAAGCTCTCTATGAAATCCTTGTCGCGTTCCTCGATGAAAGCATGCGTGTGCTCAGCCGTTTTGATCGGCATGCAATCGCCTGACATCAGGTAGAAATGCGTCGCCTTTGGATAGGCATCGACCGCCGAGGTCAGGCAGGACAGCGTTGCTTCCACAAGGCTCCACTCGCCCCAGCCACACTTTACGCGCCGCTTTGCCAGCACAACATTTTCATTCCCTGACAGTCCGGCCTTCAAACGTTCGAATTCGGCGCGTGGTGAGCGCGCGTCGAAATGAATTGCTACAGCGTCGCCCGCGGCTGTCAGCTGACGTGTCTGCTCGATGATCGCATCCACGTTTTTGTGGCAAAGCAGGATGTAGGCGATCTGACCCACGTCACGGAGACCTTTCTACCCGAGGTTCGTGCAGCAGAAGTAACGGGTGTGAAGGATTGAAGAAACCTCCGAAGTTTGCTTTTTTCATGCAACTGGGTGCGATCACTCTCTCAGGTAGAGTTAACAGAAGGTTTATCGCGGTATGGGTTTCCCGGGGACATGGATGACACTGAGCGAAAGCATGGTGTACCGAGTCGTGCCGAAATGCGCCTGCTCAACCATCGGTCAGATCATGTATTTTTCCGACCATGGCCATTTCTATGACGGTGACATTCATGATGCGCGGGAAGGGCTGCACAAATGGGCGCTGGATCACAGCCATGAGCCGATCAGTCAGAATGTGCGTGACCGGGATACATTTGCATTCACCTGCGTGCGTAACCCCTATTCCCGCATTCTGTCGTCTTTCTTCGACAAGATTTGCGGCATCCAGCGCAACGGCCAACGCTATCGCGGCAACCTGATCCCAAGGCTCTCGCAAGAGTATGGCATCAACGTCGAAGGCGACTTCGATCAGATCGCGATGTTTCGCCGGTTTCTTTTGTTCGCACGGGACACCATCCGGTTTCGCAAACCGATGGACCCGGACATTCATTGGTCTGCGGTGTCGGGCCACATCTCCACGTTCATTGTGAACGGCGGCCATTACGACAGCATCTTTTGGACCGAGCGTTTCAATGAAGGCATGCAAGGCGTGCTTGATCATGTGAACGTCACGGTGCCGGTGGACATTGAGAACATCCCACGCTTCAACGAAAGTGCCGGACATGGTCCGAAACGTGCACACCCTGTCGAAGACTATTTCGACGATCTGTCGATGCATCTCGTATACGAAATCTACAAACGAGATTTTGATCTCTTTCGTTACGACGCGGAGAACCCCGGAAACGCACAGCCCGTTGGTGAGATCGACTTGGAGGAAGTGCATCGCGTCCTTGGTGCCTGACCGTGGCGAATCGCCTCACTTAGCTGCGGCGCAGCATTGCGTGCATGCCGGGTAATCAAGCGGCAAACGGTGGATAAGATGCCAGTTTCTCCACCGAATTCAGCATATTAACCCCAGATTCTCGGTAGAATCCGACCCATGGCATGTTTCGCCGAGACGCGCTTCGGCCTATAGTTCCGAAAACCAAAGCCTGCGCGGCAGACGACAAATTTGCGGGGGGAGCGATGATACGATCCGAACTGGTACAGAAAATTGCCGATGAGAACCCTCACCTGTACCAACGCGATGTAGAACGGATCGTAGCGACGATCTTTGACGAAATCATAGAAGCCATGGCCCGAGGCGATCGCGTGGAACTGCGCGGCTTCGGTGCGTTCTCGGTGAAGCAGCGTGATGCGCGTCTCGGTCGCAATCCACGCACGGGTGAAAGTGTTTCGGTGGAAGAAAAGCACGTCCCGTTTTTCAAGACTGGTAAGCTTCTTCGCGACCGACTAAATAAGAAGTGATGCTGCGTCTTATAAAATATCTGATCCTGTTTGTGATCGCGTCTGTGCTCATCGTCGTGGCGATGGCTAACCTTGGACCGATGACACTTCAGCTGCTTCCAACGGGTCTTGGTGATCAGATCGGTTGGAACCAGAACCTGACCATGCCGGTCTTCCTCGTCATCATGGGCACGTTCTTTGCGGGCCTCCTGTTCGGTTTCATCTGGGAATGGCTGCGGGAGCATAAACACCGCAGCAAGGCCAAGGTTGAAGAGCGCGAGCGGCAGCGGCTGGAGCAGCAAGTCCAGAAAATCGCGCCGCCAACCCGGCAAGGCGATGATGTTCTCGCGATCCTCGACGGTCGCTGAGCCCCTTAATGCCCGACACAAGTGTTAAGATTTGCGGGCTCAAGACCCGGGACAGCGTCATGGCTGCCGTTGACGCTGGTGCGGCTTATCTTGGCTTCAACTTTGTCGAACGCTCGAAGCGCTACGTCGATTGTGAAACCGCGCGCGACCTTGCTGTTGAGGTACCGGCCGGTATTGCCAAAGTGGCTCTGGTACTGGACGCGGACGATGCCACACTCGATGCGATCACCTCAACTGTGCCGCTCGACATGCTCCAACTGCATGGTCACGAACCGCCCGAGCGCGTGATCGAGGTCAAGGAGCGCTATGGGTTGCCCGTTATGAAGGCCATCGGGATCGCGGATGAAAGCGATTTGGCAGAGCTGGATGTGTTCAGCACCGTGGCCGATCAGCTCCTTGTCGACACGAAACCACCGAAAACCGGGGACCTTCCCGGCGGCACAGGGCTTAGCTTTGATTGGCGCCTGATTGCCAACCGGCGGTGGTCTGTCCCTTGGATGCTTGCGGGCGGTCTCACGCCTGACAATGTCGCCGAAGCCGTCGGCTTGACCGGTGCGCGGCAAGTGGACGTTGCCTCCGGTGTTGAAGGCGCGTCTGGCGAAAAGGACCCTGCCTTGATCCAAGCCTTCCTGAACGCCGTGTGATGGTGGAATTCCGCGAGGCGCTTCAAAGTGACGTGCCCGCCGTGGTTGCTTTGTTGCAAGACGATGTTCTGGGGAAAGGGCGAGAGTCGGATGATCACGCCCGCTACCAGGCGATGTGGCGTGAGATTGATCGGGACCCCAACAATGCGCTGATCGTCGGATGTCGTGAGAGGGTGATCATTGCCTGTTACCAACTGACGATCATTCCAGGCTTCACCTTGAACGCAACCCGACGGGCCGAGATCGAGGGCGTTCGCGTCGCGTGCAGAATGCGAGGGCAGGGCATAGGCAAACTCTTGATCGCCGATGCAGAAGCAAGGGCGCGGGACGCAGGTGCCGGTTTGCTGCAATTGGCCATGAACCGGACACGCGGCGACGCCTTGAGGTTCTACGAGGCCAATGGTTTCGAGGCGAGCCACTACGGCTTCAAGAAGCAGCTTTGACTGAACTAAAGGGCGTGAAGCCGTTTTGCCGCTCTACGCGCTGTTGGCTCGGCCAGAATGCCGGACTTCACCAATGGGCGTTGGTTGATTGTCTTCGACCTGTCCGTTTGGATAGACAAGGCCCGCCGAAATCACCAGCTTGGCGGCATCTTCGACGGACATGTCCAACTCGATCACATCCGATTTAGGCAAGAACAGCAGAAACCCGGACGTCGGGTTCGGCGTGGTTGGAAGAAAAACGGCGGTCTTCGTCTCATCCACCGGGACGCGCGCGTCAATCTCGCCCTTTGCCGAGGTCGAGATGAACGCAATCGCCCAGATGCCCTTGCGCGGATACTCAACAAGGCAGGCTTTGTCGAAAGACGTGTCCGATTGGGCAAAAACAGTCTCGGCGATCTGTTTCAGCCCTTTATAGACCGAACGCACAACAGGCAGCCCTTCCACCAGGCTTTCGCCCCATCGGATCAGGGATCGACCGATCAGTCCTTTCGCCATCCAGCCGATAAGGATGGTGAAAACCAGGAAGGCCAGAACCCCGATGCCACGGATGTTCAGACCCACATACTGGTCCGGTCTCAACCAGACAGGCACGAAGGGCAAAACCCAACTGTCCACCCATCCTGCAACGGTCCAGATCAGCCAAATGGTCAGGCCAACCGGGGCCACAACAACCAGTCCGGTCAAAAATGACCCGCGCAGCCAAGCGAATATGCTGCGTTTGCGTCGTCCTTTGGGGTCGTCTGTCATGGCAGTGACGGGCCACTCCGAATTGCAGGTGCATCAGATTTAGGCGTTTCGGTCGGTCGTCACAACGGTTTCCGCGAATTTCAGCCTGTCTTCGGGCTTATCGTCATCGCTATGGCTATTTTTGCAGCAAGTCGCGCGTTGTTCAGGACAAGCGCGATGTTCGCTGTCAGAGAGGCGCCTTCCGTAAGCTCAAAGACACGTTGCAGCACAAACGGCGTTACGGCCCCGTGGGTCATATTTTGCGCCTCCGCGTCCGCGAGCGCGCGTTCAATGATCGGGTTGATCTCACTTGGGGCGATTTCGGCGTCTTCCGGTATCGGGTTGGCGATAAGGCATCCTGTCTGAAGCCCAAGCGCACGTTGCAGTTGCCAGGCAAAGGCGATGTCGGCGGGTGCGTGCGCTGACATGGGGGAGGATAGACCGGAGTCGCGTGACCAGAACGCCGGAAACGCGTTTTGCCCATATGTCGTCACCGGAACCCCAAGCGTTTCCAGAACTTCCAGGGTCTTGGGAATGTCGAGGATGGCCTTCGCACCTGCGCACACCACCGCAACCGGAGTTTTCGACAGTTCGTGCAGATCGGCTGAGATGTCGAAACTCTGTTCGGCACCGCGGTGCACGCCGCCAATCCCTCCGGTGGCAAAAACCTCGATCCCGGCCGCGTGCGCGGCGATCATGGTCGCCGCCACAGTGGTGGAGCCGGTTCCGCCCGAAGCCAGGCAATGCGCAAGGTTCGCGCGCGTCAGCTTCGTGACGTCGCGCAACCCGGCCGTTGCAAGCCGGGTCAGGTCATCAGACGAAAGGCCGATTTTGAGCCGCCCCTCAATCACGGCAATGGTCGCGGGCGTTGCACCTTCGTCTCGGATCGCCGCCTCAACGTCGCGCGCCGTTTCAACATTCTGAGGGTAGGGCATGCCGTGGCTGATAATTGTCGATTCAAGCGCGACCACAGGCGCACCATTGGCCAACGCCTCAGCGACCGTGGGTTCCACATCCATAGGCAAAGTCATGAGGGGACTTCTCCAGACACGTAGGCCGCCGCAGCCGCAAGGGCGGTTTTTAGAGCGGCCTCAGGGGGTTCTCCGCGCGCTTCCGCAGCGATATGCGACGCCATGAACGTGTCGCCCGCGCCCGTGACACGGGTGACCAGCACCTGCGGTGGCTCAGCCGTTATCACTTCGGTCGGGCGGGCATGGGTGGCGCGCGCGCCTCCGTCAGTGACCAAAACTTCAGCGGCGCCTTTCTCCATCAAAGCGTCCGCAGCTTCCATTGAGGTCGCGAAATTGCGCTGGCAGAGCAGACCGGCCTCTTCAAGATTGACATAGAGAGTTGCGTTTTTCATGCCCATCACTGGCAGCAATCTGTCAGCCTTGCCGGGGGACGCCGGTGCCACTCGAATATCGGCTTCAGCGAAAAGCGGGTTTGCCGCAATGTCTGCCAGCAAGATCTCCGTAAGATTGCCATCAAGCGCGATCTTGCCCGTAAACGGTGCCTGTCTGTCGCCAAGACGACCGTCAAAGAGCGGCGTCAAAATCTTATCGCCTGCGGCCTCCAGGGAATGCGCGTCGGCGATGGCTGCAATCACGCCGTTCGCACCTTCAACCGCCATATACTGATCGGTGGGCAAGTCGTCCGAGCGGTAAACAAGCGTCGTATCCAGCCCAAGTCGGTCGGCATGCTGGATCAACGCATCACCCGCCGGATCGCGCCCGACCGCTGTCAACAGGACAGGGGACATACCGAAGCGCCGCAGCGTCATTGCAATGTTCATCGCAACCCCGCCGGGCAGGCGGGTGATCCGGCCCGGCACATCGGACCCCACACGCATCACCGCGCTGGAACGTCCTATCACATCCCAAAGAACGGAGCCGATGCACAGGATGCGCGACGTCAAATCACAGCCTCGATCAGGAATGGGCCGTTTGTCCTTCCGGCCTCGTTGAGGGCCTCGGCCATGTCGTGTTCGGTCGCAACGCGCCGTCCGGGAACACCGTGCCCTTTCGCAATGGCCACCCAATCAAGAAGCGGGTCCTCGATATCGAACATGGCGCGTGCATTCCGGCCCGCTGGTGGAGCCCCTTGCGCGGCAAGTTCGTTGTGCAGAATTTGGTAGCCCCGATTGGCGATGATGACGGTTGTTACATCCAATCGTTCGCGCGCCATCGTCCAAAGCGTTTGCACCTGATACATGGCGGAACCATCGCCGGAGACCGCGAAAACCGGGCGGTCAGGGCAAGCGACGGCTGCGCCGAGTGCCGCGGGCAGACATTGCCCGATCGAACCGCCCGTATTGTTCAACCGGTCATGTCGGGCGGCGCTGTTGACGGCTGGCCAGATGCCTTGTCCCGCCGTGACAGCCTCATTCACGACGATAGCACCTTCCGGCAAGGTTTGTGCCATCGCACGACCTATGCCTTCAGCCGTGAGTGCGCCGTCCTTCAGATCATCGATATGGTGCTCGATGCGCGGAACGTCTGACGCCATGTCGATCCCGAGTTCATCCGCCAAGGCTGCAAGCGTCCCAACGGTGTCCCAGTCCGGGTGACACAAAACGTCAATCGCGCAGCCCGCCGGGTCTGGGGTTGAAGGCTTGTCCGGGTAGGCGAAAAAGTTCACCGGGGGGGCTTCGCCGACACAGATGATGCGCTTCAGGTCAGACAGGAACTCGGCGTTCAAATCGGCCGGGTAGAACATTTGCTCGAACCGTACCGCACCATCACCCATTTCGATCCGCGGGGCAAAGAACGGAGCCAGCAGACGAGCCCCGGTTTGCGCTGCGATGCGTCCGGCGCATTCCGCTTCCGTCCCGATGAGCCCGGCACCGCCGACAAGAAGGGCGGTGCCCGGCTGGTGAAGAGCTTCAGCGGCAGCCCGGATGCGCGCAATTTCGGGCATGTGTTTTGTCGGCGGCGCCGCAGCGGCGACCGGTGCCGTCGTCGTTTCGCTCCAAGCGCTATCAGCTGGCAGAATGACAGTTGCGATCTGTCCATCGCGCGCCCGCCGAACGGCTTCGGCGCCAAGAGGGGCCACTGCATTTGCCTCGTCCGCGCGCGCGACCCAATGTGAGATTGAACCCGCAACCCCCGCAAGGTCCGATTGCAGTGGGGCGTCATGCTTCAGATGATACCCCGCGTGGTCGCCGACGATGTTGACCATGCCGGATCGCCCTTTCCGAGCGTTGTGCATGTTGGCCCAAGCATTCGCGAAGCCAGGCCCCAGATGAAGCAAAGTGCCTGCAACATTTCCACTCATCCGGGCATATCCGAATGCGGCGCCAGAAACGCCGCCTTCGAAAAGGCAGAGGATGCAGCGCATATCCGGATGGGTGTCGAGGGCCGCGACAAAGTGCATCTCGGACGTCCCGGGATTGGCGAAGCACACATCGACGCCAGAGGCCAGCAATGTCTCAACCAAACTCGCAGCACCATTCATCGTGGCTGCCCTTGTGTCATTCATCTCCAAAATTGAAGTGCCAGAGTTCTGCGGGGCGGTCCATGTCGAAAACAGCATGGTGTCAGCGTCCTTGAACCATGCAACGATTTAAACGCGAGTGTCGCACACACAAGAAAGGGCAAACCCATGGGCTTCACGCAAGACACCTTCGCCTATCTGGAAGATCTGGAAGCAAACAACGAAAAGGCGTGGTTCGAAGACAATCGCACCAGGTACGAGCAGCATTGGAAGGAACCGGCCCTCGATTTCATTGCCGATCTCTCTAACCGCATGGCGGCGCTCTCCCCGTCTTTGCGCGCCGAGCCGAAGCTGAACGGGTCTCTCAGACGGATCAATCGGGACGTTCGGTTTTCCAAGGACAAGTCACCCTATAGCGCCCGGTTGCACCTGGTGTTCTGGGCAGGCGAGCATCCGAACAGGTCACCGGGTATGCATTTTGTCTTGTCGCCGGACGGCGTCGGCTACGGTGCCGGGCAGTGGTCTCTGCCACCCGACCGTCTGAAGGCACTCAGGGCGCGCATTATGGAGGAGGCCGAGGACAACGGGTTGCAGGCTGCATTGGATCAGGCAGCTTCGGTCGAATGTCGGATGGGAGAGCCGCATCTTGCGCGTGTCCCGAAGGGCTATGGTGCGGAGGGGCGGAAAGCCGAGTTGCTGCGCTACAAAGGGTTCGTGGCGCGGACGCATGACAAGCCGTCCGGGGCATCCTGCATGATCGGGCAAAACGCTGCGGATTGGGTCATGGAAAAAACGACAGCTCTTTTGCCGCTGATCCGCTGGTTGGCTTCATGAATTCTTAAGATTCGTTAATCTGCGTGCTTGCCACCGTCCTCCCACCCCTATGGTTTAGGGAGAGACGTTGATTTTTGATGAAGATTGGCGAGGGATTGACCGCATTCGGCGTTTCATAGCCTACGCGGATTTCATTGCTGTCGATACGCACCAAGCCTCTAAAGCTCACCGACGCATCAACCAGCGCCACCGCGCAGTCGGACAAGTCACACGCATTTCTCATTGTCGCGTCGCCAGCGCTCCCAATCTTCTGGCGTGTCCAGATCATCCGTGGCCCGGGTTCCGGAAATCGTGACGGTCAAGATCTCTTCCCCCTCTAACGCCGAGCGTCCGCCCTCATCGCCGGTGAGGGTCGTGAACCGTTCCAGAAAGCGCGCAGGAACAATCAAGGGCGTGCCCGGTTGTCCTTTGTCGTCCGTCGCGCGCACCACATTGTCCCCACCGGCAGCCTCAAAGCTGGTGACGATCGATTTTATGTCGAACGGCCCAATGCCGGGAACATCCGGCAGCAGGATCATCATCGGGCGGTCAGGCGCGTGACGGGCAGCGAAGAGCGCCGCGGTCCGCAAAGTCGCGCCCATACCTTCGGCGGCATCGCGCACCGTGACGATAGTGAGATCCAGACCGTCCAATACATCCTGGCGCGGGCTCTTCAAAGGGAGCGCGACCATCACGGGACAGCCACTTTGAAGCGCACGCTCCGCCTGCCGTCGCAGCAACGCCACGCCATCGATGGGCTCAAGTAGCTTGTCACGCCCGCGCATGCGAGATGACGCACCGGCAGCCGGAATGACAATTAGGGGCCTCACCGCTCCGGTATCAAGCCACGTGGGCTGAAGCGCAAGACCAGCAACAGGATCAACCCCATGGTAAAGAGGCGCATGTGGGCCGCGCTTTCCAGCAAGTGACCCTTGAGCCAGGATCCATCTTCCATGCCTGCGGTGATGAACCCGATGATTGTCAGACCAAGTGGCTCAACCATCACCCAGAGGTACCAGATCAGGAACCCGCCCAGAACGGCGCCGAAGTTGTTGCCGGACCCGCCCACGATGACCATCACCCAGACCAGAAAGGTGAAGCGCAGTGGCTGGTACGTACCGGGCGTCAATTGGCCGTCAAGGGTGGTCATCATGGCCCCCGCCAGTCCACAGACGGCCGAGCCCAGAATGAAGATCTGCAAGTGCCGACCCTTCACGTCCTTGCCCATAGCCTCTGCCGAGACTTCATTGTCACGGATGGCCCGCATCATGCGGCCCCAAGGCGAGTTCAGTGCAGACTGTGCGAGCCAGAGAAGGCCGAGCAGCACGGCGAGGAAGAGCCCGGAATAGGCCAGTTTGACCGTGATGGCCGAGGCTGTGACAGGGTCAAAGCCCCAGCCAGTGATGCGGTCCACGAAACCGGGGTCATTCTGAAGGTCAATCTCGTAAGGCACCGGGCGCGGCACGCCGATCACGTTCTTCACGCCGCGCGACATCCAGTCTTCGTTCTTGAGGATCGCGATAATGATCTCGGCAATGCCAAGTGTCGCAATGGCAAGATAATCCGACCGCAGGCCAAGCGCCGTCTTCCCGACCACCCATGCGGCACCGGCCGCAAGCGCTGCGCCGAAGGGCCAGGACAGGATCACAGGCAGTCCCAGGCCACCGAGGTACCCAGTCGTTGCCGGGTTGATCGCCTCAATCCGCGCAACGGCCGGGTCGAAGAGCCCCCTGAAAACGAAAAAGCCAACGACGACAATGCCAAACACTGCCAAGCTGCGGAGGAAGCTGGGCGCCATGCGACCCCACGCAAAGATGGCTCCCGCAATGGCCGCAGCGCCCACCGCAAGGGCAAAGAGAACTTGCACACCACCGGCACTCCAAGCGTCATTCACAGGTGGCATAGAAACCAGGATGGCACCCAACCCGCCCAGCGCGACAAACCCCATGACGCCAACATTGAACAGGCCCGCATAGCCCCATTGCATGTTCACACCGAGCGCCATGATGGCCGAGATCAGACCCATGTTCAGGATACCAAGCGCAACGTTCCAGCTTTGCATGAAACCCGTCAGCGCAATCAAACCGAACAGCGCAAGGAACAGCAGCATATCGCGAGGTGTCAGGCTCATACCGCTTTTCCTTTGAAAAGGCCCGTCGGCCGGAACAGGAGGACGACAATCAGGATCGCGAAACTCACCGCGAATTTGTAATCCGTTGACAGAAGCTGGACGAGGCCGTCGGGCTCCCAACTTGGCAGAACGTACCCTGCCACTTTCTTCCATGCGTAGGTGATCGTCACCTCGCTGAAGGCAACCACGAAACCGCCCGCAATCGCTCCCACCGGATTGCCCAGGCCACCCACGATGGCTGCGGCGAAAATAGGAAGGAGAAGCTGGAAATAGGTGAAGGGCTTGAAGCTCTTGTCCAGCCCGTAAAGCGTGCCAGCGATGGTTGCCAGTGCCGCAACGATGATCCAGGTGATGGCCACGACCCGCTCCGGGCTGATGCCGGACAGGAGTGCAAGGTCCTCATTGTCCGAGAACGCCCGCATCGACTTGCCCGTCCGCGTTTTATTCAGGAACCAGAACAGGGCGATGACGACGATAACGGCCACGACGACCGTCAGGACGGCTGTGGATTTGATGGCAAGCCCTTCCCGCAGCCCCGTCATCTCTCGGAACTCACGGGCCGAGATGATGAACCGCGCGCCATCGGCAAACCGCTGGTCATCGACGCCGATGATGAAGCGCACCAGCCCGTTCATCATGAACATGACGCCCATTGAGACGATCACAAGGATCACCGGCGCCGCTTTCTGTTCGCGGTAGAAGCGATAGACGAGGCGGTCGGTGCCGAGAACGAGCAGGGCGGTCGCGGCGATCCCAACCGGCAGCGCCAAAAGCGCGGTCGGTAGCGGGCCAAGCGTCACGCCAAGCGATTGCAGGAACCATGTCATCAGGATCGTTGCCATGGCGCCAAAGGCCATCGTGTCGCCATGGGCGAAGTTCGAAAACCGCAGGATGCCGTAGATCAGCGTCACGCCAAGCGCGCCAAGCGCGAGTTGGCTCCCATAGGCCACGCCGGGGACGAACACGAAGTTCAGAAAGGCGACAAGGGCATTCAGAAGGTCCATCAGAAAAGCCCCTCGCAAGGTCCTTGATAAATCATCGCATTGGCCATCGCCTTTTCATATTCCAAATAGCGCATTGGCATACGTTGAACCGTCATTCGGATTTTATGATCTGCAAGCTTTATCACATGCACAAAGCGCCGGTCTGACCCTGCGCCCAAAATCACTGGTCCTGTCGCCCGTATTTCAACCTCAGTCTGTGCAAACTGTAGCCTGCCGAACGGGGTCGCCTTATCAAAACGGGTCACCTGTTTCGTGACTCCGTTGACGATCAAGATATCGGGCGCATCTTGCGACCAACGCAGTTCCACAGCGCCCACCTCGCAGGAGGCGCTGTCCGAACAAACATAAACTAAACTGCAAGCCTGTTCAGTAGCGCCCAATGCCGGGGCACCGAAGCCTAGAGCAAAAACCAAAACTGCTTTCGCCTGTTTCAAAATATCCCGGGGGGTCTGGGGGGCAGCGCCCCCCAGTGGGTCGGCTCCGAAGGAGACGAAATGGAAACCCATCTTACCCACCCAGAAAACTCCGCCTGACCTCAGGATCAGCCAGCAACGCTGCCCCGGTATCGGTGTACGCATTCCGCCCTTGCACAAGCACATACCCACGGTCTGCGATCTCCAGCGCTTGGCGGGCGTTCTGTTCCACCATCAGGATCGAAATCCCGGTGCGTGCCACCTCGATGATCCGGTCGAAGAGTTCATCCATCACAATAGGCGACACCCCCGCCGTGGGCTCGTCCAGCATCAACACGCGGGGTTGCGTCATTAGCGCCCGTCCCACCGCGACTTGCTGACGTTGCCCGCCTGACAACTCTCCCGCTGCTTGACGACGTTTGTCCTTCAGGATCGGAAACAGCGTATAGACCTGCTCCATCGTGCCTGAGATATCGTCCTGGCGCAGAAACGCGCCCATCTCCAGGTTTTCCTCCACCGTCATGGAGGTGAAGATGTTTGACGTCTGCGGGACAAAGGCCATGCCCTTGGCCACCCGATCCTGCGGTGTCAGATGCGTGATGTCCTCGCCTGCGATCCTCACAGAGCCTTCGCGCAGGTTCAGCATGCCAAACACGGCTTTCATGCCCGTCGATTTGCCCGCACCGTTCGGCCCGACGATCACGGCAATCTCGCCTTCGTTCACGGCAATGGTGCAGTTGTGCAGGATATCCGGCCCACCGCGTCCATAGCCGCCGGTCATGCTGTCACCGATGAGAAAGGCGTCGCGTGTATGCTGAGCGGCGCCAGTGCCGGGGGCCGAGGTCAGAGACGCAGCGGGTCGCGGGTTCGCGATGGACGCGTCCTTGTTGCCGCGGTCGTCCTGGTAGGGATTGCTCACACCCCGGCCTCCGCCTTGAACTTGTTCTTCAATCCGCGTCCCAGATACGCTTCGATCACGGCTTCGTTCTGCATGATCTGGTCGGCCGCGCCTTCAGCCAGCACCTTGCCTTCCGCCATGACAATCACCGGGTCGCAAAGACGCCCAATGAAATCCATGTCGTGTTCGATCATGCAGAACGTGTAGCCGCGTTCCTTATTCAGGCGGATAATCGCATCGCCAATGGTGTTCAGCAGCGTCCGGTTCACACCGGCGCCGACCTCATCCAGAAAGACAATCTGCGCGTCCACCATCATGGTGCGCCCAAGCTCAAGCAGTTTCTTCTGGCCGCCTGAAACCTGGCCCGCTTTCTGTTCCGCCAGGTGCTCGATCGTCAGGAATTCCAGCACTTCGTCGGCTTTCGCGCGCAAGGCGCGTTCCTCATCCGCAATCCGTTTCCGCCCGAACCATGTGTTCCAAAGCGTCTCGCCCGATTGGCCTGCGGGTACCATCATCAGGTTCTCGCGGCAGGTCATCGATGAAAACTCATGGGCGATCTGAAAGGTGCGCAACAGGCCTTTGTGAAACAGCTCGTGCGGCGTCAAACCTGAGATTTC
Organism: Pseudomonadota bacterium; assembly: GCA_038532095.1. Classification (GTDB taxonomy): domain Bacteria; phylum Pseudomonadota; class Alphaproteobacteria; order Rhodobacterales; family Rhodobacteraceae; genus JAJDOD01. The sequence continues at coordinate 19,586 of JBCBBB010000032.1, forward strand.
TTCGCCGTTCATCAGGACACGTCCCGATGTGGCGGGCAGGTTTCCGGCAATCACGTTGAAAAGCGTCGTCTTTCCCGCCCCGTTTGGGCCGATCAACCCCGTGATTGACCCTTTCGCAATCTCGAGGGACGCGCCATCGACAGCGTGAAAGCCCCCGAAATGCTTGTGTAGATTCTCAACCCGGATCATGGCCCGTCCCTGTTGCAATTCGGCCCGGGGCTTTGCCCGGGCCGATTGCTTGTTTTCGACCGTTACTTGCGGCCAGCGGTGACTTCTTCACCGTTCTCATAGCTGACGACGCGGTAGTTGCCGGCCGCTTCACCCGGGCCGATCAGTTCCACGTCCGAGGCGCCGACATAATCGATGTCACCGCCATTCGCGAGGATCTCAAGGCCTTTCGCCAGTTCGCCAGCACCGATCTTTTCGCCCGGCGCGTTGGCGACTTCCATGATCTTGTCCTTGTAGTCACCCGGTTCGGCCGAGCCAGCCGCCTGCATGGCGAGCATGATCAGCGCTGCTGCGTCGTAGCTTTCCGGTGCAAAGGGCGAGGTTGCGTCAAACTTGCCGTCCACAAGCGTGGTGAAGTTTGCTGCCAACTCTTCCGATGGTGACGGGTGCTGACCGGAGGAGCCATCGATCTCCGAACCGAAGTTTTCGACCAACTGCGAACCGATCATGCCGTCCGGGAAGTGGAAGGTGTCGAACGCCCCGGAATCAAGGGCGGAGCGTACGATCCCGGACCCACCCTGGTCGACATACCCTGCGACGACGAGGCGATCACCACCGGCGGAGGCAAGCGCCCCGACTTCAGCCGAATAGTCCGCTTTGCCATCTTCATGAGCGGTGTTGATGGTCACGGAGCCACCGGCGGCTTCATAAGCAGCCTGGAAGCTATCCGCCAAACCCTTGCCGTAGTCGTTGTTGGTATAGGTCACGGCAACTTCCTTGATGCCGAGCTCCATGAGAACTTCCGTCATCACGACACCCTGGCGCGCGTCCGACGGCGCGGTCCGGAAGAACAGGCCCTCATCTTCATTATTGGCGTGGCTCAGGCCTGGCGAAGTGGCCGAGGGCGACACCATGACCATGCCGTTCGGTACAGCGACGTTGGTAAGCGTTGCGCCAGTCACGCCAGAGCAATCGCCGCCGACAATGCCTTTGACGCCATCGGATGTAATAAGGCGCTCAGCGGCTGCTGTGGCGGCCGCAGCGTCGACACATGTTGTGTCGCCACGCACTGGCGTGACGGCTGCGCCGTCTAGAAGGGCGCCGCTTTCATTGACCTCGGCGATGGCCAGTTCAGCCGCCGGGCCCATTTCGGCCACAAGCGATTCGATTGGGCCGGTGAAGCCCAGGAAAACACCGATCTTGATTTCGCCATGTCCAGCCGCAAAAGCCGTGCTGGTGCAAAGTGCTGTGGCCGCAGAGGCCAGAAGCAAGCGTTTCATATCCATTCACTCCCTGATGGTTTGTTTTTCTGGCAGCGAAGGTAGTGCGCGGAATTTCAAAAGAAAAGCGGGAGCCGTGCAGGAACGCGCGATTTCTGCGCAGAAACCGCTCTTCGATGTGGCCGTGTTCTAGGCGTTTCTAGTCTATCAGCCCGTCAGGCATATCGACGATGATGCGGCCGGATGCCAGATCGACTGTCGGCACGTTCGCAACTGTGAATGGCAGCAAAACAGGTTGTTTCTGACCCTTCGCAGCGATTTCCAGCAGGTCACCGGCACCGTGGTTCAGCACGGCTTTGATGCGTCCAATCTCGCCGCCGCCGGTGTCGAAGGCCGACAAACCGATGAGGTCCGCATGGTAGAACTCGTCGTCCGGCAGATCAGGCAGTTTTTCGCGCGGCGCATAAAGGCGGGTGCCGCGCAACGCGTCGGCGGCCTCTTTGCTGCGCACGCCAGACAGGCGCGCCGCAAAACCGTTCTTGATTGCGCGCGAGATTTTCACCTCCCATTCCAGACGCCCGTCTTCGGAGAAAAGTGGGCCATAAGTCTCTATGGCTTCCGGGTCGGCGCAAAAGCTCTTCAGCCGCACTTCGCCCTTTACGCCGAACGACCCGGCAATAGCACCGACGCAGACGCGGTCCTCAGGTGGCATGTTTGACCTCCTGAGCCTGTGATGTCGTGAGTGGTCGTAATTGTGTGAGAGTGGCAACCCAAAGGCCTACAAGAATCAACAGAGCGACAGCAATGATCCATTTCGCCCGCGTGCTCATGGAATGCCCCGACACAATCCGTCCGGACGGACGGCACCTCCGGCATCAAGGCAGCTGTCTTCGTAAGACAACCGCGACATGTGCATGCCAGCCCAAAAGGCCCCGGCCACGAAGGCCAGGGTGACAAATCGACGGAGCATGCCAAAGCCGGGAAGCAGAGCCATAAAGGCGGATTACTCCGCCTTCTCCTCGTCGGCAGGCGCCTCTTCCGCCGCGGCTTCTTCAACAGCTGCCTCTTCTGCCGGAGCGTCGTCTTCAGCAGGTGCGTTGGCGGCTTCTTCTGCCTCGGCAGCTTTTGCAGCTTTCTCTTCAGCGCGCTCCTGGGCCTTTTTGCCCGGCTTTGCCTTGTTCGGGTTGTTCCGCTCTTTCTTCTCCGCCGCGCCGGCGGCTTCGAGGAAGCGGGAAATCCGGTCGGTCGGCTGTGCGCCCTGGTCGAGCCAGTACTGCACGCGCTCCATGTTCATCTTGACGCGCTCTTCGCTGTCTTTCGGCAGCAGCGGGTTATAGGTGCCGAGCTTTTCGATGAAGCGGCCGTCGCGCGGCATGCGGCTGTCGGCGGCGACGATGCGATAGAACGGGCGCTTCTTGGAGCCGCCACGTGCAAGGCGGATTTTCATAGCCATGGGTCAGATTTCCTTTAGTTTTCTTGATGTTGTTTGTGATGTTGGATGACTTCCTGAATGATGAAATTCAGGAATTTCTTCGCGAACTCAGGGTCGAGATCAGCGTCTTTGGCCAGCTGTTCCAGCCGGGCAATCTGGGTCGCTTCCCGCGACTTGTCGGATGGGGGAAGCGCATGCTCTGCCTTGAGCTTGCCCACCGCTTGCGTGTGAGAAAAGCGCTCGGCGAGCGTGTAAACGAGGATCGCGTCCAGCCGGTCGATGCTGGCGCGATGGCCTGCAAGGACCTCGGTGGCGCGGGTGACAGCGTCGGTCATGAGCGGCCCCCTGAGCGCGCAAACGCAACGTCGGTATCACGTCGGTATTGCGTCGGTATTACGTCGGTGCGGGTGTCGGTCATTGGGCCGTCTCCGGATGCGGGTAGTGGTAGACATGCGTGTCGCTGTCATAGTCCTCGCCCCGCTGACCGCCGAGGCGTTCGGCAAGTGCGGCGGACCGGGTGTTCGCCGGTGCGACGTAGCTGACGAGTTCGGGGACCTGGAGAACATCCCAAGCCCAGTCACGCGCCAATTCTCCAGCTTCGAACGCGATCCCTTGGCCTTCTGCCTCGGCGCGGACCATGAACCCGATCTCGTGACAACGATCGCCCGGCTCGGCCCCGATCAGCACGAACCCTTCGACACGGCCGGTGGATTTCGCGTGTACGGCCCACATCCCATGTCCGCGAAGCAGCCAGGTTGCCGTCATCGCACAGAAATCCAGCCAGACGTCAGCACGGGTGACAGGCTGTGGCATGATGTACTGCCCCCGCGTGCCGTCCATGATGCCGAAATACGTCTCGAAGTCGCCGATGTTGGGTGGTTGCAGCGACACATGGGTGCTTTCCAACACAGGGATCTGTGCTCCGATCTGTTCGGCCAGCGTGGCTGCGGGCCCGACAGGAGGTGTCTCGTGGAACGCCGGTGTCATGCCCGACCCTCCGGCTGCGGGTGCACCCAGATGTTCAACTTACCCAGCTCCGCATCCTCGAAAACGCCGTCTTTCGTGCAACCCAGCCGTTCCGCCAACCGGATCGAGCGGTCATTGCCGTCGATGATCAGGCTCACGATCCGGTCCCATCCGAGAGTGGAATAGACATATTCGCGGGTCGCCAAAGCGGCCTCGCGTGCGATGCCTTTGCCTTCGGCATTCGCGTAGATGGACCAGCCGATCTCCGGTTCTGGCCACTCTTCCGGGTGAAAGACCCCGACAATGCCATAGGGTTCATCGGTGACTTTGTCGGCCACCATCCAACGCCCGTAGCCCCGAAGCTGCCATTGGCCGATGACGCCGGCAAGGTGCTGAAAGCTGGACGCGTCGTCGAACGGTCCGCCAACGCCCTTTGATCGGTCAGAGGCGCGGAATGCAGCGTGCGCAGGGAGGTCGTCCATACGCGGCAGGCGCATGCGAAGACGCTCGGTCTCAATCTCGGGGATGCGGAAGTCGACGCTCATGCGGCCCTCCGCGGTTGTCGGTACACGAGGCACGGATCATCAGGCTTTGGCGTCGCCGCTTCGGCATCGCGCGCGGCGCCCAATCGCTCGGCCAATGTGATGGATCGCGTGTTCTCGGGTGCGATGTAATGCACGATGTCGCGCCACCCAAGGCGCGCTCGCGCGTCGGAAAGGGCAGCTTTCGCGGCTTCAAATGCATAGCCTTTGCCCTCAGCCCCATCGAACATCACCCAGCCGATTTCGGTTTCCGGCCAACCATCCGGATAGAACGGACCGACCAGCCCCAGTATGTCGTCGCTGCCGCGTGCGGTGACAGCCCAGAGGCCAAACCCTGCCACTTCCCAGTGCCCGAGCATGGCAGCAGTCTGTTTCCATGCGTTGAACCGCCCCAGATTGCCGCCGGTGAATTGCGACCGCTCAGTGTTGTAAAACGCCATGATCGCTGCGGCGTCATCGCCGTTCGGGCGGCGCAGGACCAACCGTTCGGTTTGAAGGGACATCGTCATGCGGCCCTCCGCGGATGGCGATAGACGAGATCGTCTTGTTCCGGCCGGTTGGCCTCGTTGTCGCGAGACGCGCCGAGCCGTTCGGCCAAGGCGATCGAACGCGTGTTTCTTGGGTCAATGTAGCTGACAAGAGTTGTCAGGCCGCGCGATCCAAAAGCCCAGTCAAGCGCTGCTTCGGCGGCTTCACAGGCGTAGCCTTGTCCTTCACCCTCTTCGGTGGTCATCCACCCAAGCTCGGTTTCAGGGTAGACCGAAGGGTGCAAGATGCCGACAAAGGCGACCGCCTTGTCGTCGGACTTTCGTGCAGCTGTCCAATAGCCGATATCGTCCAGCAGCCAACTGGCCAGTTCGCTGGCAAAACACGCCCAAGCGCCGGTTTGATCCAGCTTGCCGTCCATATATTGGGCTCGGTCCGACATGAGAATTGGACGATAATCCTCCCAATCCGCGCGCGTATGCGCACGAAGCACCAGCCGCTCGGTTTCGAGCACTGGGACGGCAGCGGCGGCGGGCGCCATGCCACCAGGAAGGGGAGGGCGTTCTATCACTTCTTT
>JBCBBB010000033.1:0-24960 GCA_038532095.1 Pseudomonadota bacterium
AATGTGTAAAGAAGAGCAGTAGAATAAAATCTGGGGCAGATGATGGACGGCGCTTCTACGACCGCCCAAAGCTTATTGTCTGAAATCTTCGGCTTCGACGGCTTCCGCCCGATGCAGGAAGAAATCGTGAACGCCGTGGCTGTTGGCGAAGATGTTTTGGCCATACTGCCAACGGGCGGCGGAAAGTCCCTTTGCTTTCAACTGCCCGCCCTCTTGCGACCGGGGCTCACAGTTGTTGTCTCACCTTTGATCGCTTTGATGCGCGATCAGGTACGCGCGCTTCAAGCGGCAGGCGTGACTGCGGGCGCACTGACAAGCGGGAACACCGAAGAAGAAAACGATGCGGTCTTCCGCGACTTGCATTCTGGAGAGCTTAAGCTTCTCTACCTCGCTCCAGAACGGCTTGCCTCCGGTGGGACAGAACGGCTGCTTGCTGAAGCGGGTGTAACACTGCTCGCCGTTGACGAGGCGCATTGCGTCAGCCAGTGGGGGCACGACTTTCGGCCGGACTATCTTCGGATAGGCGCTTTGCGGCGCGCGCTCGACGTGCCGTTGGCAGCTTTCACCGCAACAGCCGACAGTGAGACGCGAGCGGAGATTGTCGAGCGCCTCTTTGGCGGACAATCACCCAGCACGTTTCTGGGCGGTTTCGATCGCCCGAACATCCACATTGCGTTTGCCGCAAAGAACAAACCGCGCGAGCAAATTCTGAGTTTCGCTGCGGCGCGCAAGGGTCAGTCTGGCATCATTTATTGCGGCACGCGCGCAAAGACGGAAACTCTTGCGAAAGCTCTGAACGACACTGGGATCAGCGCGCTCCCCTACCATGCCGGCATGGAGGCAGACAAACGCCGCGAAACGGAGCGTCGTTTTCAAACGGATGACGGACTTGTCGTGGTGGCGACGGTTGCTTTTGGCATGGGGATCGACAAACCGGATATTCGCTGGGTGGCCCATGCAGACCTGCCCAAGTCTATTGAAGCCTACTATCAGGAAATAGGTCGTGCCGGGCGTGACGGCGCTTCAGCTGAGACGTTAACGCTCTTTGGACCGGACGACATTCGCTTTCGCCGGATGCAGATCGATGAAAGCCTTGCACCACCCGAGCGACGCCAAGCGGACCATGGTCGACTGAACGCGCTTCTTGGCTTGGCCGAAGCACAAAGCTGCCGCCGTCAGAAGCTGCTTGCCTACTTTCAGGAAGAGCGGCCCCCTTGCAACAACTGCGATCTCTGTTCCAATCCGCCGGACGTATTCGACGGAACGGAGGCTGTCATGAAGGCGCTCTCAGCAATTTTGCGTACCGGTGAGTACTTTGGTGTCGGGCATCTGACCGATGTTCTGGTCGGCACCAGGACTGAGAAAGTCCTTGCGCGAGGGCATGAACGTCTTCCCACCTTTGGTGTGGGTCAAGACATTGATCGGCATCAGTGGGGCGCCATTTTCCGCCAGATGATGGGGCACGATCTTGTGCGACCCGACCCTGAGCGGCACGGGGCACTGCGTATGACCGAAGCGGCCCGTCCCATCTTGAAAGGGAAGCAGTCGATCACACTGCGCCGCGATATACTGATCAGCAGCAAACGTCGGCCAGCGGTTCAGGCACTGGTATCAGAAGAAGATGCGCCACTTCTTTCTGCATTGAAGGCAAAGCGCCGGGCTCTGGCGGAAGCGATGCGTGCCCCCGCCTATGTGGTGTTCCCGGATCGCACCCTGATTGAGATGGCCGAGAAAAGACCACAAACCCTCGACGACATGGCGAACGTCAGCGGTGTCGGTGCGAAGAAGCTGGAACGCTATGGAAAGGCTTTTCTGACCGTGATCACCGGTGAAGCGCCTTTGGAAAGCCATCCTGCTCGTCGGAAACTCGCGGGGCGTACAGCAGGTGATGTTTTTGACCGGCTTTTGGCTGCACAGGCTCAGTTGTCGCGCGGGGAAGACGGAACTGGCAAGCCGATGAGTTGTTCAGCATCCCTCCTTGCGAAGGTTGCCGCACTGGGGCCCGATGGATGCGACAGGGTCGAACAGCTTTTGGGTGAACGCTTGGCCGAGCGATTTGCACCGGCGTTTGCCGAAATTCTACGCGAACAGTAGGACCAAGACGACTGGGTTTTGTCGGCATAAATGCTATTTGAAGGACCGAAGGAAGAAGGAGGTCTCCCAATGCTCGTGGTTGTCTCACCGGCAAAGCGTCTCGACTGGACTGCGCGCGACGTCGCAACGACAGAACCGGTGTTTCAGAAGGATGCGAACCGCTTGGCTGGCCATGCACGCCAGCTGACTTTGGCCAAGTTAAAATCGTTGATGGACCTTTCTGATGATCTTGCAAAGCTGAACCGGGATCGCTTCAAGACCTTCTCGGACACTCCTTCGTCCGACGAAACCCGTGCGGCCTTGTTTGCGTTTGCAGGCGATACCTTTCAAGGCTTTGATGCTGCGTCGCTGGATCAAGCCGGGCTGGAGCGCGCACAAAGTCACTTGCGGATACTGTCGGGCCTTTACGGAGTTTTGCGCCCCTTGGACGCAATACAACCCTATCGTTTGGAAATGGGGAGCCGCCTGAAGACAAGACGCGGCACGTCTCTGTACGACTATTGGGGCGATCAGATCGCAAAGAACCTGAACGCTCAGGCAGAAGAGGTTGGGGCACAGTACCTCGTCAACTGCGCCAGTCAGGAGTACTTCGGCGCGGTCGATCAAACCGCCCTGAACCCCCAGATCATCACACCACAGTTCTATGAACTGAAAGCGGGCGCGCCAAAAATCGTGAGCTTCTTTGCCAAGAAGGCACGCGGCGCCATGGCACGGTTTATTGTCGAGAACCGCATCGATAGCCTAGAGGGTTTGAAGGACTTCGATCTAGGCGGCTATCGCTACGTTGGAAGCAACAAATCGTCGTTGATCTTTCACCGGGACGAAGCAGCAGCAGCGGCCTGAAGCTCTTCCAGTTGGGTTGGCGCAGCGTCGGATGGCGCATGTGCTTCGATGTATGTGAGGAGGTCAGACTTTTTGACGGGCTTCGTCATGTAGGCGTCCACACCAGCCGCAAGGATGTCGTCTGCATCGCCTTCCATGGCATGGGCTGTGATGGCAATGATCGGGCAACGGTCTGCGTTGCTGGCCGCCTCAATGCTTCGTATTTTCCGCGTCGCTTCCTTGCCGTCCATCTTGGGCATCGAGATATCGGTAAAAATCAAGTCGGGCCGTTGCCATTCGAACTGTTCAACGGCGACTTCGCCGTTCTCGGCAAAGACCAGATCGATGTTCACAAGTTTCAGCATCTTCTCGATCACCAACCGATTGGTCCGGTTGTCCTCCGCAACGAGAACCCGCATGAGGCGTGGTTCCTGGCTGATAGGTGCGTCGACCAGATCGAACTCTGTGTCCGACACATCAAATGCCGCAGCGTTCGGCTGGAAGGTTTCTACAGAGTGGACGCTTGAAAGATCAGCAGCCGGCCCATCATCGTCGACAATGTGCTCTTCGAACGCTACTGGCGGATGATCCACATCGCTGATCGGACCGTTGGCTTCCGATGCCATGTCCTCATCGGCGTTCTGTTGTGGAGCCGTTGGGTTTTCATCAAACCGGGTTTCATTGACCGGGAGCGGATCAGCCGTGTCATCTGGGTCAAGATCAAAGGCAGCTTCAACATTGGCCCACTCTGTATCTGCGTCCACCTCGGTCGATTGAGCTGCCGTGGCTTGAACCGCGTCCTCGGAGCCTTTCTCACCGAAAGGCTCGCTTGGCAGCGATGGAACAGCGGCCGAGACATCTGATGTGTCATGCGACACGTCCGGCATCTGTTCCGGTGACGGGCGTTCTGGTTCATCGGGTGGGACAACGCGCTCACTCGACGCCGCGAAGGCGGGCTCTTCCAGAGACTTTAGGCACTTCCTCAAGTCGTTTCGAAGCACTGGCCTTTGAAACACCGTTTCAACACGCCCTTGCATGTCTTGTGCCTGACCCGGCGCATCTGCCATCAAAAGAACGGCCGCTGGTTTGTATTGCGCACGGAGACTATCGATGAACGCTGCAACGTCCTCCTCCGCCTCTGCCGACACAAAAATGAGATCACGCTGAGATGGTCGCAGTTGAGAAATACTCTCGGTGGATGCCGCAACGACAGAGTTCAACCCAAGCATGCTGAGCTGTTTGAGCAGGATGGAACGATGCAAACTGTCAGGCCCGACCACCACCGCGCGGTCCATCCATACTGGCAGAACAAAGTCTTCTTCAGCATCATCCACAGCTGGCAGAGTGATCTGGAAGCCAAAGCCAGAACCACGCCCTTCTTCGCTGTCGACCCAAACCTCTCCACCCATCAATGAAATCAGCCTCGCGCTGATGGCCAGGCCAAGACCCGTGCCGTCATGCGCGCGATCACGTTCGTTTTCGACCTGATGGAACTCTCTGAAGATATCGTCGAGCTTGTCGTTTGGAATGCCAATACCTGTGTCTTCCACAGTGACGTGAATACGATAGGTTCCCTCATCGGAAGCAGGCATTCCGACCACCTGGATGACGACATGCCCGTCCTCAGTAAACTTGATGGCGTTGCCCATGAGGTTCGTCAGCACCTGCCGAATGCGACCGACATCACCGATGAAGTGAGTGGGTAGAAACAGGTCGTAGTCGACAGCAACCTGCAAACCTTTCGCCGTAGCGCCAGGCGTAAGCAGCATGGCCACGTCGTGCACACATCTCTCCAAGTCGAAAGGTTTGGACTTCAAGGAAACCTTTTCGGCCTCAATCTTAGAATAATCCAGCACGTCATTGATGATCACCAGCAAGGCGTCGCCGGAGGAACGTATCGTATCAATGTAAGTTCTTTGCTCATCGTCTAGCCCGGTTTCAGCCAAAAGCTCTGCCATTCCGATGATGCCGTTCATGGGCGTGCGAATCTCGTGGCTCATATTGGCGAGAAACGCGGACTTGGCGCGATTGGCGGCTTCTGCCCGGATGCTGATTTCCTCAAGTTGCTTTTCGCGCTCAATCTGCTCCGTAATGTTGAGCGCCAGGGTGACCAGGTCGCCATCACGTGTCCTGCGATCGATCAGCTTAATGTACGTGCCGTTCCATATCTTCAGAACGGCAGACTCGATGCGATTGACAGCCAGTCGTTCCAGCATCGCGCTCTGCCAATCCGACGCTCTCAACCCGCCTGTGTCAACGATCCCCTCTTCTGCGAGAAGCGCGAAGAGTTCGCGCATGGCGATGCCAGGTCGCACCATTTCAAGGCCGTCAAAAATAGCGAGGTAGGATCGATTGGCCGCGATCAGAACATTGTCGGGGTCGAATACGGCAAACCCATCGCGAATGGTTTCCAGGGAGTCCCAAAGTCGACGCTCGGCAATGGTAATCGCGCTTTCTGCGGTTTGCAGGCTTTCCTGGGCCAGTTCGTATTGCGCTTGAAGTTCCGCAGCCTCACTTCGGACGGCAACGATTTCCTCTTCGCTCGAAGCCACCTTGCTGCTTAAGGACCGAGCATGCAGCGAAAGCGACTCGTTGGCGGCATAAAGCTCGGACTTCATCTGTTCCATCAGGCGCTCAGCCGCCAGGCGCGCGCGCCGCTCGGCGGCCAGCCGTTCCGAAAGGTCCATAAGGCAGCGCTCCCTATTGGTTGCGCAACCTTTATGAATTCATTTTGGTAAATGGGTCGTTAAGTACAAATATTGCGCCCGAACGAGGTCAAGCAGCCGCCTCGAACGCCAGTGCAATCCCTTGCCCGCCGCCAATGCACATTGTGACAAGTGCACGCTTGCCGCCGATCCGCTCCAACTCATAAAGGGCCTTGACCGCAATGATAGCACCGGTCGCACCAACAGGATGGCCAAGCGCAATAGCGCCACCATTCGGGTTCACGCGATCTGCGTTTAGGCCAAGGCCTTTGTTCACCGCAAGCGCCTGCGCTGCAAATGCCTCGTTCGATTCGATGACATCGAGGTCGTCCACTGAAAGGCCTGTCTTCGCCATCAAGGCCTGAACCGCAGGCACCGGACCAATGCCCATCACCTCCGGTCGTACACCGGCATGTGCGTAGCCCAGAATACGCGCCCTCGGCGTCAGGCCGGCACGCTCTGCTGCATCGGCCCGCGCAACGACAAGTGCACCTGCGCCGTCATTGATCCCGCTCGCATTGCCAGCGGTGACCGTACCATCTTTTTGGAACGCCGGGCGCAGCTCTGAAAGGACATCCATCGTAGTTTCTTTCGGATGCTCATCGGTTGCGAAGGCGACAGTGTCCCGCTTCACTCGCACTTCAATCGGCACAATTTGGTCGGCGAAGCGGCCACTCGCAACTGCGGCCGCCGCACGCGTTTGACTCTCAACGGCAAACGCATCCTGTGCTTCCCGCGAGATGTCATGCTCTTTCGCGACGTTCTCGGCTGTAACGCCCATATGCCCCGTCCCGAACGGACAGTTCAAAGCACCGATCATCATATCGACCGCGCCTGTATCCCCCATCTTTTGACCCCAACGCGCAGCGGGAAGCGCGTGCGGCGACCGGCTCATGTTCTCGGCCCCACCTGCCAATCCAAAGTCGGCATCTCCAAGGGCCAAAGACTGAATGACCGACACGATCGCCTGAACACCCGACCCGCACAGACGGTTCACGTTCATGGCTGGGGTCGTGTCGGGCACGCCAGCCGCCATGGCTGCCGCGCGCGAAAGGTACATGTCCCGAGGCTCGGTGTTGATGACATGCCCGAATGCAACATGGCCGATCTGTTGCCCGTCGACACCCGCACGATCCAGAGCGGCCTTCGCAACTGTTGACCCAAGCTCAATCGGTGGCGTTCCAGCAAGCGACCCGCCGAAAGATCCGATTGCACTGCGCGCTCCAGACAAGATCACAACGTCGTCCATACCGCCCTCTCACGTTTTGTTATCAATACCTTACAAGTTTTTCGAGATTCTTGCGACGGATCGTTCGACCGCCCTCGTTTAACTCTCAGAACACAAGGCAAGGAGACCTAATATGGAAAAGAACACAATGAAAATCCTGCTCGCAAGTACGATGATCATGCTGGGCGCAGGTGTCGCATTGGCACAGGAACAGCGCGGGGAAGGCATGACCTTCGAGACGCTTGATGTCGATGGGAGCGGAGAGATTACACTCGAAGATCTGACCGCTTTGCGCGACAACCGCTTTGCAGAACTCGACAGCAACGGCGATGGCAGCATCAGCCAAGACGAATTTGTGGCACACCAAGTCGCCCGTTCGGAAGAACGCGCCGCGCGCATGTTTGAACGCCTCGATGCCGATGGTGACGGGACGCTGAGCCGGGATGTCATTGAGAACGAAGGTCGTGGCAGATCAGGCGAACGGATGATTTCCAGGTTCGACGAGGACAACTCAGGAGGCATCAGTGCTGAGGAGTTCGAAGAAGCCAAGGCACGCATCGGCGAACGTCGGAAAGGCGGCAAAGGTGGCCACGGACAGAAGCGTAACTGATGATCTGTTCGCCGGATTGCTCTCTGGGCAGTCCGGCGTTACTCCGAAGGCATCATGGATCAAACGGCCGATACCGATGCGCCAGATGACGCGCTGCTTGTCGCGTTCGCAAACGGCGATGGTGCTGCGGGGCAGATACTGGTCAATCGGCTTGCACCTCGGCTCTTCGGATACGCCGCCCGTGTTCTTGGAGATCACGCGGAAGCCGAAGATGTTGTGCAGGATACCATGATGCGTTTGTGGAAAATGGCGCCTGATTGGCGGCAGGGCGAAGCGCAGGTGTCCACTTGGGCGTATCGCGTAGCGGTGAACCTGTGCACCGATCGTTTACGCCGCCGCAAGACCCGCGGTCACGTAGACCTCGAAAGCGTCGCGGAACCGGAAGCGGATATGCAGAGCGTTGTGGAGCGGATGACAGAGAACGACCGCGCCGATGCACTCCAGGCGGCACTGGACACATTACCTGAACGCCAGCGGCAAGCAGTTGTATTGCGCCACCTGGAAGAGTTGTCGAACCCCGAGATCGCCAGCATCATGGACATCGGTGTCGAGGCGGTGGAAAGTCTCACCGCTCGCGGAAAACGCGCCTTGAAGGCAGCTTTAAGCACAAGACGAGAAGAACTGGGCTACGGTCATGGATGACAAAAGAGACGAAGACGACGCTGTTTTGACCACCTTGTTCGAAGCGGGGAAGTCACAAACGCCTGCTCCGAGTGCCGCGTTTTTGGCGCGCTTGGCTGCGGAGGCTGAAACGGCGGCCCCAAACCCTGTCAGCGACCGTGCGACCGTTCCAACATCCGGTGCATTCGAACGGTTCAAGGGATGGTTCGCACTATCGGGGTTGTCCAGCGCAGCAGCCATCGGCGTTTGGATCGGTTTCATCGCTCCGGACCTTATCACAGCCGTCTCGCCGCTGACGGACGATGTGACAGCGCTTTCCGCTTTCCTTCCCGGATATGATCTTTCGGCGCTGAGCGAATAAGGTTCTTGAGTATGACGACGCCCCCTGAAACACCAAAACGACGCCGCTGGGTTATGCCGCTGCTTTTCACTTCGCTTGCGGTCAATCTGTTGATCATAGGTCTCGTGGCGGGTGCCTTCCTGTCGCCTGATGGACCTCGCAAACCTGGAAACGAAAACCAGCGTGCCATTCGCGGCGTTCTTGGCGAACCCTTCTTCCAGGCCCTTCCACGAGACGAGCGTCGTGCAATGGTTCGCGACATCGTCGGCAACCGCGACCAGTTTCGCGAAGGGCGCGATGCGCTCAGACAACGGGTCGAGAGCTTTTTGGCAGAACTGCGATCTGAGTCCTTTGACCGCGCTGAGGTCGAGCGTTTGCTGGGGCAACAACGCGATGCCGCACTCCGGCGCCAGAACTTTGGCGAGACGCTTTTGCTGGATCGTCTGGAGGCTATGACCGCGGCAGAGCGCTCGGCCTATGCAGATGCACTGGAAGCGCGCCTCAAAGGCCTGCGGAAGAACTGACGATGACACGGTTCCGGCCGGTTGACTTTGCTTCGTAGAGAGCCGCGTCAGCAGCATCAAAGACTGGTTCAAACGACTCGAACGCGACGCTGTTCACGGCGTCACTTGTACCGGTCTTCTCTTCGAAACCTTGCGCACCGAGCGATCCGCTGGCAACGCCGATGCTTGCCGTGATGCTGATGCATTCGTCTTCTGAAACCCGGACGCAAGGAGCGGAAATTGCGCACTTAAGGCGCTCCCCCAAAAGAGCCGCCGTTGCGCAAGAGGTCTCGGGCAGAACAATCAGAAACTCTTCACCACCGTACCGTGCAATCAGATCACATGCGCGCAAGTTGGATTGAAGTCGCTTGGCGACCTCCTTGAGCACTCGGTCTCCCGCACTGTGACCGAAGGTGTCATTTACAGACTTGAAGTGATCCAGGTCGATCAGAAGCACGGAAAACTCTGGCCGTGCCCAAGTACCCACGGTTTGCAGGCTGGCAAGATAGGTCTCGGCATATCTGCGATTGTAAAGACCGGTGAGGTGATCGGTGACAGCCAGTTGGTAGCTATGCTCATCGGAACGGCGAAGCGCGTCGTTCAACGTCTTACGCGCCAGAGTGTTCTTGATCCGAAGTTGAAGTTCTTCGAGGCCAGCGCTCTCAGGCACTGTTTCGTTTGCGCCGAGAGCCAGGGCCTGAACAGCCAATGTCGGATGCTCGTCCGGGTAAACGACCATGATTGGCACCGGAGAAAGATGTGTTTGGTCACGCACCTCCGGCAGCACGTTGAGCAGGGAAGAACCGTCTCCACCTGTGCCAAGAAGCAAGAGGTCGGGCAACTCCTGAGACATGTGGTTGGGCAACTCCGCACGGTCAGTGAATGTGATGGTTTCGTTTAGCAGAACGGCGGGAACGTGATCTGCCACTTGTTCCGGGACGCCGGCACATATTATTCGCGCGCGCGGTGCGAACGCTTGGCTCCGCTCCGAAAAGCCAAAGCTCGCTGCGGCGACCCGCCGCCTCTCGGCTTCACGCTGCGCCTCGCTTTGACGAATAAGGCTCCGCACAAGCGCAAGTACCAAATCGTCCGGAGCGTTTCGCGGCAAGATTTCATCAGCGCCTGAGCGCAAAGCAAGCAATCGACGAAGCGGCGAGCTTTTTTGGTCTAGGCACAGAAGAGGCGTTGCGGTGCCTGACAAACCCTCTGCGACTGTCGAAATTTCCCGGCCGGGTCGACCATCCGGCAGGCCAACCACAACAATATCAAAATCGAGAAGGTCAGCCGAAAGCGCGTCACAATCCTGCGCTGTCTCAACGGCATATCGCGCAGCTTCCAAGAGCGCCGCGAAACGGATGCGGTGCGTCGCAATCTTGTCGATAATCAGAGCCCGTTTCGGCATAGACTTCCAATTCTACAAAAAGTCTTGATTTGCCGTTCAGTGTTTTCTCATAAGCATTAACAAACCATTTAACGGAGCAGTGATGACGCCTCTCGCGCAGGAATCGGCCGAGCTTCTGGCAATCGAAGCGCTTTCATGGCTCGTCGGGAACGAGGAACTGCTGCCGGTTTTCCTGGGGGCGACTGGCGCTGATTCAAATGACTTCCGGAAGAGTGCCCGGGACCCGGAGTTTCTGGCTTCGGTTCTCGATTTTCTCTTGATGGATGACGCGTGGATACAAGACTTCTGTGCGAGCGCGGATTATGCGCTCGATTTTCCCCTCCGCGCCCGGGCTGCATTGCCTGGGGGCGCACAGGTGAACTGGACCTAGTCGTCAGGCGGTCTTCTTCGACCGGCCGCGTTTGGGCGTGTTCTGATCGATGAAATCAAGAACCAACGGTCTGATGTTGTTGCGCCAGCTCTTCCCGGCGAAGATGCCATAGTGCCCGGCGCGGGGTTCCAAATGGTGTGCCTTCATCTCGTCTGGAAGGCCCGTGAGAAGATCAAGCGCAGCAAGGCACTGTCCGGGGGCAGAGATATCATCCTTCTCCCCTTCAACGACCTTAACTGCAACATTGGTAATCGCGCCAATATCGACTTTGCGGCCCGCGACCTCGAAGTCATTGCGCGCAATGTCACGGCGTTTGAAGATACGCTCAACGGTCGAGAGGTAGAACTCCGCCGGCATGTCCATCACGGCAAGGTATTCATCGTAGAAACGATTGTGCTTGTCGTGATCTCCAGCCTCACCTTTGGCGACACGAAGGATCTGATCACCGAAGGCTTTTCCGTGGGTCTCCGCATTCATCGACATGAACGACGCGAGTTGGAGGAGGCCAGGGTACACCATGCGGCCGACACCGGCGTATTTGAAGCCAACCCGTTGAATAATGAACTGTTCGAGTTGCCCCATCGTGACCCGCCGACCGAAGTCCGTCACGTCGGTCCGGGCACGATCTGGATCGATCGGTCCACCAATCAGTGTTAGCGTACGAGGTTGAGCCTTGGGGTCTTCTTCAGCCAAAAGCGCGGTCGCGGCCAAAGCCAAAGGCGCCGGCTGACACACTGCGATGACATTTGTGTCGGGCCCAAGTTGCTGCATAAACTCGGCGAGATAAAGCGTGTAGTCCTCGATATCGAACTTGCCGACACTCACGGGGATATCGCGCGCGTTATGCCAATCCGTCACCCAGACTTCGGCGTCCGGCAGCAGGCTCTGAACGGTAGATCTGAGGAGCGTCGCGTAGTGGCCCGACATCGGCGCAACAAGAAGAATCTTGCGACGTTTGTAGGGGCGTCCCTGCACCTTGAAACGAATGAGGTCCCCGAACGGGCGCGCAATCTCGGTTTCGACCGTAACCACATGATCGCGTCCATCCGATGCTACGACCGTATCGATGCCCCAGTCGGGCTTAACCACCATACGGCTGTAGCTTCGCTCCATGACTTCGCCCCAGGCAGCCATGAGACGGAATGTCGGGTTGGGCACGACGCCCCAGATCGGATAAGATGCCATGGACAGCGCAGTGGCACCCATCCACTGATTGGTGTTCCGAACCGTTTCCATGAGGTCGTACGTGATCATGTACCGCATTTTTAAGTACTCCTACGACCCACATGGCGGCACGCCAAAACGTCGCTTTGCCTCTCCCCAAAGACAGGGTTACAGCAAAAATGCTGCACCTGCAAAAAGAATCCCGGACTCTGCTTATGAACACTGAAGAAATCGAAAACGCAAAGAACCTTGAAGTTCTCAACGAGAATCTTGCGAAAGTTGAGGAATTGTCACAGCGTTTTGTGTCGGCAGTTGCGCAAAAGAAGCAAATACACCCAGGCCTCCAAGGCCCCGGGCAAGACCTTTATATGAAGGCTGCAAACGCCTATTTCACAGAGGCGATGACACACCCATCGCGGATCCTTGAAACTCAGGTTGAGTATTGGGGCAAAGCGCTGAAGCACTTTGTTGAAGCGCAGGAAAGCTTGATGAGCGGACATCTGGCTCCCCCGGAAAATACCGGACCGACGGATCGCCGGTTTTCCAATGAGCTCTGGGATCGTCACCCGTATTTCAACTTTATCAAGCAACAATACCTGTTTTCAGCCGACGCTGTGCGCAATGCCGTGAGTCAGTTGGATGACCTAGACGATACCGACAAGAAGCGCCTGCGTTACTTCTCTCAGCAGATCATCGACATGATGAGCCCAACAAACTTCTTCGGCACCAATCCTGAAGCACTGACAAAAGCGGTGGAGACCAACGGACAATCGCTTGTTGATGGGCTGGAAAATCTCGTACGTGACATCGAAGAGTCCGACGGCGAGCTTTTGGTGACTTTGGCGGACAAAAACGCGTTCAAGGTCGGTGAGAACATCGGTTCCACTGAGGGTTCAGTTGTCTTTCGCAACGAAATTTTCGAACTTATCCAGTACATGCCCACGACCGAGACCGTGCACAAGACGCCGCTCATCATCTTTCCGCCTTGGATAAACAAGTTCTACATTCTGGACCTGAAGCCAAAGAACAGCCTGATCAAGTGGATCGTGGACCAGGGTTACACACTGTTTGTGGTCAGCTGGAAAAACCCGGACACGTCCTATCGCGACTTCGGAATGGATGACTACATTGAGGCGGGCTACCTGACGGCGATCGACACCGTCAAAAAGATCACCGGTGAGCCGCAGGTGAACGCGGTCGGCTACTGCATTGCCGGGACCACGCTCTCTCTCACCTTGGCGCTGATGCAAAAACGCGGCGACAAGTCTGTTAAGTCGGCAACGTTCTTCACCACACTCACCGATTTCGAAGATCAGGGTGAGGTCGGTGTTTTCCTTTCGAACGACTTTGTCGACGCCATCGAAGAGCAAGTTGCAGAAGACGGCATTCTGGAAAGCTTCATCATGAGCCGGACGTTCAGCTATCTCAGGTCAAACGACCTGATCTACGCGCCCGCCATTCGCAGCTATATGCTTGGTGAAGCGCCGCCAGCGTTCGATCTGCTTTACTGGAACGGCGATGGCACAAACCTTCCTGCATGTATGCTGATGGAGTATCTGCGGGGCCTCTGCCAAGAAAACCGCTTCGCCAGGGAAGGGTTCACCGTGTGTGGTGAAACCGTACAGATAAAAGACGTCAAAGTACCACTGTGTGCCATTGCCTGTGAGACGGACCACATTGCCGCGTGGACGACCAGTTACTCTGGCATTGAAAAGATGGGGAGCCGCTCGAAGAAGTTCATCCTGTCTGAATCCGGGCATATAGCCGGGATCGTAAACCCGCCCAGCAAGAACAAGTACGGGCACTACATGAACGATGCCTGGCCGACGGCTTCGAGTGATTGGAAAGAAGGCGCAGACTTCCACGAGGGTTCATGGTGGCCGACCTGGGAAACCTGGCTGAAGTCCCGATCAGGAAAACAGATTGCAGCACGGGTGCCTGGGTCTGAGAAAGGCTATCCAGCACTGGCTCCAGCACCCGGCACTTATGTGTCAGAAGAACCCCAACTAGATTAAGCCGTTAAAAACAAAGCAATGAATTTTTTGCTGCAGCGCAGCATTTGGGGTTGATTTGCTGCACTGCAGCATGTATGTATTCTGCAGTTGCAAAGGCGGACAGTGCTTCGCCACTATTCTAGGAGAAACCAACATGCCCGCTAAGGCCGCTGCAAACGACTACACGAAAATGATGAAAGACATGCTGGGTGCGTTCCCGGTTGATACGTCAGCCATGACTGAAGCTTTCAAAACCCAAGCCTCTTTCGCTGACAAAATGTCGAAAGTTGTTCTGGAAGCCGCTGAGAAATCCACCGAGGTTTCCGCTGGCTGGACGAAAGCCACAATCGGCAAGCTGGGTGTTGTCACCAACGCCAAAGATGACCCGACTGATTACACAAAAGCCATGACCGACTTTGCTTCGGCTCAGGCTGAGATGAGCTCGGAATCGATGGCTGCTTTTGCTGAGATCGCCAAGAAAGTTCAGATGGAAACCGTCGAACTGATGCTGGCTGCTGGCAAAGACATTGGCGAAGACGCCACCAAAGCCGTCAAGAAAGCCACTGATGAGATGACTGCTGCCGCTAAGAAAGCGGCTGCGAAGTAAGTTTAGGTTCTGATTGCCAACGTCCTCCCTGTTGGCATCATCCTGACTGGCGGGCCTCCGGGCCCGCCATTTTTTGTTTGCCGTCCCCGCTCCGCGAAGAGCCTGAACGCAACAGGGCACGCTGCAAAGCGGCTTTGATGCGTGGCACGCTCAATGGCTTCTCCAGGAAATCGTGCGACGCTGCGAGAACCGCACTTTCGTCGACACTGAACCCGGAAAAGAAAACAACCGGCACACTCTTCGACGAAAGCTCATGTCCAAGTTCAATCGTTGTCTCGCCATCAGCCAGATTGACGTCAAGAAGCGCAACACTGATATCCTCAGCGTCTGTGTGCTCTTTGGCATCCGCCAGATTGGTTGCCGACAATACATCCCGGAAGCCAAGCGTTTCGAGTTGTTGGGAAATCTTCTGAAGCAGAAACAACTCATCCTCGACGAGAAGAACCGTTTTGCCCTCAAAACCAATATCGTGGTTCATAGTCACTCCGTGAAGTCCAAGTCCTGCACCGCGAAGGAGTCACGCAGTGCAACCTACGATAGAATACCAAAATCGAAAGACCAGCCCGAAAGAACCTCGGCCTAAGTCGGCGACATCCCACGCAACCGTTCCGACCTACGCCTCAAGATCTCGATCGTCGCCAGCAGCACAATAGAGATCGCGATCAGGATCGTCGCGACGGCAAGGATGGTTGGACTGATCTGTTCGCGCAATCCAGTGAACATCTGCCAGGGCAAGGTCTTTTGACCGGCTGACCCAACAAACAGAACAACCACGACCTCATCAAAGGAAGTGATAAAAGCAAACAGACCGCCCGAAATTACTCCAGGCAGAATGAGCGGCATTTGCACGCGGAAGAACGTCGTGACAGGGTCAGCGCCAAGATTGGCTGCTGCTCGGGTCAAACTCCGGTCAAACCCGACCAAAGTTGCCGTCACTGTGATGATGACAAACGGAATGCCAAGCGCCGCGTGTGCCAAAACAACACCCCAATACGTCCCCTGCAATCCGATCCTCGAGTAGAAGAAGAACATGCCCGCCGCCGAAATGATCAGTGGCACGATCATCGGTGAAATCAGGATCGCCATGATGGCGCGGCGGAAGGGAACGTGTGGCTGGCTCAAACCGATGGCAGCCAATGTCCCGAAACCTACCGACAGCAATGTCGCCATGGGCGCTATGGTGACCGAGTTCCAAAGCGCCTGTTGCCAATTGTCGTTGGTGAAGAAGTCTTGGTAGTGCTTTAGTGAGTATCCTTCCGGGTCCAGCGCAAGCATTGCAGGCGTGAAGGTAAAGAAATCTTCAGCGTTGAAACTGAGCGGCACGATCACAAGGATTGGCGCGATCAGAAAGAAAAAGATAAGCGCACAGATCACGCGGAAGGTGTAGTACCAGAGGCGCTGGCCTGCGGTGGCATATGGCGGCAATCCCATGGCTCAGCCCCCCAGCTTCACGTTGTCGATGCCTACGATCCGGTCATAGGCCCAATAGAGGATCAGAACCGCAGCCAGCAGGATTGATCCCAGCGCAGCCGCCAGACCCCAGTTTAGTGATGACGAGATATGGAACGCGATCCGGTTGGAGATGAACACGCCTTGCGTTCCACCAACGAGCTCCGGCGTGATGTAATAGCCAATCGCAAGAATGAAGACGAGGATCGACCCCGCTCCAATCCCGGGCACGCTCTGCGGGAAGTAGACCCGCCAGAACGCCGTCCAGTTGGTCGCCCCCAGTGACTTTGCAGCCCGTAAGTAGCTCGGTGGAATGGTCTTCATCACCGAGTAAAGCGGCAGGATCATGAACGGCAGCAGAATATGCGTCATCGCAATGATCGTGCCGGTCTGATTGTTGATCATCACAAGCCGTCCGGCATCATCGATCAAGCCGGACCAAACAAGGATATCATTGATCACACCTTGTTGTTGCAACAGGACTTTCCACGCGCTGGTACGGACAAGAAGCGATGTCCAGAACGGCAACAGCACCAGGATCAACAAAACATTCGCCGTTCGCGCAGGCAGGTTCGCCAGCAACCACGCGACAGGGTAGCCCAGTAAAATGCAGGAGAACGTGATCATCAGCGACATGAACAGCGTCCGCTGAAACAGCATCACATAGATACGCTGATCCTCGTCACGCGCAGACACGCCGTCCGGTGTCAGCTGCAAATCGACCGAATTCAGGAAGTAGCCTGGCGTATAGCTTGCGGCGTAGGTCTGAATCGTTTTCCAGACCTCGGGGTCGCTCCAATCCTCATCGACATCATCGAAGGCGCCCACCAGTGAGACAAGCTCGATATCCGACGCCGCAGTGCGCGCCTCTTCCAACAGTGCGTTGTCATACCCGTTAGATGCCGAAAGGTCGGCGTGCAAATTGGCAAACAAAACATCCCACGGCTCTTCAACCATCGGATCGTCGTCATTCTCAAGCTGCACGGCAGCCCATGTGGCATAGGCGAAGGCCGTACGCGGCCCCGCGAGAGGTGCCAATTCGGCCCAAACCTCAGGGCTCTCCCACGCCTCGTTCAGTCTGGTGTAGGCCTTTGTATAATCATCAGTATCAAAGCGTCCCACACGCCGCCCTGACTTCCGAAACAGAGACGAAATACCGGTTTTCTCATAGTTCAGGCGGGTGCCAAGCCGTGTATGTCGCTTGCGCTCCTCGGCAAAAACCATGTCCGTGTAAAAGGCGAGATAGGTGTCCTCTGGCGGAAGCTCGCTTTCCTCCGGGTCCCATGTGCGCAAGGCTTGCACTGTGCGTGGGATGGTGTCCTGCACAATGTTGTTCTCGACCGAGCGAAACAGCATGTCGGCAATCGGCGCCACGAAGGTGACAAGAATGAACAGCAACAGCGGCGCGATCAACAGGAAGGCGCGTAGCTTCTCACGGCGCAACGCGCGGGCCAGGCTCTTTTTCAGGGGTGTGCCGTCGGCGGCAAGCATCGGGCCCGCGTCACTCATCCGTCATGGCCCTCGACTACGATGATCGTGCTTTCGGCGCAGCGGCGCCGAATGTCCGCAACCTCTTGGTATTCGGGGTCGTTATAGGCGGCCAGGGCGGCTTCGTAGCTCGGAAACTCGATCACGACATGCCGATCTCCGGCTTTGCCTTCCATCACCTGGCTTTGACCACCGCGAACAACGAAAGACGCACCATGGCTTTCCAGGATGGGCGTGTCGCGCCGCACGTATTCCGGATAGCCTTCCGGATCAGTTACCGTGATATGTCCGATGATGTAGCCTTTTGGCATGGCCTGTCCCCCGTCGTGAAAGGCCCCGGGGCGTGCCCGGGGCCTAATGGATTTACTGAGCCAGCCACGCCTGGAACTTGGCGTCCAGGTCGTCGCGGTAGTCAGCCCACCATTCGTAGTTGAACAGGAAGGTGTTTACCGAATTTGCCGGATCGGTTGGCATATGCGGCGCCATGTCGATGCCGAGGTCGGCATGCTTGCCCACGAGCGGAGCAGACGACGCGCGGGCCGGGCCATAGGAGATGTACTTGGCCTGATCCGCAAGACGCTGGGTATCGGTCGCATAGCTCACGAAGTCGAGCGCGCGGGCCAGACGGTCTTCCGGCAAACCAGCCGGAATGATCCAGCCGTCCAGGTCGAACATCTGCCAATCCCAAAGCATGCCCACAGGCTGGTTTTGTTCTTCGATGACCGAGAACAGGCGGCCGTTGTAAGTCGACCCAATCGTGACTTCGCCGTCTGCCAGAAGCTGCGGCGTTTCCGCACCAGCGCTCCACCAGATGGTGTTGTCCTTGATCGTGTCGAGCTTTGCGAAGGCGCGGTCCTGGCCTTCTTCCGTCTCCAGCACATCATAGACTTCGGAGATGTCCACGCCGTCACAGATCAACGCCCATTCCAGGTTAGCAATCGGGCGACGCTCGAGCGAGCGCTTACCGGGGTAAGTTTCCTGATCAAAGATCGCGCAAACGCTGTCCGGTGCATTGTCGAGCATGTCAGTACGATAGCCGAACGCGGTCGAGTAAACGATTTGCGGAATGAAACAATCGGACACGATCAAGTCGCCGAAGTCTTCCGTCGCAGAAGTGCCATCGGGCGCAGCCGCCAGCATCTCGTCATGATCGATTTCCATAGCCAGACCTTCGTCACACAGACGAATGGCATCAGCAGCAACCACGTCGACAACATCCCAGGTGATATTGCCAGCTTCGTTCATCGCGCGCAGTTTCGCCACGGCCTCTGCCGAGCTCTCGTCCCACACGAAAGTGGTGCCGGTTTCAGCGGCGTAGGGCTCAGAATAGGCGCGCTGCTGCGACACCTGATAAGCACCACCCCAGGAGACAACTGTCAGTTCATCGGCCATATGGCCATCTGCGAAGGACGCACCGGCCGAAACGGCGAGTGCACTTGTCGCAAGTAGTGTCGTTGTGAGTTTCATTTCTTACTCCCATGTCCCGATCTTGATGATGACGGCCGAACCTCGGGACTGGCACCCGACCATCTTTGTTTCCGCAACCCCAACATGCATCGAAGCGCGGCTTGGCTCAGGCGTCAAGCGCCCTGCAATCCTCGGGCAGCCATCCGATCTCGATGGTCTCGCCTGGTTTCAACCGAACCTGGTCCGGCGCATTCCGTGTTTTAACCACGAAATCGTCGCGGCCAGCGACGCGAAGACGGGTTCGGAAGATATCGCCCATATAGATGAACTCAAGCACTTCGGCCTGAAGCGTGTGTGCACCCGCCTGCAAGCGCTCTTTGTTGAACTCGACCCGTTCAGGACGGATCGAAACCAGCGTCTTTTCCCCAGGTTTCGTCACGTTTACGGGCTTCGCATCTATGATATCGCCAGACGCAAGCTTCACGGTACAAGTCTCGGCCTCGATCGTCTCAACCGTGCCGGACAGCGTGTTATTCTCGCCGATGAACTGGGCGACGAAACTGTTTTCTGGTTCTTCGTACAGAACATCCGGGGGCGCCAATTGCTGAATGCGCCCATCGTCAAACACCGCGACACGGTCTGACATTGTCAACGCCTCGGTTTGGTCGTGTGTCACGTACACCGTGGTAATACCCAGATCATGCGCGAGATTTGTGATCTCGAACTGCATATGTTCGCGCAGTTGCTTGTCCAGTGCACCGAGCGGTTCGTCCATCAGGACAAGCTCGGGCTCGAACACCAAGGCACGCGCAAGCGCAACCCGCTGTTGCTGCCCACCGGAAAGTTGCGATGGCCGACGCCCACCGAAATCACCCATTTGAACCATATCAAGCGCACGCTTGACCTTGGCTTCGCGGTCGGACTTGCCCATTTTGCGGACTTCCAACGGAAAGGCGAGGTTTTCGGCAACCGTCATGTGCGGGAACAAAGCGTAGTTCTGGAACACCATGCCGATCCCACGCTTGTGCGGCGGGATATTGTTGATCGGATTTCCATCCAGAAGAATCTCGCCATGCGTTGCGGTTTCAAAACCGGCCAGCATCATGAGACATGTCGTCTTGCCTGAACCAGAGGGTCCGAGCATGGTCAGGAACTCACCTTTGCCGATAGACAAGTTCAGATCTTTGACAACGAGAATCTCCCCATCATAGCTTTTCTGAACGCGATCAAAGACGACGAAATCGCCTGTTTCAGTGTCTAGTGGCACGTGATCTCCCCGATCCCATCTATCAACCCCGTGCAACCGAACACGATGTGACTGCGGATTTCAACACGTTAGCGACGTTAACCGTGCTTGAGCCGACCCAGCACCGGCAATTCGCGCAATTCTTGGACTGTCTGTCACCGAGAGATGCGATCTTGACGGAGTTTGGGCAAACACGGCTTGATGGCGCCATGCCAGAGCTTCCCTTCAGCCCCAGCGAATACTCGACACGCCTCGCGAAGACCCGTGCTGCGATGCAGGCACAAGACCTGGATGCCATCTTTGTCGAAGACCCATCCAACATGGCTTGGCTCACGGGCTATGACGGGTGGTCCTTCTACGTCCATCAGGGTGTGATTGTGACGCACGACAAAGAGCCGATCTGGTGGGGGCGTGCTCAGGACCGGAACGGTGCACTCCGAACCGTGTGGATGGGGTCGAACGATGTCGTGTCCTACGCCGAGACCTTTGTTCAATCGACTGAGCGGCACCCGATGCAGGACCTTGCGGAAAAGCTGTGCGATCTGGGTCTTGGCGGCGCTCGGATCGGTGTCGAACTTGAGAACTACTACTACTCGGCGAAGGCGCATCTGACTTTGGTAGAGAGCCTGGCAAAGGCAAAGCTGGAAGACGCGACCGGCCTCGTAAACTGGGTTCGAGCGGTCAAATCCGACGAAGAACTGGCGTTCATACGGATCGCTGCGCGAATCTCCGAACGATTGGTCGATCTCGCGAGAGAGCGCATTGAGCCCGGTCTGGCCAAGAACACGCTTGTCGCGGATATCCTCTCCGAAGCTGTCAAAGGTGACGGTGAGCACTGGGGAGACTACGCTGCGATCGTGCCCCTCCTCGCGTCCGGACCAGATGCAGCGGCTCCGCATCTCACTTGGAATGGGGATCCGTTCAAATCAGGGGAAGCCACGTTTTTCGAGCTTTCGGGCTGTTATCGCCGATATCACGCACCCTTCTGTAGAACAGTGTTCTTGGGGACACCGCCAGAGGAAATGCGGCGGGCCGAAGCTGCATTGATTGAAGGTATCGCCGCAGGCATAGAGGCAGCCCGCCCGGGCAACCGAACTGCGGATGTGGCGGAGGCCTTGGGCAGCGCATTGGAACGCGCGGGTATCGAACGCAGTGCCCGTTGCGGTTACCCGATCGGCCTTTCCTATCCGCCGGATTGGGGCGAGCGCACCATGAGTTTCCGCGCTGAGGATCAGACGGTGCTTGAACCCGGAATGACGTTTCACTTCATGCCCGGCCTTTGGATGGACGGCTGGGGGCTTGCCATTACCGAGCCAATCCTGATCAGCGAGACCGGCCCCGCGACTTGCCTTTGTAACCGGCCACGGGAGCTTTTCGTAAAACCGTAAGGGGGGAACCAAACGGGCAAGACGCATGAGGCGCTTTTCTTGCGCGTTTTCCCCTTTTATAGTGACGGTATTCGGCTCGAAGAGCCACAAAAAGACAAGGCAGAGCAGTGGCCCACATAATAGTCGTCGGAAATGAAAAGGGCGGCGCCGGCAAGTCGACCGTTTCCATGCATATTGCAACGTCCTTGGTGCGCATGGGGCACCTTGTTGGCGTTCTTGATCTCGATCTCCGACAGCGCAGCTTCGGGCGCTACGTCGAAAACAGACGCAGGTTTACGGAAGCGGAAAACCTGGATCTGCCATGTCCGATTTACCGAGAGCTGCCAAACATCGCACCGGAAAGCCTTGGGCCGGGCGAGAACATTTACGATCAACGCCTCTCGGCCGCAGTGACAGGTCTGGAACGTGAAGTTGAGTTCATTCTGATTGATTGTCCGGGTTCACATACCCGCCTCAGCCAGGTGGCGCATTCGCTTGCAGATACGCTCGTCACGCCTTTGAACGACAGCTTCGTCGACTTCGATCTGCTTGCTCAAATCGATCCGAAAACAAATAAGGTCACGCAACCCTCGATCTACTCCGAGATGGTCTGGAACGCGCGCCAACTGAGAGCGCAAGCGGGGCTCGATCCAATTGACTGGGTCGTTGTGCGTAACCGTGTCGGTGCACAGGCGATGCACAACAAGAAGAAGATGGCCGAAGCTGTAAACGCTCTCGCAAAGCGCATAGGTTTTCGGGTTGCGCCCGGTTTTGCCGAGCGCGTTATCTTTCGCGAACTTTTCCCGCGCGGGCTAACCCTGTTGGACCTTAGGGATATCGGGATCCAGAACCTGAACCTGTCAAACGTAGCGGCACGACAAGAGCTGCGGGAGCTTGTGAAAGAGCTTCGATTGCCCGGCGTTACTGTCGACTTCTAGTCCGCTCGGTTGGGTTGTCGTCAAAGAAACGCGAAATCACGCGGTTGCGCCGGGAAGTTGCGCGTTCCTCCGCTTCTTCTTTCAGAATTTCTTCTTGTGAGCGAATGGGCTGAAACGCCTGATCCGACGTTTCCGGATCATCTATAGCGTCGGGCCCACGCCCGGACTCCGTTTCGTCGGCACGGTCCTCCGGCACACGAGGTCGGGTGATCAGGGATATCAACCAGTTTCGAAACACACATCATCTCACTACTCTTGAGCATTCCTTATGCAACTTTAACGCGGCGGGAAGATGGCGCTTTCGGGGAGCATTGTTCTTCAAACAGCAACAGAACGTTCTGAGAAGCGCAAAAGAAAGGGCCGCCACAAAGGGTAGCGACCCGAAAACCATGGCAGTCGATCAGATTTGGGCAAGTTCCTGTTCAAGATCGCCCATCTGAGCACCACCGGCCATCAGGCGACGCATCTCGTGATCTCCGATCTCGTCTGCTTTCCCAGCGCCAATCACTTTGCCCAGTGCAAGGAAGGTGAACCGGTCGCCAACCAAACGCGAGTGGATCTCGTTGTGAGTGATGAAGATGATCGCGATATCGCCGCGAGAACGCACCCGCTTGATCGTCTTCAAAACACCCATCTGCTGCTTCTGGCCAAGCGCGGATGTCGGTTCGTCAAGGATGAGGACCTTTGCGCCAAAGTAAATCGCGCGTGCAATTGCCAGTGTCTGGCGCTGGCCACCTGACATGGTGCCTACAGCTTGGGTCGGATCGGAAAAGTCGATTCCGATCTTGAGCATCTCGTCATGTGCGATCTGGTTCATCTCTTCCATGCGCAAGGTGCCGAGCGGTCCCTTGAGTTCACGCCCCATGAAAAAGTTACGGGTCACGCTCATGAGCTGGTTAAGAGCAAGGTCCTGGTAAACAGTCCCGATTCCGGCGGCAGAGGCATCACGCGGCGAGCGGAAACTGACAGGTTTTCCCTCAATATAGATCTGCCCGCCCGTTGGCTGGTGCACGCCAGCCAATGTTTTGATCAAGGTCGATTTGCCCGCGCCGTTGTCACCGAGGAGGGCGTGGACCTCGCCCGCGTGGACCTCGAGATCCACGCCACCGAGCGCTGTAAACGGTCCGAATTGTTTGACCAGGTTTTCAACCCGAAGATACGGTTCGGCCATGATCAAATCCCTCCCGTGATGCGTTTACGAATGCGCTCATTGGCGAACACGGCCGCAAGCAAGATTGCACCCAAGAAAACGCGGAACCACGCGCCATCGATTGCAGGAATGAAGAACACTGCGTTGGCGACAAGCCCAACCGTTATGGCCCCAAAAACCACACCGACGACTGAGCCGAAACCACCTGTCATCAATGTGCCTCCCACAACTGCAATCGCGATGGCGAAAAGTTCCTGCAAGTTGCCCTTGGCTGCATCCGACGTGTTGGTGTCAAAGACCTGGCAGGCGGCGAACATGGTTGCGCAGAACGCTGTGAACATGAACAGGCCAACCTTAACTGCATTGACCGGTACACCGTTTGCACGCGCTGCTTCCTTGTTGTCGCCCGTGGCATAGATCCAGTTGCCAAGTTGGGTGCGGCTCAAGATGAACCAGGCAACAATCGCGATTACGATGAACCACAAGAAACGCGCATCAAAGCCTGTCACCCACTGTTCAAGACGGCGGTTGATGTTCAGCGTAGCGAGATAGTTGATGTCAGCCGCGGAAAGCCGGGCGGGCCACTCAACGCCGGCGACCATCTTGGTCCCAATCCAATACCAGGCGTCATAAAACCAGCCGAACACTTCCCCCCCAAGAATATTGGCAAACCAGCTTTCTTCTTTGAAGTCTGGCAGACCGGAGACCTGAGTTGACTGGTTGATAAGGCGGAAGGAGACCTCGGTCGTGCCGCGCAGGAAGAACAGAAACGCCAGCGTCACGATAAAGCTCGATAGGCCGGACCGGACAACGATCGTCCCGATCATCCATCCAAGCGTGAGCGTCATCGCAAGGGTGATGGCGAATGCCAGAAACGGGGTTGCTTCCCCAAGTCCGAAGGGCAGACCCCATTTCAACATGATCGCCATCGACATGCCGGCGAAACCGATCATCGACCCAATGGAGAGATCAAACTCCCCGGCGATCATAAGCAGGGTCGCCCCAATGGCGATAATGCCGTACTGCGCAATGATCTTGATGTTATTCTTCAACCCCAGCGCATTAAACGCCTTACCGTCGGACGCAATCGCCAGGGCAACAATGATAACAATCATCACGATGAACGCACCAATCTCCGGCCGTCGCATCATGCGTTGAAACCACGTTTCCTCCTTAAGTCGGTCCGCTTCGCTGCGTTCAGACATATTGCCTCCCGTTGAGCCCGTTAGATGTCCCCTTACGGAACAGGCGGGGAAGTCCCCGCCTGCCGTTTTTCTTATCTCTGGTAAGAGGTTAGCGGTCGATACCCGCAAGCTCTTTAACAGCTGCTGCGTTGGACTTGTCAACAAAGCCAGGGCCAGAGGCAATGTTGTTGCCCGGCAGAAGGCCAGCATGGTTGTTGTAAAGGTGCAGAACGATGACCGGCATATAGCCCTGCAGACGCTGCTGCTGGTC
>JBCBBB010000034.1:0-24936 GCA_038532095.1 Pseudomonadota bacterium
TGGTGCAGAAGTTTGCGCGGCACGCGGCGCTGCGCTGGCATGCGGCACGCGATCCGGGCCTATCGGTGGCGCTGGTGTGACGGCTACTTTTTGCGCGTTTTCATGGCAGCCGCGCGGGCGCGTCCGGCAGCCGCGCGGATTTCCTCGGCGATCTCTTCTGCTTCGTCCGGGTCGAAATCCATCGGGATTTCAATGCCATTGCCCTCAACGAAGATCCGGACCATGCCCAGGCTGGTGGGGCCGATTTGCAGGTTTGCCGTGATGTCGCTTTCGCTGTCGATGCCCATGTCAGGCCTTTCTTTGTCTCGAGGCGCAGGTCTACGAGGAGCGACACCGGAAGACAAGCCAGCCTGCGGGGCGGGCCTGGCGGTAGAAGATGTGAGGGAAGGGCGATGACGGCACCGTTGGAGGGTCTTAGAGTTTTGGAATTGGCGCGGATTCTGGCCGGCCCGTGGGCGGGGCAGACACTGGCCGATCTGGGGGCGGAGGTCATCAAGGTCGAAAGCCCGGGCGGTGACGATACGCGCAGCTGGGGTCCGCCGTTTGTGGACCGCGATGGGGAGACCACGGCCGCCTATTTTCACGGCTGCAACCGTGGCAAGTCCAGCGTGGTGGCCGATCTGAAGAACGCGGAAGATCGCGCGCATGTGGTCGCCTTGGCCGATGAGGCCGATGTGGTGATCGAGAATTTCAAGCTGGGTGGGCTTCAGCGGTTCGGGTTGGATTATGAGAGCCTCTCCGCGCGAAATCCCGGGCTCGTCTATTGCTCGATCACCGGCTTTGGCCAGACCGGACCGCGCGCATCGGAGCCGGGCTATGACCTGCTGATCCAGGCGATGTCGGGGATCATGGATGTCACCGGGGCGGCGGACGGGCCGCCGACGAAGATGGGCGTGGCGTTCGCGGATGTTTTCAGTGGGCTTTACACGGTGATTGCCGTCCAGGCGGCTTTGGCGGAACGGGCGGTTTCGGGGAAAGGTCAGCATATCGACATTGCGCTCTTCGATTGCATGCTGAGTGTTTTGGCCAATCAGGCGCAGAACTTCTTTGTCACCGGGCGCACGCCAAAACGGAAGGGCAATGCGCATCCGAACCTGATGCCATACGAGGCGTATCAGGCCCAGGATGGCCATATGGTGATCGCCTGCGGCAATGACGGGCAGTTTGCGAGGCTTTGTGACGTGCTGGGTCTTGAACGCGGTGGCCAGATGGACGCGCTCGCCACCAATGCGGATCGGGTCCGGCAGAGGGATGTCCTTTATCCGATCCTCGCGGAGCGCATCGCAGAATGGAGGCGGGCAGACCTGATCGCGGCGCTGACGCAGGCGGGGGTGCCGGCGGGCCCGATCAACTCGGTCGAGGAGGCCTTGAACGACCCGCAGACCGAGGCGCGGGGTATGGTGATTTCACCGGATGGGGACAAAGGTCTCAGATCGCCCATTGCCTTTTCGCGATCGACGCTTGACCTTGAGCGTGGCGTCCCGGGCCATGGGGCGACGGCCTTATCCGAAGCAGGTTGGAGACAGCGATGAACGAACAGACCAAATTGCCGAACGATCTGGATGCGTTCTGGATGCCGTTCACGTCATCGCGGGCCTTTGCGGCGCATCCCCGGATGATCGTGGGGGCGGAGGGCTGTCACTATATCGGCAGCGACGGCAAGCGCCGGATTGACGGGACCGGGGGGCTTTGGTGTTCGAATGCCGGGCACGGGCATCCGAAGATCACGGAGGCCATCCAGCGGCAGGCGGCGACGCTGGATTTTGCGCATTCCTTCGGGCAAGGGCATCCAATTGCGTTTGAGGCCGCATCGCGGCTTGTCTCTATGGCGCCAGGTTTCGATCAGGTGTTCCTGACGAATTCGGGGTCGGAGGCGGTGGACACGGCGTTGAAGATTGCGCTGGCCTATCATGCCGCGCGGGGCGACGGGACGCGACGGATTCTGGTTGGCCGGCAAAAGGCCTATCACGGGATCAACTTCGGCGGCGTTTCCGTCGGAGGCATTGGGTTGAACAAGAGCCAGTTCGGCACACTTTATCCAGACACACAGCATATGCGGCACACCGGGTTGCCGGAAAATGCATTCTCTCGCGGGCAGCCGAAGGAGGGCGCGTATCTCGCCGAGGATTTGCAACGGATTGTCGAGACCTATGGCGCTCAGCGTGTTGCGGCGGTGATTGTCGAGCCGGTGATCGGGGCAGGGGGCGTGATGCCGCCTCCGCTCGGGTATTTGCAACGCTTGCGTGAGATTTGCGATACGCATGGCATCCTTCTGATCTTCGATGAGGTGATCACCGGGTTCGGGCGTTTGGGCATGGCCTTTGGTCACCAGTATTTCGAGGTGATGCCGGACCTTTTCACCGTGGCCAAGGGCGTGACCAATGCGACCGTTCCGATGGGCGGCGTTTTTGCGCAAGGTAAAATCCGTGAGGCGATGCTGAACGGGCCCATGGCGATGCCGGATCTGTTCCACGGCTATACCTATTCGGGTCATCCTCTAGCAGCGGCGGCGTGCCTCGCCACGATGGATGTGTATCGGGACGAGGGCATTTTCGAAAATGCCGCAGCGATGGCGCCGCATTGGGAAGACATGCTGCATGGGCTGCGTGATGCGCCGGGGGTGATCGATGTGCGAAACCTCGGTCTGATGGGGGCCATCGAGTTTGCGCCGGAAGGCCTTGTGGGCGATCGGGCGCGGGCGGTGTACGCGGCGCTTTGGGAAACCGGTTTGATCGTGCGACCGATTGGGGACAGCATCGCCATGTCGCCGCCCTTGACGATCACGCAGGAGATCATCGGGCAGATTGGAGCGTTGATTGGGGAGGCGCTGGTCGCGTGAAATGGCGAGCGGCTCAAAATTTTTTGAGCCGTCATTTGCCTCCATCCACCCACCCCTAATCTAGCGGGTGGTTTGTTAATCGGGGCTTAAGATTGGGTGGGGGCATACGCTGATTTGGTGGAGCATAGCGCCTGTTTTCATTGTCTTGGTGAAAATTCCTTAAACACAGGGCCTGGCCCTAAGTGGCCACAGCTCCCTTTGGTCACTCATCGGATAAGCTGAGGACGGTACCTGATCCGTCGCCGCTCCTCGGGCATGTGCCGCGTCAAACGGCGATTGATCAGGGAAAACAGCCAGATCACGGCCAGGGTCAGCAGGATAAAGTAAAACGCAACAATCGGGTAGGGCACAAACGGGTTGAACGTTTTGTCAGCGAAGTAATTCGCGTAGTACAGCGCGTCGCCGCTTTGCTGCCAGGCGGGGAAGCCCGAGAAAAAGACCAGCGTTGTCGCGTGGAACAGGAAGATGGCTTCATTGGTGTATGCAGGCCAGGCGAGCCGCAGCATTGTCGGCCAGGTGACCCGTTTGAACTTGGCCCAGCCCGTCAAGCCATAGGCATCCGCCGCCTCAAGGTCACCTTTCGGGACGGATTGCAGCGCACCGTAGAAAATCTCGGCGGAGTAGGCGGCTGTGTTTAGGAACAGCACAATCAGCGCACCAGCCCAGGCACGGGTCAACCAGCGGGTCTCGGCGGTGATGCCGAAGATCTCGATCCCTTCGCGGGGCAGGAGGACGAACAACTCGTAAGCAAAGAAGAACTGGATGAAGAGGGGCGAACCGCGGAACAGGAAGATGAACCACTCGCATGGTTTTCGGAAGAGCGGGGTGCGGGACGCTTTGCCAAGCGCCAACGCCGTCGCCAGAAAGAACCCGGCGGACATGGCGAGCACGCCGAAATAGATGTTCCAGAGCAGGCCGGACCCGATCAGCGTGAATTGCTGGCAAAGCGTGAAGTCGGACCGGGGGAGCAGACGTTCGCCGTAGCCGAGGGACCGAAAGGCATAGTCGGCGATGGTTTCCCAGCAACTCATGCGCGCACGGCCTCACCGCCGAGTGTGGCCTGGCCTTTCGACAGCCGTCGGTTCAGGCGCTTTAATACGACTTCCGAAACCTTGGTCAGGCCAAGGTAGAACACCAGAAGCCCGGTAAAGTACCAGATGCGCCAGTCGGGATGCGGGTAGTCGAAGATCGGGCCCTTTGAGCCGCCAAGCTCGCGTGCCCAATAGACGATGTCCTCGACGCCGAGCAGGAAGAGCAGCGGGGTTGCCTTGCAGAGGATCATCCAGAGGTTTGACAGCCCGGGCAGGGCATAGACCCACATTTGCGGGATCAGAATGCGCCAGAAGCTTTGCCGCGGTGTCATGCCGTAGGCTTCTGCCGTTTCCATTTGCGCGCGTGGGACCGAGCGCATGGCGCCGAACAGGATGTTGGCCGCGAAGGCGCCGAAGACGATGGAGAAGGTCAGGACAGCCAGCAGGAAGCCGTAGGTTTCATGAATCCATTGTGGCGCGTTGGAGAGGGGCAGCTTGGCCTCCGGGCAGACGACAAAATCGTTGCCTTGTCGGATCGGGTCCGTCCAGTCGGGGCAGAGCACCTGATGGCGGAGCCATTCAAAGCCCTGATCGAGGGCGATGACGAAGAACAGGAAAAAGACGATATCCGGCACGCCGCGCACGATGGAGGTGTAGCCTTTGCCCAGCCAGCGGAGCGGCGGGACAGGGCTGCGGGCGGCGGTTGCGCCGAGAAAGCCGAAGGCGAGCGAGACGGGGGCCGTGATCGCCAGGAGCAGCATCACTGTGCCGAAGGACAGGTATGCCGTCAGGTGTTTGCCGTTGGTTAGGTAGCAGGCGACCCAGGGCAGGTCGTCCAGAATGCTTGGGTCGGCGCACCATTCGAACATGCAAGGGTCCCTTTGGACGAGGGGCGCGGTGACACGCCCCTCGTGAGATCAGTTCGGTCTCACCACTGAGATGACACTTCCCATTTCGCAATCAGCTCGTTCAGCGAGCCGTCGTCTTTCATCGACTGGATCGCTGCATCGAACTTCGCGCGCAGCTCGCCATCCGACTCGCGGATGCCCATGCCGACACCGCCACCGAGGGGTACCGGATCGCCGACGACCATCAGATCGCCATTCGCGGCGATGGCTGTCTGGATGAAGCTGTCATCGGCCAGCACTGCGTCCGCTTCGCCATTCATCACGGCGGCAATGGTTTCATCCGGCGTGGCATATTCGACCAATGTTGCGCCGCTTTCAGCCACATAGCCCGCCTGAAGCGTGCCGGTCTGGGCGGCGATCACGCCACCGCTCAGGTCAGCATCCTCGGACAGCGCCGCATAGGTCGATGGATCGGGCGGGGTGTAGGCTTGTGTGAAGTCGATGACCTCGTCGCGCTCGTCGGTGATCGACATGCCCGCGATGATCACATCGTAGTTGCCGGAGACGAGGTTCGGGATGATCGAATCCCATTCGTTGGTCACCCATTCGCAGGTGAGCTCGGCACGGGTACAAAGCTCGTCGCCCAACTCGCGCTCGAAGCCGTCCACTTCGCCGTCATCGTTGATGAGGTTCCACGGAGGGTAGGCGCCTTCGGTGCCCATGCGCACGACAGAGTGACTGCCAGCATAGGCCACACCGGCCAAAAGGCCGAGCACAGCGGTGGATAGGATGAGGTTCTTCATTTTCTTTCTCCCTCTTGGTTTAAGCAGCAACGGCAGACAGAAACTGCCGCAGCCGTTCCGATTTGGGCGCGCCGAACAGAGCGTCCGGCGGGCCGTCTTCTTCGATCAGTCCTTGATGCAGGAAGACCACATGGTCGCTCACATCGCGGGCAAGGTTCATGTCATGGGTGACAATGATCATTGTGCGGCCCTCGTCAGCGAGGGACTTGATGACACGCACCACTTCCTGTTCCAGTTCCGGGTCGAGCGCGCTGGTTGGCTCATCGAACAAAAGCGCACGCGGCTCCATACAGAGCGCGCGCGCAATGGCGGCGCGTTGCTGCTGGCCACCCGAAAGCTGTGCGGGCCAGACATCGCATTTGTCGCCGATGCCGACCTTGGCGAGGTATTCGCGGGCTTTTGCCTCGACCTCCGCCGGGTCGCGCTTCAGCACAGTCACCGGTGCCTCCATGACGTTTTGCAGAATTGTCATGTGAGACCAGAGGTTGAACTGCTGGAACACCATAGAAAGATTGGTGCGCATGCGCGTCACTTGCGTCTTGTCCGCCGGGTGCCGGTCGTGGCCAGAGCCGCGCCAGTGCACCGCCTCGCCTTCAAAGAGGATCTCACCACCCTGGCTGTCTTCCAGCAGGTTCACGCAGCGCAGAAGTGTGGATTTGCCGGACCCCGAAGAGCCGATGAGCGAGATCACATGCCCTTTGGGCGCGGTCAGGCTTACGCCTTTCAAAACCTCGAGTGAGCCGTAGCTCTTATAGAGGTCGCGGATCTCAATAACGGGTTCGGGCTTTGACACGTTGGGTTTGCAAGCAGACAGGTTTGAAGAAGTGAACCTGCAAAATCCGAGGATTGCAACGGGTAACGCCACGAAACGGCCCTTGCGGGATGAGGCTTTTCAATCAACTGCACGCATGTTAGGCGGGCCGCGAAATTCAGGCGGAGGCGCATGGGGCGCGGACCGCTGTAAACAGAGGCTGAAACATGGCGACCGAACGTACGCTCTCCATCATCAAACCCGACGCGACCAAGCGCAATCTGACCGGCAAGATCAATGCCAAATTCGAAGACGCAGGCCTGCGGATCGTGGCCCAAAAGCGCATCCACCTGACCAAGGCTCAGGCGGGCAAGTTCTATGAAGTGCACGCGGAACGCCCGTTTTATGACGAACTTTGCGAGTTTATGGCGTCCGCTCCGGTCGTTGTGCAGGTTCTCGAAGGCGAAGGCGCCATCGCAAAGAACCGCGAAGTGATGGGCGCAACCAACCCGGCGGATGCCGATCCGGGTACGATCCGAGCTGAATTTGCCGAAAGTGTTGGTGAGAACTCGGTGCACGGCTCTGACGCGCCAGAAACAGCCGCGGTCGAGATCGCCTACTTCTTTTCCGGCCTCGAACTGGTCGGCTAAGTCCCTCAAAACACCGGAACAAGCGGGTCTTCGCTTGTTCCACCATACCGGGTGAGCACTTTGTTGCGACTGGCAACACCGAGCCCCGATTGTTTCCAAATCTTAACTTGTTCCGCACAGTTTCCGGCTGCTAACCATGTTGTCGGGGGCTCGCGTGGAGCCATTGTGATGTACGACCTTAGTTCCTGTTTCGTAGATCTTTTGGCTCCCTTGCGTGTGGAGACGGTGTCTTGACTAATAGCCTTCTTTTCCTTCTGCTTTTGGGCGGTCTCGCGGCAGCCGGTGGTGGCGGCGGTGGCGGCTCAAGCACCACGACAGCAGGCGGAAGCGTGCCGGACGTTGATGATGATCCGGCACCAAGTTCAGACACCCCGGCTTCGACCCCGGAGCCGTCCACGCCAGCGAGCGTTGTATCCGTGCCGGACCCGGTCACGCCAGCGAGCGTCGTGTCCGCCCCTTTGACGCCATCGTCTGATAGCGGGTCGGCATCTGTTGGCGAGGGCATTCCCGACCTTCCCGCCAGCGCCTATGACATCGGCTGGCCCGGGTTGACCGCGGAAGAGCAGTTGGTCGTGGAACTGGTAAACCGCGCACGGCTTGACCCGCTTGGGGAACTTGGGCGTCAGGATGAAGGTTTTGCAGCCGGTGTGACCACTGCGCCGAAGGAAGCTTTGGCTGTTGTCCAGACGCTCAGCGACGCATCGGATGCCCATTCGCAGGATATGGACAATCGTGACTTCTTCTCACACACGAACCCGGATGGTGAAAGCCCGTCGGATCGTGCCATTGAGGCGGGTCATGGATCACGGTTCACCGGCGAGAATATCGGGTGGATCGGCTCGACACGCACCAGTTTCGACGAACAGGCGCGGGTTGAAGCGCACCACGATAACCTTTGGGATTCAGACGGTCACCAGCAAAACTTCATGTCCGATTTCTGGAGCGAGATCGGTGTCGGCTACGACTATGGCAGCTATCGCGGCTATGATGGCTCGACTTTTGTCACCGAGATGTTCGGCGATCGGGGCGAGACATACCTGACTGGCGTCGTGATCGAAGATCAGGATGGCGACGACTTCTATGACATTGGCGAAGGCCAGGGCGGTGTTCAGATCACCGCGTATGACGGCGAAGACGCTTACGCCACAGCGACCTGGGATTCAGGCGGGTACACGCTCGCATTGCCGCCCGGCACGTACCGCGTTGTCTTCGAAGGTGGAGACCTTGATACCGCTTATGAAACCAACGTCACAATCGGCAACGAGAACGTCAAACTCGACGTGATCGAAGAGGGTGGCGCGGTCATGGCATCGCTCAGCGCATCAGCACTGCCGGAAACGGCTCCGCTGCCGACGCTGGTCGCGCCTGAGGTTTCTACAATGCCCGACGAGATTGAGGATGATGAAGACGGAATGATGTTCATCTTCTAAAGCACCAAGAATACACAAGAAGGCACGCTCAACGTCCTTTGGAAGGCCCCTGCACTTAGCAGGGGTTTTCTTTTTGGTGCGGGCATTTCCTAGATGCTGTCGCCTTCGTCCAATCGAATGCCAACCTCGTCCAATGCACGGGCAAGGCCATTGCGTGAGGTTTCGGGGCGCGACCGGGCGACAATCGCATCGAAACGCTGCCGCAAGTCTTGTTTCTCCCGCCCCTGGCAATCATTCCACGGTCGGCCTTGCAGGCCCATGATGAGGGCGTAGTAGGCGATGAAATGTGGTCTGGAGCCGGCGTTTATAACCAGTTGGTACGCGTCATCCGGGTCGCGCTGGCGCAGGTCCTCTGCCGAGTGGATGCCCGCATTGCGAAACTCCGCCGCCATGGCGGGGCCAATATTCCGAATGCTCTCAAGAGGTGTCGACACCGCCTTAGAATAGAGAGCCTTCAGCTTTCCGCAAACCGAAAGAAAGGACGATCAGATAGAAGCCCAGTCCTCGAACTTGACGGGCGGTTTGGGCGCCGGAGCTTCTTTTGGTGCGGATGGTTTGGATGGGTTACTCATAACAAAAACTCTTACTTGTGCCTGAAGCTTTGCATGGATTGGCGGCGGTATCGTGGTGGAGTTTCGTCATTGCCAAGGAAACTTGTCGCCTGTGGCTTCTCGGTTGTTGCCGCGAGGGCCCGGCTGCAAAATATGGCAAAATCATGGCAGTTCGCTCTGTGGAAGGGCCGAGTTGCGCACAGAACAATCCACAGCTTGGATGTTTGAAAGAGGACGTGCGCTGCGATTTTTATCTGTATGATAAATCAAAGAAAAAATTGAACGTTGATATGTGCAACACGCGAGATGCATGCGTATGCCAAATGGATGCCTTGGCCAATTCTCCACAGGGCAACAAAGAGAATCGGTGTCGTCGATTTGTGGTGGAATTGTGGCGTGACCGCGCGAAAACCGGGGCTTAGAGGTCACATTTGAGACGAATTGCAACCTAAGGTTGTTTTTTTCACCGATCTGGACGATGCTCCGCGTTCATGAACCGTTTAGGTTTGGGGCAGGTTTGGTGAGGGACAGTCACCGAACTTGTTGTGGGCGATATTTCTTTTACCGCGTCCACACTTGAGATGCGTATGTGAGGAGTAATGAGATGCGCGTGCTTTCTAGCAAATTTTTCACAAACGAAGACGGGGCTTCGCTGGTGGAGTATGCCGTGGCGCTGATCGTCGTGACGATCATTGGTGGCGCCGGGGTGATCGCCTTGGGTCAGAACGCGGGCGGTGTGACTGAAGCCGCTTGTGATGTGACCCAGGATGCCTTCGACATCGCGAGTGAATTGGAAGGTGTTGAGATCACGTCTGAAGGCGGTGATTGTGTTGGCGGCGGCGGAGAGTAATCCGCAATTTTGACTGTTGCGGCAGTCGAACACATCGCGCACTATCGTGGTCTCGCTGAAGTTCGTC
Source organism: Pseudomonadota bacterium (assembly GCA_038532095.1). Lineage (GTDB taxonomy): Bacteria > Pseudomonadota > Alphaproteobacteria > Rhodobacterales > Rhodobacteraceae > JAJDOD01. The sequence continues at coordinate 9,821 of JBCBBB010000034.1, forward strand.
CCTTCCCGTTGCGGGTGGGGTACGTCGGTGTCTGAAAGTCTGAAAGGGGGGCGTGCATGGCACATCTTCGCAGAAGGTTCGTTCAGTTTCTCAGCGACGCCGCGGGTGCAACCATTGTGGAGTACGCCGTTGCGTTGATCGTAGTCACCATCGTGGGCGGCATTGTCCTCGGCCTTGGTGGCAACATTGCGGGCATAATCGATGCGTCGGCTGGCGCCTTCTAGGAGCCGACCGTCGTGCCGATGAACCTGGTGGAGTGTTTTTATGCGTATTCGATCTTTGTTGATCACGATGCTGGGCATCGCCGTTGCGGCGGTCTCCATCTATGCGTCCAGAGAGTTCCTGGTTGTTGAGCAAGCGACCGCTGCTCAGGAGCGGACCACCCCTGCGCTTGTAAGCGTGGTTGTGGCCAGCCAGGAAATTCCGTTTGGAACAACGATCGAAGCGCATAAACTCACCACCATCCAATGGCCCGCCGAAGCCGTGCCCGCTGGCGTCTTCACCGATATGTCATCCCTCTTGCCAGAGGCGGGTGACGAGCCGCGGCGTGCGAAGCGCGCGATGGTCAAAGGCGAAGTTGTTCTGGCCGCCAAGCTTTCAAGGTTTGGGGAAAAGGTCACGATTGGCCAGACCCTGCGGCCCGGCAATCGCGCGATGGCGATCAGTGTGAACGCCACCACCTCGGTCGGTGGGTTCGTCACCCCGGGTGATTTTGTCGACGTCGTGCTGACCAGCCGCGATCAGCGTGGTTTGCGTGCGGTGACCATCTTGCAGAACATTCGCGTCGTGGGTGTGGACCAACAGACCGACGAGTTGAACGAACAAGCGCAAGTGGCGCGCACTGTGACCGTTGAGGTCACGCCTGTGCAGGGCCAGAAACTGGCCCTTGCGCAGCGCGCCGGAACGCTCAGCCTGACACTGCGCAACATCGAAGGCGCGGAAGAGGGCGAACAGGAGCTCAACAGCATCCGCTTGAGCGATATTATCCCAAGCGATGCGCCTGTGGTCGCCGCGCCCGTCCAGAAGCCGACGGTCAAGGTCCGTCGTGGCAGTGACATCGAAGAGGTGGAACTCGACGGTACGGGCGGGGAGCGTCAGGACAACGGCAGTTGACCGGTGACGCAGAGGACGGTGGTATGAGGCTCAAGCCACATATCGACAGGTTCAAAACGCGCGAAGACGGCTCGCTGCTGGTGTTCTTTTCGGTCAGCGTGATCACCATACTCGGCATCGTTGCCCTGTCCTTTGATCTGGGCAGGCGCGCATCCACCCAAACGGACATGCAAGCTTTTGTGGATAACGTGGCGCTGGCCGCAGCGGGCGAATTGGATGGCAGCCTGGAAGCGATTGCAAACGCGACTGCGACGGCCAACTCTGTTATCAACGCGGCCAATGAGCAGTTGAAAGCCGGGACCGTGGGGCAGGAAATGACCCTGGTGCTGGACAGCATCGTTTTTTACGAAGATTTGCCGGATGCGGACCAACCTGCCTCCTTCGATCAGGCCACGCTTGCGTCGACGAAATACAATCTGCCGTCAGGTGAAACCACGGACCCGGAGGTTGCGCGATATGTGGGCATTCGGCTGGAAACCGTTGATGTCCCCTGGCTCTTCGCAGGTATCTTCAGCGATTTGCCCAGTGGCGGCGTTGGCGCAGTCGCTGTGGCAGGCAACACCACGTGGACCTGCGACATCGCACCTTTGCTGTTTTGCCTTCCACGGGATGGCACCGGAACGACCCCCCAGCTGACGCCGGGACAGGCCATCAACATGCGCACTGCGCGGATTGACCGGCGTTGGCGCCCAGGGGAGTTCGGGTTCGTGGACGTGGATTTCGACCCGACCGGGCCCTGTGCCGGGCTGACGGATGAGGCGGGTCGGCAGGCCTGTCTGATCACCGCTCAGGCGCGGGTCGCGGCGTGTTTTCAGCCCCTTCGGGCGGATACCGAAACCGGGCAGCGCCCGTCGCAGGAAAGCGCGGCGTTTGACATGCCCTTCGACATTTTCGACCAGTCGATGATCCAGTTCTTCAACGAGACGCTTTACGCGCCGGGGCCGCATGCGGTGCGCGGGCGCATCCCGGATGGGTCCGGGGACATCTGTGTGCCGGGCGATCCTTCACCGGATACGATGACCTTCCCGCTGGATGACTGCCACCCAAGCGGTTGCATTGATGATCGGTTCGGGGATGGCGACTGGAGCGACGGGCGCGACGCATATCTGGCGACGAATTACACCATCTTTGAGCAGCCCTACGATCCGGAGAGCGATGTTGCGGACCGGACCGTTGCGCAGGACGGCAGCTTCTTTGATTTCCCCGAGCCAAACCTAACGCGTTATCAGTTCTATCTGCGCGAGATCGAGCGTGCCGCTCGGGGTGGAGACATGGCAAACCGTTACCTTGGTGCGGTCTATGCGGATGATGATGACGGGCTCGGCGAAAGCGTTCCGGGGGACCCGCCCGGTCCGTTCTACACGACCTGGGATGATTACTGGCCGGACGATCCGGCGCCGAACCCGTTCAACCCGATCATTCCCGAGGCTCTCAACCGGATCGATAATGGCTTGCCGCAGTGTAACCAGAACGTTGTTTTGCCACCCCTTCCAAATCGACGGGTTCTGCTGGCCGGGGCGATGAATTGCCCCAGCGGGTCGCAGTCTTATGTCGGGTTCGAGCAGGATGTGCGGATAGAGGACTTCTATCGTCTGTTCCAGTTGGGACCCACGGAGAACGTCGCGGGGTCGCCGGAGCGGTTCGACCTGAATGTCGAGGTGATCGAACGGGTTGATCCTGCAACGCTGGGCACGTCCCGTACCGTGGTGCAACTTTTCCGATGATCTTTGTAGGGCGTCATATTCTTGCGCGGTTCCGGCGCAGCGAGCGGGGCGCGACGGCCGTGGAGTTCGCTATCCTGATGCCGATCATGCTGGTCTGTTTCGGTGTGATTGTGGAAGGTGCGCGCATCTACTGGAACTACCAAAGTGCTGTCAGCGGGGTGCGGGATGCCGCGCGCTATGTCGCCCGGATCACGGACCGCGATGTCTGTGTCGGGCGCCCGCCGGCCACAACGTTGCCCGGACACAATATCATCGCAAACGCTGTGGCGTTGGAACGCGTTCAGGCCAATATCGGGACTGGTGACGCAAACCTGTTTCCCGTCGGTGTGGCGGTCACCGGTATTTCCACCCGGCTGTTCTGCATTCCGACGCCTGGGCATGTGCAGGAGCTGACCCCGGTCGCTGTTGTTCAGGCACGGGTGCAGGTCGATCTGCCATTTGGCGAGGTTTTTGAGTTCTTCGGCGCGCGCGAGAACGCGCAGATGGTGTCCTGGATCACCGATCAGGCAAGGATCTACGGCGTATGACACGGGTCCTGATCAAACGGTTTTGGCGGAACGAAAGCGGGGCATCGCTGATCGAGTATGCGATTGTCATCTCGCTCTTCCTTCTGGTGTTCTTTGCCATCCTCGATTTTGGGCGCCTTGGCTTCAACTGGGTCATGACGGAGAAGGCCATGCAGCGGGCGGCCCGGATCGCGGTCGCGCGCCCGCCGGTGTGTGAGGGTGTGCCGGAGACGCATGCGAGGGGTACGAATGGCGCGGTTGCCTATGGCACACTCTGCCGTGCTGACAGCGGCGTTTGCGCCGATATGGGCCAGCAATCCTGCGTTTTGAACACAACAGACATAGACTGCGGTACGGCAAGTGCTTCGACAGCGGCGGAAATCTGGTGCATTATCAATCCCATTCTGCCCAGCAACGCAACGCCGAGGAACTTCCGTGTGAGCTATAGCTACGATTCCAACCTTGGGTTTCTTGGGGGGCCTTACACCCCCATGGTGGAGTTTGCCGTCGTCACGGAAGATGACGTTGGCGATATTGAAAACAGTGCGGCCCTTCGGTTCGACTTTATCACGCCTCTGCCCGGGCTTGCGGCACTTGTTGGGGGGGGCGGGTTGAACAATGTCGCCGATAACGGAGGAAGCCCACAGGCCGACATCCCGTTCCCGGACCTTTCGGTCTCGATGCCGGCAGAAGACCTGGCACAGGGCAACAGCGGGTGATCGGTATGACTGGGTGGGGGAAAGACAATGGCTAAGGCGACATCGGTTCTGCTGATCTCCGATGACAAGGGCGTGTCCGACGCCGTCACTGTGGCGCTGACAGACAAGCCGCGGGTGCGACTGAGTGCGGAAAACCGGACCGTGGCAAGCCTGAACGGCACCGCGGTTAAAATGGCGGCGGAAAACGACATTGTCGTTTTCGCGACCGACCCGGGCAACAAGGAGGATCTGACGGCTATTGAGGCGCTGAATGCGCAGCGCGGCGAGCATTCGATCTTCCTGGCTCTGGCCGACCGGGACATCTCACTGGCGCGCGCACGTGCGTTGACGGATGCCGGGGTTGACGACGTGCTGCCGTTTCCGGTCACCGGGGATGAGCTAGCACGGCAGATGGAAAAGTGGCTCCAACGCGCGGCCGGGAACCGGTCGGGTGGGGGCAAGGAAGGCGCCGTAATTGCTGTGTCACAAGCGCGCGGCGGGATCGGTGCCACGACCGTGGCCGTCAACCTGGCGGATCAGTTGCTTGTTCGGAAAAGCCGGTTTCGGAAAGAACCTTCGAACAGCGTGGCGATCCTGGACATGGACCTGCAATTTGGCGCTGTCGGTGATTTTCTGGATGTCGACCCGCAGGAAGGGCTGATGCAGCTTGCCACCGGTGATGTGATGCCAGACCAGATGTGGGTCGAGCAATCGATGGCAGAGACACAGGGCGGTCTCAGCGTGTTGACGGCGCCGGCGGATTTCATGCCGCTTGAAGCGATCAATGCGAAACAGATCGAGTCGCTGATAAACGCGATGCGCGCCACGCATGACTTTGTGGTCATCGATATGCCGCGCGCGCTTGTCGGATGGATCGAGCCCGTGGTCGAAAGTGCGGATGAAATCGTGATCGTGACCGACACCACGGTGCCGTCCGTTCGGGCCACGCGCCGACTGATGGATTTCTATCTTGCCGACAATCCGGGTTTGGAGATCGAGGTTGTGATCAACCACGAAAAGCGCCCCATGATGATGGCCGCCCACCACAAGGAGGCCGCTAAGGTTCTGGAAAGCAAGTTCGAGCATTGGCTTGCGCATGATGTGAAGGCTGCGCGGTCTGCCGTCGATTTTGGCAAACCTTTGTCGGAGGTCGCGCCGCGCTCGGATTTGACCAAGGGGATCGGCGGGCTGGCGCGTGCCATCACCAAACGCATGTCGATGACAGAGCGTGCGGGCCTGTAACGAGGAGAACGGGTGATGTTCAAAGGTTTTGGAAAAACAGGGGATAAACCGGACGCAGCGCCAGCAGTGGTCGAGCCCGAGGAATCTCAAGCTGAAGCCGCGGAACGCGCGCTTCGGGCGCTGAACGCGCCGGATGCCAAGCTCACCGAACGGCTTGAGCTAAAGAACCGCCTGCACACTGCGCTTCTGGAGCGGTTGAACCTGAGTGTCATCGACAAGGTGCAGACGGAAGAGTTGCGCCGCGAGGTGGCTAACCTCGTGCAGCAGGTGCTCGCGGAAGAGAAACGTCCGATGCGGACGGAGGACTTCAAACAGATCGTCGATGAGTTGATGGACGAGGTTCTGGGCTTTGGACCGTTGGAACCCCTTTTGGCGGACCCGTCTGTCAACGATATCCTCGTGAACGGCCATGAGCGTGTCTATATCGAGCGCTTTGGCATTCTTGAGCGCACCGCAGTGCGGTTCAGAGACGAACGGCACCTGCTTCGGATCATCGACAAGATCGTTTCTTCCATCGGTCGCCGCATCGACGAAAGCCAGCCCTGGGTGGACGCGCGTCTTGCCGATGGCAGCCGGGTCAACGCCATCATCCGACCATGTGCCATCGATGGTCCGTCGCTTTCCATCCGGAAGTTTTCGACCACGGCCATCCTTCTGGAAAAGATGGTGGAGCTTGGGTCGATCACCGATCAGGCGGTCGAGTTCCTTACCGCGCTTGTGCAAGCGCGGATGAACATCCTGATCTCGGGCGGTACGGGCTCGGGCAAGACAACGCTTTTGAATGCCATGAGCCGCGCCATCGAACGGCGTGAGCGGATTGTGACAATCGAAGACGCGGCAGAATTGCAGCTACAACAGGAACATGTGGTGCGGCTTGAAACCCGCCCCGCAACGCCATCAGGTACCGGTGCCATCACGCAGCGCGATCTGGTGAAAAACGCGCTTCGGATGCGCCCCGATCGCATTATCGTGGGCGAGGTGCGGGGCGCCGAGACGTTTGACATGTTGCAGGCGATGAATACCGGTCACGACGGCTCGATGACGACGGTTCACGCCAACACGGCACGCGATGCGCTCAGCCGGATCGAACAAATGGTGACGATGATCGGGATCGATCTGCCGCTGTCGGCTATTCGCAGTCAGATCTCCAGCGGTCTCAACTTCGTCATTCAGCTCAACCGTCTCAGCGACGGCAATCGCAAGGTCATGTCGATCAGCGAGATCACCGGCATGGAAGGCGACACCATCACCATGCAGGACATCTTTGCGTTCAAGCGCATGGGTGTGGATGACAACGGCAAGGTGATGGGCCAATTGATGGGAACAGGCATGCGGCCCCGTTGCGCCGAACAGTTGATTGCAGCCGGTGTTGATCTGAAGCCTTTGCAGATGGTGGGGGAGTAGACCGCAATGCAACTGCCTGACTGGCTTGTCACGAACCTGAATGCACAGCTGATTGTCTATATCGGCATTGTGGTCGGTGTCTTGCTGGCCTTCGAAGGCATCCGCCAGGCGTTTTCGTCACGGACCCGGCGCGAAGAAGCCAGAAGCCGCCGGTTGCAGATGATTGCAAAGGGCGCGAGCACGGAAGAAATCCTCGCGATCCTGAAGCCGGAGGAGACCCCCTCACTCGCGTCTCGTCTGCCGTTGGTGGGCGACTTGCCGAAAGTGCTGCTTCAGGCCGGGATTACGATGTCGTCTGGTGCGTTCCTGACAACCTGTTTTGCCGGGTTCGTGTTGGCGACCCTGGTCTTCGCGCAGCTTGGAAACCCGGTGATTGCGGCGCTGGCCGCGTTCTTCCTTTGCATGGTGTTGCCCATTCTTGCGGTCCGTTTGCAGCGGACGCAGCGGATCAATGATCTGGTCCGCCAATTGCCCGATGCGCTCGACATGATGGCGCGCGGGTTGAAAGTGGGGCACCCCTTGCAGACGTCGCTGTCTTCGGTGGCAAACGAGATGCCGGACCCAATCGGAACCGAGTTTGGTCTGGTGGTGGATCAGGTGGCCTTCGGGGATGATCTGGTGGACGCGTTCAATGAGTTTGCCGATCGCCTGAACCAGGAAGATGTGCATTATCTGGCAACGGCCATTGCGATCCAGCACGGCACCGGCGGCGACTTGGCGCGTGTTTTGACGACGTTGTCCAAGGTCATCCGGGAGCGGCTAACGATGCGCCGCAAGGTCAAAGCAGTCTCGGCAGAAGGGCGTCTTTCGGCCGCGATCCTGAGTGTTGTCCCGGTGATTATCTTCGTGGGCCTGAACGTGATGTCGCCGTCATATTACGGGGATATCGCGGATGAACCTTTGGCGAAGCCCCTGGTGTTCGCCGTGATCGGCTTGGTCCTTTTGAATGCCCTGATTTTGCGACGCCTTGTGGCGGTCAGGTACTGAGGCGCGCATGATCGAATGGCTCCTTGATATCTTTCCCGCACTCGACAGCAGTGCCAACATGATCCTCATGGTGGGTGTCGGCATTGGCATGATGCTGTTCGTCTATGGGGCGTTTGATGCGCTCACGCCCGCCAACCCGGCGGCCCGGAGGTATCGCCGGTCTGACGCAAGTGATCGTCGGACCGGGTTTGACGCGGGCATCCTTTATAATCCGGAGGTCGACCCGAAGGGGTTGATGAAGGCGCTGATGCCGGTCGACCGAACCGAGCGTTCGCGGCTCAAGCGTGACCTCCGCAATGCCGGTTTTGTCGGACCCAACGCAATCCTGCGCTTCTTTGGTTTGCGGGTCGGGCTGGCCATCGGGTTGCCAATGTTTGTGGTTCTGATCGTTTTCATCCGGCGGAGCGGTCTATGGCTGCCCGAAGACATCGCGTGGCTGATCGATGCAACGCCCCGTCTTATCATGCTGCAAGTCATCACTGCTTTGGCCGGGATCGGCTTTTTTGCTCCGGCCTGGTGGCTGAAGCGGACGGTGAATGCCCGCAAGCGGCAGATCGAGGAAAGCTTTCCAAACGCGCTCGACCTGATCCAGATTTCCGTGGAAGCCGGGCTGGGCTTTGACGCGGCCATGACGCGCGTTGCAAACGAGATGGTGCATTCCGCGCCAGCCTTGTGCCAGGAATTCCGAATGGTCCAGCTAGAGATCGCGGCCGGGGGGGAGCGCGAGAAAGCCCTGATGGATTTGGCGGATCGCACCGGCGTGGATGAGGTGAATTCCTTCGCGAATGTGGTGTTGCAATCCGTGCGCTTCGGAACCTCGATGTCGGATGCCTTGCAGATCTATGCAAATGAAATGCGGCTGTCGCGCGAGCTGCGCGCGCAGGAGCAGGCAAACAAATTGCCGGTTAAGATGTCGGCAGTGATGTCCGCCCTGATGTTGCCCGCGATGATCCTTTTGATCGTTGGACCGGTCGTGATCCGCTGGATGAACACCTTCGGCTGAAGCGATTCGCTGGTCCCCGAAATGCGACGCACTTGCCATATTCGCCCGAAACTCGGTTCGATTTCGCGAACAATGCTTCAAAAATACGACTTATTGTTTCAAAAATACATACATTACGGCGGTTTCGTGAAAATCGAACGAAAACGGCGTTCAGTCTGATTGACGTTCATCACCCCAGATGCGCTACACTGCAGAGCAGGGTCGTTAGAACTCTGGTAGAGGTGAGCACAATTTTAAGTCACGGCGCGATGTGTGCGTCGTTATTTTGAGTTGGTGGGGAAGAGTTGAGTTCAATGCGTCCATCTTTCGAGGAGCCTCGTGGAGCGCCCGATCTTCGGGTGTTGGATGGTATTGCCAGCTGGTGTGGCGGCTTGCATGGTGCCATGCCGTTGGGTGAGGCGCTGCGCGCCCTCGCGGTTGGGCTCGGCGCGACAAGTGCTGCGATCACGCGGCACCATCACCGGACAGAAGATCGCCCGCGTCTTGTGGCGCTTTATTCGGGCACAGGTCCGACGCCGACCACACGCGCCTATTGCGACGACGTGCTTGGGTGCCACTTTGGCCACGCGCTTCCCGCAACGGTCTGGTTCCTCAGCGATATGGTCGACGATCCAGCCTGGACGCCGTCGCATGCGTTGGAGCCTTGGCTGAAGGCTGATCGCATGCGCGACATCGTGGTGATCCCGATGTCATCCACGCGCCAAAACGTCGATTACATCGAGTTTCACTTCCCGTCGGTTCTGACACGCAGTGTGCAGCAAGACATCGAAGCCTTGGTGCCCACCATAGAAAGATCGTGGATGGGGCGCAGACCGGGTCTTGTTGCTGCGGCGACGCTCGATGAACGTGCCATTCCGGCTTATGTTTCCAATGAGAACGAACGGCCGCGTTGGGACAGCCCGATCCTTGGTATGTCCAACCCGGCCGGTCTGAGCCGCGCCGAGTTCCGGGTCTGTTTACTTGTGTCCCGTGGTTTGTCGATCAAAGCGGTGTCCGAGGAGCTTGGCCTGTCGGATAACACGGTGCGGTCCCACCTTCGGGCGATTTACGCCAAGACCGAGACGGCCAGCCTTTCAGAACTCATCTATCTGATCTTGTCGGTGACAGAAGAAGACGACACGGAAACGATTACCGCGTTCCGGGCGTAAGGCTGCCTCTACAGATCGATTTCTATCACGCCGTCAAGATCGCGGGCCCGCGACTGGCAGAGGATTATCTCGGTTTCTCTCTGCGCGGCTGACAGCACATAGTCGCGATGCTCCACGTCTCCGGAGAGCAGCCCGCATTTGCAGACGCCGCACAACCCGTCAGAGCACTTTACATCGATTGGAACGCCGGCCGCCGTCAGGACATCGGTCGCGCTTTGGTCGGCTGGGATATCGAAGCGGCGACCAGACCGGGCGAGGTGCACCCGGAACGCGTGGTTGGTGTAGTCGGGTGCCTCGGGCACCGAGAAGTACTCCAGATGACGGGCGTCTTCCGGTATACCCTGACGCGACGCGGCGTCCATGACGGCGCTCATGTAGGCGTCGGGACCGCAGGCGTAGACATGTGTTCCCGGCTTCGGGTCGTGGAGCACCTTGTCGAAATCGGCGCGTGTGGCTTCGTCTGAGACGTGCAGCGTGACTTTATCGGCCCAGGCGACATGCCTCAGCTCTTGCGCAAAGGCGGCGACGCTTAGCGATGGAACCGAGTAGTGAAGCGCGAAGGGCTTGCCGAGCACATGCAACCGATGCGCCATTGCGATCATCGGCGTGACACCAATGCCGCCGCCCATGAGGAAGGTCATCTCCGCCGTCTCAATGAGAGGGAAGTGGTTGATGGGTTTCGACAAGAACACGCGTCGCCCTTCGGTGAAGATGCGATGCATCAGTGCCGAACCGCCACGCCCGTCAGGTTCATGCAGGACCGCGATGCGATACCTGGTCCGATCTGCGGGGTCGCCGCACATGGAATACTGGCGCAGGTATTCGGGCGCTACGACGATGTCGAGATGGGCCCCGGCCTCCCATACCGGCAAGTCACGTCCGTCTGCGGCGCGGAATTCATAGGTCGCAACGCTGTCAGTCAGTTTCTCAAACCGCGACACCACCATCTTGAGCACCGGGCTGTCGCGATGGTCCGGCACCTGATGGGCCAAGCCTTCAGTGTCGCCCTTGGCCAAGCGCGCCTTATAGGTCTCGGGCGACATCATGTCTTCGTAGGCGCGAATGCCTGCCTCACGGTCCATCGGCGCGGGGTAGGGCCAGGGCGGCGGTGTCAACGGAGCCGGATAGACGGCGAGCGTTTGATCCTCATGCCTAAGGGCAAGGTCCTTTTGGAGAGACCGGGCGTTTACGGTGGACCGCGTTGGGCGATAGCCGCCATCGTCTTGAAGCTCCAGGTCCCACCACCACTTCTTGACCGGGTTCAGTCCGCCATTGCCGACCGCATCATCAAGCTTTGCGAGGGCAGGCGCGAGCTTGGGCACATGCATCGCAGCCCAGCGAAACGGACGTTCGGAAAAAAGACCTTCGAGGTTCCAGGGGCAGGTTTTCATGCAGCGCCCGCACATGGCGCCGCCCTCGGTCGTGATCCGATAGGTGGCACATTTCTGGCTGTCGGATTTCCATATCTCGTAGCCGTTGAACATGCGCTTTGGCCCTGCGGTGATCGCACCGGACGGGCACTCGCGGGCGCATTTGTTGCAGCTTTCGCAGAACTTCTGCAATCCGAAGTCAATCGGCTTGTCATGCGCCAGCGGCATATCCGTCGTGATGACCCCGGATTTCAGACGTGGCCCAAGGAACGGGTTCAGGATCACTTCGCCAATACGGGAGACCTCCCCCAAGCCGGAGAGCAGCAAAAGCGGCGGTTGCAGCACATCGCCATCCATGACGGTGTGCGCTTTCGCTTTGTATCCCAAGCGTCTGATTTGCTTGGCAAGAATGCCTCCCAAAAGCGAAAACCTCAGATAGGCGCGCATGGATTGTGCGACGCTGATCCAGTCATCTCCGGACGCGCCCTCCATCGTCTCATAACCCTGATCGATGATGATGCTGATCGCCTGATCGTGCTGCGGATCAATGGGATCGCCCGCCGCATCATGGCTGTACCAGGCCCAGTCGGGACACCGGCTGATCCCAACGGCATCGCATCCAAGGAAATACGCGGCGGCCTTGATGTTGGCCGCGTTGCGTTCGGGGTCCGTGGGGCGGGGGCCATCTTCCGCCGCGCCGTCCTGCAACAGCACAAAGGCGCCCAACATGCGCCGCTGCGCCATGGAGGGGGCTGCCTTGCGGGCGTAGTGGCCCCCTTTCGCATTGTCTTGCAGGGCTTTTCCCATGTCGCCGAACTGGGCGCGCGCGAACATGTCGGTGCGCTTCGGGACACGGGGGACGCGCGGTTCATCGATGAACGTCGTGGGGGTCTCCACGCGTTTCAGAGTTTCAAACGGGTGGGGGCCGTTGACATAGTACCGGGTCTTGTACGGGTCACCGTTCAAGGCCGAACGTGCCGTCCGGTAGCCAAGCCACCATCGCGGGCCAAGAGATGGTTGTGTCCGGGCGAGGGGTCGGTCAGGCGAAAGTTCAAGCGTCGTCGTGATTGCGGCAAGTCCGAACCGATCACCCAAGAAGGGCAGCACCACGTCTCCTCCTTCCACCATGGCAAGCCCGGCTTGCACAGCGAGACGGTTCAGATCGACATCCGACGCCGTGCGGGTATGGGCCTTTGCGTCCCACCCAAGAAGGCGGATGTAGTTTGCCAGCACCACCGCAGTCTCTGCCGAGCGCAGCGCCGCGCGATGGTCCTGTGCGTTCTGAAACCAGTCTGTCCCCAGCTCTCCCGGATCGGGATCGCGGTGGTTTTCGGTCACGAACACAATCGCATGGGTGTGACCGTCGATGCCTGACGGCGGCGCCTCCATCGCGTCCTTCAGATCGGCCATAATCAAATCAATCCCGCTGGCCAATGTCTTGGTTTGGCGGGTCTTCAATTCTTCCGCGAGGCGATCGATATCCGGGTTCCGGATGGGGGTGGCAAGGCGCGCCTCGGACGGCAATTGGCAGATGCCGACCATGGCGCTGTCCGAGAAATAGCCAAAGGATTTCAGATGATTGGACCGCTCCACTGGATCATCCGGACAAGCGGCACGGGTGCGATTGACCAACCCGTCGCGGATGGCATCCATCATGGCCTGATACTCGGCCATTGCGTTGGACAGGGCATGGGGCGTTTCCGGTTCCGCAAAAGACAGCGCCGGAAGGGGTGGGACGGTCGACAGATCGATGCTGTCTTGCCGGGCCAGGCGCTCCAGAGGGAAGGGGCCCAAATGAACCGGTCGGGAGGCATCTGAAAAGAAGCGCATGGCGTCAGAGTATCTTCCCCTTTGCGGATTACCAACCCAGTGCGCAGATGTCGTCGGTGCGTAGGCGCTGAACATTTCGTTATTCGCGGCGCAAGTCTTGTTGCTCAACGGCGAACGCGTGCTAACCTTTTGATGAAACTGGTTTTGGAGGACTGCGATGCGCGCCATTGGCCTTGCTGCTGCCCTGATGCTTTGGGCAACGAGTGGATTGTCGGAAAGTCACGAACAGACGATCACCAGCCACGGCATCTCCGCCTTTGGTGAATTGAAATACCCCGAAGGGTTTCCGCATTTCGACTATGTGAACCCCGATGCGCCCAAGGGCGGCACTATGAGCTTCCGGGGGACGGCGGCCAGTTCCACCTTCGACAGTTTGAACAGCTTCATCTTGGCCGGCGAACCCGCGCAAGGTTTGCGGCACATCTATGACTCGTTGATGGTTCGGGCTTTCGATGAACCGGATGCAGTCTACGGGCTGATTGCCGAGAAAATCGAATATCCGGAAGACCGATCGTGGGTGATCTACACCCTGCGCGACGGGGCGCAGTTTGCAGATGGCCATCCCGTCGACGCTGAGGATGTCAAATTCACCATCGACATTCTGAAAAGCGAAGGCCACCCGCGATTGCAAATTCCTTTGGCGGATGTCGCTGGGGCCGAGGTGTTGTCGCCCAACGAGATCAAAGTGACCTTCGCGGAAGACGCACAGACCCGCGACCTGATCTCCACCGTCGGGCAGTTGCTGATCTTGCCGAGGCATTACTATGAGACGGTGGCGTTCGACCAATCCACACTGGACCCTCCGCTGGGGTCCGGGCCCTATGTCGTGTCGGATGTGGACCCCGGACGCAACATCACCTACTGCCGCAACCCGAACTACTGGGCTGCCGATCTCAACGTGAATGTCGGCGCGTGGAACTTTGACTGCTTCCGCTACGAATATTTCACCGACAGGACGGCGGCGTTCGAAGCGTTGAAGGCTGGGGTCTACCTGTTTCATGAGGAATCCTTCTCGGCCCTCTGGGCGACGGGGTACGACTTTCCGGCGTTGGACAACGGTTGGGTCAAGCGGGAAACCATTGGCGACGATCGCGCTTCGGGGGCGCAGGGCTTCTGGCTGAACCTGCGGCGTGAGAAGTTCCAGGATCGCCGCGTGCGCGAAGCCATCGGCATGATGTTCAACTTCGAATGGTCGAACGAGACGCTGTTTTATGGCCTCTATGAGCGCACTGACAGTTTCTGGGAAAACTCTGACTTGCAGGCGTCTGGCGCTGTGACGGGCGAGGAACTCGAGGTTTTGGAGCCCTTCCGGGCGCAGTTGCCCGAGACAGTTTTTAGCGAAGAGGCATTTGCGCCACCCGTCAGTACCACGCGCAAGACCGACCGCGGTCTGGTGCGACGCGCCAATGCGCTGTTGGAGGAGGCCGGCTGGATCATTGGCGCGGATGGCTTGCGCCGGAATGCGGCGGGCGAGGTTTTGAGCCTTGAGATCCTCGATGACAGCCCCGTTTTTGAACGGATCGCGTTGCCGTTCCTCGAAAACCTGAAGCTGCTCGGGATCGATGCAAAATGGGAGTTGGTTGATCCGGCTCAATACGAGCAACGTCAGGAAGATTTCGATTATGACGTGGTCATCGGACGTTTCGCTCTGTCTTTGTCCCCGTCTGTCGAACTGAACACGCTGTTCGGAAGCGAAAGCGCCGACCGGCCCGGGACATTCAATCTTTCGGGACTGAAAGACCCGGTTGTCGACGCATTGATCGACCAGGTTATCGCAGCCGAAGATCGGGAAACTCTGACGGTTCGCGTCAAGGCGCTGGACCGTGTCTTGCGCGACCGGCTGATCTGGGTCCCGAACTGGTACAAGGGCAGCCATTGGATCGCCTATTGGGATGTGTTCGGCTTTCCGGATGAGAAACCCCCGTTTGATCGCGGCACGGATTATTGGTGGTTTGATCAGGAGAAGTACGATGCGTTGGTCGCGGTTGGCGCATTGCGGTAACGGCGGTTTCGTCCCGATCCTTCTCTAAAGGGTTCTGGCCAAGCTCTTGCGTATTTGTTACCGGTAACAAAACTTATTCGGGGGAGCTA
>JBCBBB010000035.1:0-24740 GCA_038532095.1 Pseudomonadota bacterium
AAACTCTCTCTTAGCAAATTGCCCTAAATGGTCCCATTGGTGCTGACGTTAAACAACCGTCGTCATTATCATGTTCAGCCTTGGGTTGGGGCTTACACCGTCGGACTTTCGGCGAATAGTCGAGCGCCCGAAAGCCTTCTGCATCGGGGCAGTGAACCAGATTATCTTGCTGCCGATCATCGCTTACATCATCATTCTGATCTTTGGCTTCACAGCCGAGACGGCTGTAGGGATCATGATCCTTTCAGCCTGTCCCGGCGGTGCGGCAAGTAACGTCATCACAAAGCTGGCAAATTGGGATGTCGCACTTTCAGTGACACTGACGGCCGCGTTCAGTCTGACCTGTGTGCTGACCATACCCGTCGTTCTGAGTTTCTCGTTAACCCACTTCATGGACACCGCCGCGCCGGACGTCGATATTGCGTCAACAGCAGTCACCACATTTCTTCTCACGGCTCTTCCGATCGCTCTTGGAGTGTCGATGCGTACGGCCGCCCCCGGGATGACAGCCGCGATCTCTCCGACGCTTTCGAAAGTCGCTGTTGTCCTCTTTGTCGGGGTCATCGCTGGAGCGATCGCCTCGAACTGGCAGGTCATGACGGACAATTTTGCGCAGCTCGGGATGGGGCTGTTTGCCTTGGTCGCAGCGCTGTCCGTGATTGGGTTTGTTGTGTCGCGATCCCTTGGAACCTCGGACCCAGAGGCCAAAACCATCGCGATTGAGACCGGCGTTCAAAATGGGGCATTGGCTCTGGCAATCGCCGGGCTGATTGTTGCGAACGGGCCGACCTTTAACGCTTATGCGATTCCAGCGGCGCTCTACAGCGTCGTTTGGTTGGGGACAGCTCTACCGGCATTCTTGTTTATTGCGCTAAAGCGTCGGTAGCTTCACCTCACTTTTTACCCAATGACAATGCCATGGTGCATGGCTTGCTCCAAAGACTGACCTGCCCCGCAATTGCAGAGATGCTTTGAGACAAGCTCCGACTGCAAGACGACCAGTCTAGAAGCTTGGTCCACTGTTATGGTTTTTTACGACATTCGTGAATTGTGGAGCAGCGGGGAGGTTGGGGCTCCAAGCATGCAAATATCATCGGTCTGCCACCCTTGTTGCGACTTTCAATAACTTCAGAAAGCGCGAGCAGTCGAAGTGATTTTCGTAGGGACAGTTCGACACATGACGCAGCATGCGCGCGAGATTTTGAAGGCGTTCCGCTTGCCTGTCCAAGCTATCAGCCCTGTCGAGCAGCGCGTCACGCGGAATGACAGTTGCTCCAGGTCGCTTTAGCACCGCACCCACCTCATCCAGGGTAAACCCAGCGGATTTCGCAAGAGTGATCAATGCAAGCTCACGCAATACTTCCGGCTCATATTGCCGACGCAACCCATTGCGGGCGACCGAGGCGATGAGCTGTCTTTTCTCGTAGTACCGAAGCCCTGACGCGCTTACGCCGGAGCGATCTGCAACCTCGCCTATGTCCAGAAGTCTTTCCACGAACGGCACCCTTGACTTGAACTTGACTTCAAGTCGTAGCTTCTGAGCTCGCTTCATGCAATGGAGAAGCACGCATGACCACCGGGGCAAAGGCCGACGAACGAAACAACGGAAGAGCAGCGCTGCTAGGGCCCAGTTTGTCAGTTATCGTTGCGTCATTGGGAACGAGCACCGCAGCGGTCACGCTGCCGGAATTATCGCGTGATCTCCAAGGGGCCAGCCTCGACGCAACATTCGTTGTGTCGGCCTACATTCTCGCCACGACTGCGCTCATCGTGCCCGTCGGACGTGCTGGCGATCTTTTTGGCAAGCGCACGGTTCTGGTTCTTGGATTATGTCTTTTCATGTTTGGCGCAGCTTTGGCTTACGTCGCAGCCACGCTTCCAGTCTTGGTCGTCAGCCGAGCGATACAGGGGGCCGGTGCAGCGGCAATGATGGCGATGCCTCTGGCACAGGTGCGCGATTGCGTAGCGACCGGGCAAGTTGGGCGCTGGATGGGGATCATGGGAACGATGTCGGCCATTGGTACGGCATCTGGCCCCGCTCTGGGGGGTGCGATTGTCGCAAGTTTTGGGTGGCGTGCCGTATACTCGTTACAGATACCGGTCGCCGGGGTCGCACTCGCTCTGTGCCTGATCTATGTGACGAACACCAAACGCGCGGATGCCTGCACCAAAATCGACGTTGCCGGTGCGGGCGCATTGGCTGTCTTCATCGCTTCATTCACCTTTCTCATTTCTGACATTGCCAGCGGCTTTGATGCTGTGGCGGCCTTGTTGCTGGCAGTTACGCTCACGGCATACTTGGGACTTTTGGCTATCGAGCAGCGCACCCCCATCCCGATCCTGCCGCTTGAATTGCTGCGCTCGCCGCATCTGCGTCTAAGCCTTGCCATGAACGCCATCGTGTCATTGGTCATGATGGGCGTCCTTGTTGTCGGACCGTTTTTCTTGACCGGCGGGCTTGGGCTGACGACCGCTCAGATGGGGTTGGCCATGTCAGTTGGTCCGATCGTCTCTGCGCTGAGTGGCATACCGGCTGGACGTATGACCGAGAAGATCGGGGCTGGTCGGGCTGTCTTTGTTGGCGGGCTTGCGGTGACAATAGCCGCAGCTGCAATGGCGGGGCTTCCTTTCCTCTTCGGGCTTGGCGGGTTCATTGCTGCATTTATGCTTCTCTCGCCGAGCTATCAGGTTTTTCTGGCGGCGCTGAATACCTCTGTGATGGAGAACGCGCCAGAAAAAGACCGGGGCGTGACGTCCGGTGTCCTCAATCTCAGTCGAAACTTCGGCTTTATTTTGGGAGCCAGTGCCATCAGCGCCATCTTCTGGTCGCTTGCCGGTTTGCACAGCGGCATTGCAGACGAAGCGCAGAGGATCAGGCTCGCGATGGCCGGAACATTCGTGCTTTGCTCCGGTTTGGCGTCTGGCGTTGCACTCCTCGCGTTCCTCGCCGAGCGGGTCAAAAATGCCGAAAGCGGGCCAACATGCTAAGGCCACATATACAGGCTTCACGTATGCAAAAACGCCAGAACCGCATTCGATCAACAGGTTGGTGCGATCGGCGACGCGGCAAATGCCGCCCATACCCGGCACGGCGTTCCGCTTGGCGGTATCGGATACATCGCACGCGGCATGGTCCGTGATGAAGGGGCGATGAAAACAGTCCGTTGGGTCGCAGATGCGCACGGCGACGGCCTCGTCATCGTGTTGGTATCGGAACCTCGCCGCGCAGAGCTGAAGGTAGCGATTGGAGATTGAGCATGGGCCTTGATGTCATCATCATCGGCGGCGGATTTGCAGGGCACGCCGCAGCAATCCAGCTTGGCAGAGCCAGGCGAAAGGTTCTTTTGCTAGACACAGGGCGGCCAAGAAACAGGTTTGCCGCAAGCTCACATGGGTTTCTGGGGCAAGACGGAGTGCCCCCCGATAAATTGGTCAAGACGTTTCAATTGCAGCTGGCAGCGTATGCGTCGGTTCACCAAGTACCGCAAAGAGCCACGGCAGTCTCAAGCGAGGACAACGGCTTTGCTGTGGGAACGGACAGCGAAAGTTACGTCGGTCGCAGCATCATACTTGCAGGGGGCGTCCGCGATCATCTGCCGGATATCTCGGGTCTTAAGAACCGTTGGGGCACCTCGGTTCTGCATTGCCCTTATTGCCACGGATATGAAATGAATTGCGCTGCTGTCGGGGTGCTCGGAGCAAGTGACATTGCCGTCCATCAAGCCATGCTCGTGCGCGATTGGGGCCCCACCACGCTGTTCACGCAGGGCACACTTGCTTTGTCCAAAGAGCAACGGGACATGCTCGGCCTGCGCGACGTCTCGATTGAAGATGTACCAATTGCCGAGTTGGTCGGACACGGCAAGAGTTTGGAGGCTGTGCGACTGGCAGATGGCCGCTTGCTTCAGCTATCTGGGCTGTATGTCGCGCCGAAGACCGTAGTTGTCGGCAGTTTGGCACGTGATCTCGGATGTGACTTCGAGGAAGGCCCGACAGGACGCTTCATCGCTACTGATCAATTCCAGAAGATTTCGGTTCCAGGTGTCTTTGCCGCAGGCGACGCCGCCGCCCCGGTTTCAAATGCCATGATGTCAGCTGCGGCAGGCGCACGTGCGGGTATCGGCGCCCACGCCTCATTGATATTCGAGTGACCATCGCCGCCAAGACGGCGTCTTCAGAGCTTCTGGGAAGCTTCTGTCGTCCTCTGCTCGCCACTTCGGGAACGCGGCGACCTCTCAAGTGGAAGCCGACATTTATGCATGGCGCAGCATTCGGCAAAACGGGCTCGAAGCCGACCTCTACGCAAGCGCGCATCGAGGCGCGATGTCTCAAGTAAATAAGCCCCAAACCTGCCGTTAGCCGATCAAAGCATTCGCAGCGACGCGCCCCGCCAGAGGAGACATTCACCGCGACCGCAAAACCGTCGCCCCGGCGATAACAATCATCACCATACCGGCAACGGTCATACTGTTGAGGGTGATCCCGAAGAACAAGATGTCCCAGCCGGCAACAAAGACCAGGTAGCTGTATTCAAACGTCCCAACGATGGCCGGAGGTGCTGCCTTATACGCCCCGGCCAACATCATCCCCAGAACGATGGCAAAGGCGGCAAGCAGCAACAGCACCAGCCAATCGGAGGCCTCGATCCTTGACCACGTGCCAAAGATGTAAGGAAACGCCGTTGCGACATCAGAGGTCGGTTGGGCAAAGACCAGAACGAGGCTGATAATCAGACCGGCCGCCAGCATGACCGAATTCTGAGCCAGGGAGAGGGCCGCGACAGGGACATCCTGACACTTGGCCCGGGTGATCAGATGTGCGGCCGCATATGAACAAGCGCCAAAGATCGGCAACAAAGCCCAGACGGAAAACGCCTCGGTGCCCGGCTGCAAAAGAAGCAACACGCCTGCAAAACCGATGATCACGCCGACCCATCCCATCGCGCCGACAGGTTCCTTGATGACGTAGGCCGAGAGCAAAGTGATGAAGATCGGGGCCGAATAGTTTGCAGCCCCCACCGTAGAGAGGTTCAAAAACGGGATCGCCGCATAAAAGGCCAGAAACGTGCCTGTGATAAAGATCGCCCGCAACAGTGACCACAGCCCAAAGGCCGCCCGCACGGCTCCCAAGCTCCGATGCGCATACCAGACAAGTCCGGCCAGCACGGGGACAGCAAGGCAGCCGCGCAGCGCAAATATCTGCCAGAGCGTCATCTGACTGCTGAAGAGTTTGAACACCACGTCCTGGACCGAGATCATGAACGCGGTGGCAATGATCAACGACACACCCAGCAAGATGTTTTGCGGTGGGCGGATGGTGGCCGTGGTCATGCTTGTGCTGAACTCCGTGGCGTCAGGGCGACCTCCGCCAGCTGGTGCCGGTCACGCGTAGTCCTCACCAGCATATCTGTTTGGAACGCCCTTTGCATTGGGGTTGTCAATAAAGGCTGCCCAGTTATCGCCTGGCCGCCAAATGCTGTCCATGTTGGCAAGGGCCGCGTCTTCGGCGATCTCGGCATTGGTCTTGGCATAGCGGAACATGAAAGCGCTGACCCGCGCGTTATAGATGCAATGAACATGCACTTTCGTGTCTTGAAGGCGGGCCATCGCGTCTTGGAAATCCTCGAAATTCTGGTCTGTCGGGTTCTCAAAATCGACGGGTATGTGAATGTAGGTCATCCCGAGTGCGGCAACATGATGTGCTTCGTCTTCCAGCGCTCCCTCGCCCTGGCCAAGGCCAAGGTTGATGACATGTGTCACACCCAGGTTGCGAATGTCGGCCAGTTGATCGACATCGGGTTGCCCGGATGTGGTCAGGCGCGCGTTGATGCGACGCCATTTGAAGATGTGATCGAGCTCCGTCATCTCGGCATCCTTTTCTGTTTACGCCACAAGGTGAGCGCATGCTTCGTGCGCCTTGGTAAACCGCTGGGTGGACGCGGGGTTAGCTGCAAGTTTGCCCGCAGGCCGAACCGGGCGGGGCACAAAGTTGCCGCCACAATTGGGACAGGTGTTGTCGAACCGCTCGGACGCGCATTCGGCGCAGAAGGTGCATTCAAAAGAGCAAATGCGTGCCTCGGTCGACGCCGGTGGCAGGTCCTTGTCACAACACTCGCAGTTCGGTTTCAATGTCAGCATGTCGTCTCCTTCGGACCGTCTGCGCCTAGACTACGCATCTGCGGTCTGGCAGAAATGACAATATGACATCAAAAACTGCCAAATCGCGCAGCACGAAACGAGGCAAGCGACTGGTCGTCTTTGTCGTCTATCCCGACATCGTCCTGCTGGATCTTGTCGGTCCTTTGCAGGTCTTTTCCCATGCGCTGGACGCCAAGACCCGGGACAACGGGTACGAATGCGCCGTTGTGTCAGTTGGCGGAGACATGACACCGACGAACACTGTTGTCTCAATCCCAACCCTGTCGGTGTCTGACATGTCCAAGCGCGACATCCACACATTGGTGGTCGTTGGCGGAAACGGGGCCATTCCGGGCATGCGTGATCCCGCCCTGGTGAATGCGGTACAGGACCTGAGCAGGCACGCAGTGCGCATCTGTTCGGTGTGCTCCGGCGCCCTGATTTTGGGGGCGGCTGGTCTGCTGGACGGGCGACGTGCTGTCACCCATTGGGATGACTGCACTATGCTTGCCGAAGAGTTCCCAAAGGTCAGGGTCGAGCTTGACCCTATTTTCATCAAGGATGGGAACACGTGGACATCTGCGGGCATCACCGCCGGCATCGACATGGCACTTGCAATCATTGCTGAAGACCTGGGTCGGCACTCCGCCATGGAGATCGCCCGGTCCATGGTTGCGCAAATGGTTCGCTCTGGGGGTCAATCGCAATACAGCCCCGCCCTGGGGCGCCAACTGACCGACCGCGCCGGGCGTTTCGAGGGGCTGCATGCGTGGATCGCCGACAACATTGCATCACCTTTGACCGTAGAAAAACTGGCGGAGCAGGTTGGCATGAGCGCCAGAAACTTCGCCCGTGCTTACGCCAACACGATGGGGAAAACGCCTGCCAAGGCGGTCGAAGCGATGCGCATTGAAAGCGCGCAAGACTTGCTGGAAAGCACGCCCAAAAGCCTGAAGGAAATCGCGGTCGCCTGCGGCTTCAACGACGAAGATCGCATGCGCCGCGCGTTCCTGCGGACGTTGAACGTGTCGCCAAGCGAATATCGGCGCAGCTTTCAGGTGCTGTGACACAATGGCAGCGGTGATGCTCTTCACCCTGACACTCGGGGCATCGGTCAGACCAAATTGAATAAGGGCTAGGGCGATCAAGGAAACCATGACCGCTGCGCGAACAGGCACGATCTCTTCAAGCCAATCCGCACCGAGAACGCTGAAAAGAACCGGTCCACGACAAAACAGTGGTTACCCGACACCGCCACTAGAGCATCCGACCTAACACATGGATCACTTATTCGCTGCCTCTCCCTGCGGTCGAACGCGAAAAGTGATTTTCGATGTTTCGGGTTAAAGGTCGGACGCTTTAGTCCGAAGGTCTTCGAGCGTTCTTCCTCGGTCGCGATGTCGGCAAGGCAAGCAGAACGCGAACTGGGCCCCTTCACTCAAAGCCAAAGAAGTCGCAGATTTTCTTTGAAACGTCTGTCGCAGAAAGGTGTGTGTTGTCGATCCGAAGGTAGTTTTCATATGCCAACTCATCCGGAAACGAGTTGAACCGATAGGTCTTTTCAACCTCGCGTATATGAGCGTCGGACCAATCGATATCACGTTTGGTCGGCTTGTTGGCCAATCTGTTCTCACCCCGATTTCGCTTTAACCGTTCCTTGAACGCCGTCTCAAGTTCCACCCAGAAAATATCATGCCCAGCCGACCGAAACTGTTCTGCAACCCCTTCAATGAACTCACGCTCTCCCGGCTCTCCAAAGGCCCAAACAAAGGTAAAAATGTAGCTGTTCTCGGTGTCAGCGGCGAAGGCGTCGAAGAATGCGCGCCTTATCTGACCGACAAGACTGCGACCTTGGGCGGTACCATAGCTGAAATACGGGGCCACCACTTCGATGGCGACATGATTGTGGAAAAGCTTGAAGCCGGTACGACGTTCAAGCTCTTGGCCGACAGTCATCTTCCCGGCAGCGGGCGGACCAATTATGAAGATCAACGGCATGACGCAAAGGGCAGCGGGCAAAAAGGGCGAACAATAGCTGCGAGCGTATCATTTGCAGGACCTACCTGAAAGCAGACATCTGTGCCCCGGTGACATCGATCAAATGGGCACTCTGCCGATCTCGGATCTGACGCAGCGCTTGTTGAACGGCATGGTTCTTAGCACCGAAGACGGCGCATTTCCGACCTTGCAGCGAAGGCTGATCGTTTGAGCCCGACCGCCCCGGCGGCGACCAGAACCAAACCTTCGTTTCACCAGAGAACGGATGCGCTTCAAGACGTGTAGCCCGCCTTACAAGATCGACGGGACGGGTCTTACAGAACAGAAACGCCGCTGAACCGGCAACTCAGCAAGATTTGTCCATTGCAGCACTGCTATCGTCTGCAAATGACGAATGAACCACCCAAACCGCACCCCCATATGGACCGCATCTTGCGGGTCATTGACTACATTCACGCTCATGCGGCGGATGACCTTTCATTGGATCAACTCGCTGATGTTGCGGCCATGTCCAGGTTTCACTGGCACCGGGTCTTCACCGCGATCATGGGGGCGTCGCCCGCGCAGATCATCCGATCCGTGCGTATGCATAAAGCGACCATGTTGCTTCTGCGCACCGACCTTCCCATTCCCAAGATCGCTGTGCATGTCGGCTATCCCAACGACCGTAGCTTCACCCGCGCGTTCAAGGACGCTTACGGTCAAACGCCAAACGCCTTCCGAACCTCAGGCTTGCCAAGCGCAGCACCGCATCCAAACCCAAAAGGAGTTTCTACGTTGTTCAAAGTCGATATTCAGACCGCCCCCAACAAGCGCCTCGCGGCCTTGTCTCATCGTGGAGATTACGCGGAAGGCAGCGTTGCCTACCAAAAGGTTGCCACGATCATGTCAACCGGCGCCCATTGGCCGCAAACATTGGGTATGGCGGGTGTTTACTATGACGACCCCGATGTGACCCCACCCGAAGATTTGCGCAGCCATGCCGGGGTTCTTTGGACCGGTGACGCAATCCCGGACGGACTGGAGGAGGTGAAGCTGGAGGGCGGTCGATACGCTGTCCTCCACTACAAGGGCGCTTATGCGGGTCTTGGCGAAGCCTACCGTTATCTCTACGGGCCCTGGCTCTCATCCAGTCAGGAAACCCTGCGCGACGCGCCGTCCTATGAGCACTATCTGAACGATCCGACCGGTACGAGCCCGGCGGAGTTACTGACCGATATCTATATGCCATTGGCGGGATAAGCAGGTGGTGTGGCGGAACATGTTGCACCCTGTCCGAAGGGCCGGATCGGCCCTTCGCGTCAGGCGGTTTCATACGCCACGCGCTCGCGACCCTCAGCCGCCTTTGGTGCGGCCTGCGTAGAGACCATTCGCTGCAAGTGCATGCTTTGAGTTGGGTCTCGCGCAGTAAGATGTGGCTTCGCTGCGTTTGCGCGTCGTGCTGCTCATCTGTTTGGAAGTCGGCTCAGTGATCATGCGCTCTCGGGAACAAAAGTGTGCGCGGCAACGGACGCCATTTTCCCGCGTTTGTCCTCCATGCGGGCCGCGATCTTAAGCTTCGGCTCGACTGATGCCGCAGAGCCGCCAACCCTATCTTTCCTCCGTTTCGCCCTGCCCCGGACACAGTGACCCTCTGAAGCCACGGTTTGGACCTTAGATTTGACACGATCCGGTGCAATTGACTGATGACTAAAGCGGTCCCGGAAAGCACCCCGGCCCGCCAAGCTGTCGGTAAACCAGATAGTGTTGAGCAAAGAGCACATGATCACAGTCACGAACTTCAGCAAGCAATACAAAGGCTTCACGGCCGTGAAGAACCTCAGCTTTACGGTCGAACCGGGCCAGATCCTTGGATTGCTCGGGCCGAATGGCGCAGGCAAAACAACGACCTTGCGGACGTTGTGCGGCATCATCCCGCCCAGCGCGGGGCAACTGCTGGTGGCCGGTCATGACGTGGCACAGGCGCCCATCGAGGCCAAAAAGAACCTCGGCTATATCCCTGATGATCCCCGGCTTTTTGACACGATGACGGTTTGGGAACATCTGGCGTTCACGGCGGCGGCATACAAACTCACTGACTTCGAGGGCGAGGCCGAAGCGCTTCTTGCGTCGTTCGAGTTGACACATAAGCGCGACACGCTCGTTCATAACCTGTCGCGGGGTATGCGCCAGAAGGTGGCGATTGCGTGTGCCTTTCTGCACGACCCCAAAGTGATCCTTTTCGATGAACCCCTGACCGGGCTGGACCCACAAGGCATCCGGGGTATTCAACAAGCCATCCGCGACCGGGCGCGGGCTGGCGCGGCCATTATCATCAGCTCGCACCTGTTGAGCCTGTTTGAGAACCTTTGCACCCATATCATGGTGCTGAACCTCGGCGAATGCCGCCGGTTCGGAACGATGGAAGACCTGCTGGCCGAGGTGGGCCACACCGACAGCACCTCCGCCCTTGAGGAAGTATATTTCTCGATCACGCAAGGGGCCGACCAGGGCTCAGACACAGCGGCGGTCTAAGACATGGACGCAGCCCTTTCCCAACTGCTTTTCTTGCGGCTGCGCGGCGGTCTGCGCCAGCGCGTACTGCAATTGGCAAGCCTGCGCGGCTTGTTGTTCTCACTCGCCTTCGGGGGGATCATCTGGTTCCTGATCACGTCAAACAGCGCCTCAGACGCGGGCCTTTTTGGCACCGGCGCGCTGGACCGGTACGCATTGAGCGAAGACATCCTGACCTTCATGCCCCTCAGCATGCTTGGCCTGTCGCTCCTCACCGTGGTGATGACGACCGGTCCCACGTTTCATTTTTCGCCGAGTGAGATCAACTTTCTCTTCACCGGGCCGTTCCGCCGACGGGACCTGATCCTTTACAAGTTCGCGGCCTATGTTGCGGGCGTCACCCTCAGCAGCGTGTTCGTCACGGTCTTGATACAGCCGGACGCGGGATCGATCCTGCCGGTGTTCATCGCCACTGTCCTGACGCTGGTGTTCGTGCAGTTGAACAGCGCGGTCATCAGTATGGCCGGGCACGCGTTCGATGGCACGATCTATGGCAAGATAAAATGGCCCGCTGTGGCCTGTGTCGGCGCAATCGGGGCGGCAGCCCTCATCTACGCATGGGCGACACCGAACATTGGTGTTTTCGACCTTCTGTCTCAGTTCCGGCACTCGTGGGTCGGGACCATCATCCTGATCCCCTACATCGTGTTCGCCGAACTTTTCGTTTCGAAAACGCTGTCTGACATGGCGCTCTGGGCGCTTGTCGCAGTCGCGATCAACGTCGCATTGTTACGCGCTGCGATCGTGCTCGACGCGCGCACGACCGACCGCGCTCTGGCCGAGAACGCCCGCCTCAGCAGCCGGTGGGAGCGGATCAAACAAGGCGGCTCCTTCTGGGCAACAGAACGGACCGAGGTGCCCTCGATCCGTCGTGCCCCCATCCTGGGTGGCATGGGGCCGATTGCGATGCGGCAAACCCTCAACGCCTTGCGGAACTCACTCAAACTGATCTTCATCTTTGCGGGTCTCGCCGCCTCTATCGCGCCGGTGTCTTCGGCATTCGGCGCGCCTGTGACGCAAGAACAGACATTGATGATCACCTACATCTTCATCGCCTTCATCCTGCCGCGCAACATGGTCTGCGACTTTCGTGGGGATCTCAGCCGGATGGAAATCTACAAGACACTGCCCATCGCACCCTGGCGCATCTGCGCAGGCCAACTCGTGGTGCAAACCCTGCTGGCCTATGCCATCACGCTCGTGATCATCGCGAGCGCGATGGTCTTCGAGGCGAGCATCACCCCACGCGTTGCGCTGATACTCGCGGGTTTTGCGCTTCCGCTGACGTTCCTGATCTATGCGGTTGAGAACACGGTCCACCTTCTCTTCCCGACAAAGCTTGTTGCGATGGGGCGGGCAGACTTCGAGTTTCTTGGTCGCTCCATTGTGGAGTTCATTGCAAAAACGATCTTCATATTCGCCGCAATAGCCGCATCGATTGGCGTGGGACTTTTCACGTTCAGGACAATGGGAACCACGTTGGTCCTGCCCGGACTGGCCAGTTGGCTCACGCTGTTGGTCATCGGGTTTCTGACGTTGGTTGCAATGCAATACGCGTTCCGACGCTTCGCGGTCGCAGAAACCATCGACTGATGCAAAGACCTGTCTAGCCCCTTGTTACGGGGCCATCGATTTGGGCCTGCTCGGACGCCGCGAACCACTCCGCGATGAGACCCTGGCATCTTGTCGCTCCGCCCGTTGCTGAGCTTGTCACTCCGTCGCAACATCTGCCGCCCAGCACTTTGATCGACATAGAACTGGCCTTTCGGCGCGAAAAGCCTGTGGCGGGCTCTTCGGGACAAAGTTCGAACCCCGGACGCTCTCATTGCATCTGCGATGCAACTGCCGCTCTGATTTTCGATCTGAAAGCGGCTGGCATTTCGCTGCGCGAAAAGCCTGTGGCGGAGGCTCAGGGATTCGAACCCTGGGGACGCTTTCACGCCCGCCGGTTTTCAAGACCGGTGCATTCGACCACTCTGCCAAACCTCCGACCGGGCGGGTTTAGCGCCTCTTTTCCGATTCTGAAAGCACCGCTTCAGCAGCAGTTTGCCCCTTAACGTTCTGTTGTCTTTTCTTACCACCCGGTTGCGGCTACACTCGCGCAAAACGGCAAAACAATCCGGCATCAGCCGGAGGGGCCAAAGGAGCAGAAGATGACACGCGTGGCGGTACGGGCGGTCTTTTTTTCGGCAGCCATTCTGGGTCTAGCGGCCTGTGAAGACGGATTGAATCTGGGTCAAGGCGGCACTGACAGCCCGGAAAGCGCAAACGCAACCGTGCGGTTGAGCGGCGATACAGCCACGCGCGACGTGGAGCGGCCCGATATCTTCCAGACAACCGAGGAAGCGCTCTGGGATGGGCGCCCATCGCTGGGCGGTATCTGGGTGGCGCATCCTGACGTGACAACGCCGGAACGTGCGATCGTGACCAACACCAGCACGAACCAACGCATTGCGGCAGCGCTCTTCCGCCGTGAACGCGCCAATCCGGGCCCCCGTGTCCAGTTGTCGTCAGAGGCGGCGGCGGCCTTGAACATTCTGGCCGGCGCTCCGACCGAGGTGACGATCATCGCGGTGCGCCCCGAGGAAATCGAGGTCGAAGAACCAGAACCGGTGATCTCTGACGAAGAGGTCGGCGAAGACGCGGACAGCATCGAAGGCGAAGGCGCCGATGTGGTGGCCGCCGCTGCGGCGACCGAAGCGGCAGAAGCCGAACGCACGAGGCGGCCCAACTTCCTTGAGCGGCTCTTTGGCCGTCGGTCGCCCGCGCCGGAAGCCGCCGCAGGTGCCGCAGCCGTTGCCGCAGACAGTGCAGAGACAGCCGCAGGCGCGGCCACCCCGGATGTGCAGACGCAAACGCTCGATCCGGTGGCCACAGGTGCAGCCGCCGCGATTGCACGGGCAGAGGCCACCGACAAACCGGCCCCGCGCCCGGCGCGCGAAGCGGCCCCCTCCGGCCTCAGAAACCCGTTCATCCAGGTGGGACAGTTTTCGGAAGAAGCCAACGCCTTTTCAGCGCGGGACAACCTGCGGACCGCCGGGATCGTGCCAACCGTTCTGGAAGGATCGAACGACAACGGTCCCTTCTGGCGCGTCGTGGTCGGCCCCGTGACCAATGCCGACGAGCAAGCCTGGATGCTGGGCGAGGTCCGTAACCTCGGCTTCTCGGACGCGTTTCTGACCTCAGAGTAGCGAAAGGACAGTCTCATGCTGCGATCCGCCGCCGCCCTTGCCTGCGCCGTCATTATCTCGGCCTGTGCCGCCACCGTGACGCCCGAACCGGCCCGCGCCGCGTTTGAGACGCAAGCCACCTCGGCCTGGCTCTACGACGTCGAAACCGACACGGTGCTTTACGAGAAAAACGCCGAGATACCGAAGCCACCGGCGTCGATGTCGAAGCTGATGACGATTTACATGCTGTTCGAAGCCTTGCGCGATGGCCGTGTGACACTCGACACGACCTTCTCGGTCTCGACAAAGGCCCGCCAGATGGGCGGATCGACCATGTTTCTCGATGAAACCGACCGCCCCTCGGTGGAGAGCCTGATCAAGGGCATGATCGTACAATCGGGCAATGACGCCTGTGTGGTCGTGGCCGAAGGTCTTGCCGGAACGGAAGACGCCTTTGCCCGGCAGATGAATGCACGCGCCATCGAGATTGGCCTGACCGACAGCACGTTCACCAATGCAAGCGGCTGGCCCGATCCGAACCATCGGATGAGCGCCCGCGATCTGGGTCGCCTGGCGCATCGCATCATCGAAGACTTCCCGGAGTATTACAGCTACTTCGCGCTTGAAGAATACGACTTTGACGGGCGCTCCCCCGCCAACCGGTTCAACCGCAACCCGGTGCTCGGGCTTGGCCTGGGTGCCGATGGTCTGAAGACAGGCCACACGGAAGAAGCAGGCTACGGGCTTGTCGGCTCTGCCGTGCAAGGCGACCGACGCGTGATTTTCGTGTTCTCCGGCCTGCAAAGCCAGTCCGAGCGCCGGACAGAGGCCGAAGCCATGATCAATTGGGGCTTCCGCCAGTTCATCGAGAAGAAGATGGCGAGCGCGGGCGATGTTTTGGGTGAAATCCCGGTCTGGATGGGCGATCAGCAGCGCATCAACCTGACAGTGGCCGAAGACCTCGAATTGCTGGTGCCGGCCATTGGACAAGACAGCCTGCAAACCCGGATCGAGTATCGGACGCCGCTTGAAGCGCCCGTGGCCGCAGGCAGCCAAGTGGCCGAACTGATCGTGACCGCCCCTGACATGCCTGAAAAACGCATTCCGCTGGTCTCGGACCGCGACGTCACGCGCGGTGGGTTCCTTCCCCGCGTGCGTGCGTCTGCGTTTGTCCTGTTTGACAAAGCCATGGGTCAGGTGCAAAGCCTGATGGAATGAGCCAAGGGCGTTTCATCACCTTTGAAGGCATTGACGGGTCAGGGAAATCCACACAGGCCCGTCTGCTGGCTGCGTTTTTGAAAGCCACCGGGGCCGATGTGGTGCTGACCCGCGAACCGGGTGGTGCGCCGGGCGCAGAAGAAATCCGCCGTCTGCTGGTCGAAGGCGCGCCTGACCGGTGGTCGCCCGAGACGGAAATCCTTCTGTTCACGGCGGCCCGCCGCGATCATCTGGAGAAGACCATCCAGCCCGCCCTCGACCGTGGTGCAACGGTGATCTCGGATCGGTTCGCAGATTCCACGCGGGTCTATCAAGGCGCGGCACGCGGTGAGCTGCGTGGTCTTGTCGACCGGCTGCACGACGCCGTTATCAACGTTGAGCCGGGCCTGACCTTCGTGATCGACATGGACCCGACAGAAGCGCTCCGCCGTGGGCTTGCCCGCCAAAGCGGGGAAGACCGGTTCGAGGAAATGGGCGAAGCCTTCCAGCATCGCCTCCGCGACGGTTTCAAGGCGCTTGCCACCGACCACCCGGAGCGCTGCTACCTGATCAATGGCGCACGCGATCCCGATGAAATCGCGGCCGACATCGCGCATCTGACGGTCAATCGATGAGCGACGACGACCTGCCGGAGGCGGACGCAGCCGAAGGCGCGCCGCATCCTCGACACACCGCAGAGGTGTTTGGACAAGACGATGCTGAGCGCGCGGTGCTGACCGCGCTTGGCGAGGGGCGACGGCATCATGCCTGGTTGCTGACCGGCCCGCGCGGCGTGGGCAAAGCCAGCTTTGCCTGGCGCCTGGCGCGGTATCTGCGCACCGAGGAAAACGCGGGCCCCGGTCTATTCGGCGACCCTGAGCCCGCCACCTCGCTCGACGTGTCTCCCGATCATCCCGTGGCGCGTCAGATGGCGGCATTGGCCGATCCCGGCACGCTCCTGATCCGCCGCGCCTGGGACCCGGACCGCAAGCGCCTCAAGGCACAGATCACGGTGGACGAGGTGCGCAAGCTGAACAGCTTTTTCGGGCTTTCGGCCACCGATGGCGGGTCGCGTGTTGTCATCATCGACAGCGCGGATGAGATGAACAGTTCCGCCGCGAACGCCTTGCTCAAGGTTCTTGAAGAACCCCCTGCGAAAGCCGTTCTCCTGCTGGTCAGCCATCAGCCCGCACGCCTCTTGCCGACGATCCGTTCGCGGTGCCGCCTGTTGCGCTTTGCGCCGCTCGGCTCAGACGACTTGACCGCCGCCCTGAGCCAAGCCGGGGTCGACGTGCCCGACAGCGCTGCGCTGACCGAACTTGCGGGCGGCTCGGCGGGTGACGCACTGCGCCTGATCACAGGGGATGGTCTGACGATCTATCAGGAGGTGATGGAGCTTTTTGCAAGCGCTCCCCAGATGGACCGGCAAGCCGCCCGTCGCTTTGCCGAAGCGGCCGCCGCGCGCGGCGCGGAGGCGCGGCTGGACCTCAGCCTGCGCCTTCTCGATTTGGCGCTGGTCCGTCTGGCGCGCAGAGCAGCCGGTCACGCAACGCCCCAAGACGCGGCACCCAAGGAAGGTGAGGTCTTTGGCAAGCTTGGCGCCGTGCCAGCCCGCCGCTGGGCCGAACTTCAGCAATCGCTTTCAGCCCGCCTGGGCCACGGCATGGCGGTCAATGTCGATCCCTCAAGCCTGATCATGGACGCGCTTTTGCAGATCAACGCGGCTGCGCGGACCTGATTTTCAAGCCTCTTGGTTAACGGCTGCACCGGTCGCCTGTCTCACCGCCCCTTAACCAATTCGCGGCAGTTTACCACGCGAAGCTTCCCTGCAGGTCAATCGCCTGCTTGATCCGACTGCTCCGACACTTGCCAAGGCACGGCCTCTGACAGAGGCCGTTTCTCTGGAGTGGCTCCCCTGTGGCGGGCCCGTCATGTTTTCGGAAGAAACCGCAGCAAAGCTGCTGAAATACAGCGTCCGGCCTTTCACCCAAGACATCGCGTATCGCTTTTCGCGTTCGACCGAAGGGAGAGGCAGTGAAAAGCGATCCAGGGTTTGGTCCGGGTGCTTTAGTACGAAATCACCGAACGCATTGTGCCCCGGGCAGTCCATTGGCTGAACCGGCGATGTGCCATGCTTGAGTGGTGCGTTGCAGGTCGTCCGAGCGGCGCGTGCGCGCTTTGATGTGATGTCACGTCGCCCGGGGGGATCGCGCTTTTTCACCGAGAGGTAGCTGCGCCATGTATCACGTTCCCCGCTTGACCTGATACGAACGGCATCACTCAAAGCGTCCAGCCGTTAACCTGAGACATCGCATATCGCCTTTTTCGTATCCCCGAAGAGAGAGGCGGTGAAAAGCACGGCAGGGTTAAGGCCGGATGCTCTAACACACTGAAACTTATTGCATTCGGCGGCGTAAGGTGGCTCAGGTTTGACGCGCTTCGCTTGAAACATCCAAGCCTGCCGCACCTGAAATTGGTCGCGCCCGAAGATCACAATTGTGGTTTCAACCACCGAGAATTCATTATTGCTTAACGGCCTGCCTTGCATCCTAGAAATGGGAGGGGGCCACTGCCCCAACACACCCGCGTCGCCCAAGCGTAAGCAACACGCCACCACCCGCTTGACCCTTCCGCGCAAACTCCCGATACGTGCGCCATGACCGGACCCGCCCGCATCACCGACAGCCATTGTCACCTTGATTTCCCTCAGTTCGAGGGGGAACTGGACGATCTGCTGGCGCGCGCCTCCGACCGCGGTGTGCATCGCATGGTCACGATATGCACAGAGCTTGAGAACGAACCACGTGTCCGCGCTCTGGCCGAGGCGCACGATCCGGTTTTTTACGCCGCAGGCACGCATCCCATGTCGGTCGGCAAAGTCCCCGAGGTCGCTCTGGAAGACCTGACCCGCCTCGCCGACCATCCAAAATGCGTTGGCATCGGCGAAACCGGTCTCGATTATCACTACACGGCGGAAACCGCCGCGGCCCAGCAAGACAGTCTGCGGCTGCATATCGAGGCCGCGCGCCAAACCGGCCTGCCTCTCATCATTCACGCCCGCGACGCCGATGATGACATGGCCCGCATCCTGACGGAAGAACACCGCGCCGCGCCCTATACCTGCGTGATGCATTGCTTTTCGTCCGGTGCCACTCTTGCCAAGGCCGCTCTCGATCTGGGGTTCTATCTTTCCATGTCCGGCATCGCAGCCTTCCCCAAAAGCCAGGCGCTGCGCGACATCTTCGCCGACGCGCCGGTCGACCGCATTCTGGTGGAAACCGATGCGCCCTATCTCGCACCGCCCCCCAATCGCGGCAAACGCAATGAGCCCGCCTATGTGGCCGACACGGCCCGCGTCGGTGCCGAGGTATTTGGCCTGTCTTACGAAGCTTTTGCCGCGCAGACCGAAGCCAATTTCGACACCCTCTTTCCC
The DNA here is from genome assembly GCA_038532095.1 of Pseudomonadota bacterium. GTDB lineage: Bacteria > Pseudomonadota > Alphaproteobacteria > Rhodobacterales > Rhodobacteraceae > JAJDOD01. The sequence goes on from JBCBBB010000035.1 coordinate 18,489, forward strand.
AAGGTGGCCGCATGGGCGAACTGACCTTCACCATTCTGGGCTGCGGCTCCTCCGGTGGTGTCCCGCGCCTCGGCGGTCTTTGGGGCGATTGCGACCCGGCCAATCCGAAGAACCGACGCCGCCGCTGCTCGCTGTTGGTGGAGCGCACCGATCACAACGGCACCACACGCGTCCTGATCGATACCTCGCCCGACATGCGCCAGCAGTTGCTTGACGCGGGCGTCGGCAATCTCGATGCGGTGATCTATACCCACGGCCATGCCGACCACGTGCATGGCATCGATGATTTGCGCCAGATTGTGTTCAACCGCCGCGAACGCCTGCCGGTCTGGGCCGATGGCCCAACACAAGAGCGGCTCTATGCGGGCTTCGGCTATGCTTTCACCCAGCCCGAGGGCTCGCCCTACCCGCCAATCCTCGACATGCACACAGTGAAGGGCGATGTGACGATCGATGGCCCCGGCGGCGCGATCACTTTTCACCCGTTCCGGGTCGGGCACGGCGCCATCGATGCGCTTGGCTTCCGCATCCGGGATGTCGCCTATCTGCCCGACGTGGCCGAGATCTATGATGAGGCGTGGAAGAGCCTCGAAAACCTCGACATCTGGATCGTCGATGCGCTCCGCCGCACGCCGCATCCGACCCACGCCCATCTCGACCGCGCACTCGAGTGGATCGAACGCATCCGCCCAAAACATGCGGTGCTCACAAACATGCATATCGATCTCGACTATGAGACGCTGAAGGCCGAGACCCCGGACCATATCGAGCCCGCCTATGACGGGATGCGCCTGACCCTGCCGGACACCTGATTCCCTCCGCGAACGCGTTCACGGCCAAGGGCCCCAACCATACGCGCCGGACCTGCATCCAGACCGAACGAAAGGGTGACGCGCAACCAACATGCGTCCCAGCGAACGCAGCCTAACCAGTTGGTTTTGAGCGGCGATTCGCATGTGATTGATTTTTAAGCAGCGACATTAACCGAAAAGATACCCGTTTTGTGCCCATACTCGGTCACAATGGGCAGCTTTACAAAGCGTGGGTAACGGGAGTCTAACGTGATGCAGAATGTTATTGCATTTCCAAAGAAGGCGGTGAAAGCCCCGGTGGCAAAGGCTACGGGCGGCGCGAAAACACTTTTCCTGCACATCAAGCAAACCACGCTGATCGTGCATCTGGCCGCCCCGCATATGGTGGCCGCAAAGAACAGCCGGATCGGCACTCAAGCCTGATCGCCACGCCCGGCCGATTTGTATCGGCACCGAACGTGCGCTTTAAGAACGCGCATGATCACACATATCGACCATATCGTTCTGACAGTCCGCGATGTTGAGGCCAGCATCGCGTTCTACGAGCGCGTCCTCAAGATGCAGGCACGCACCTTCGCCGGGGGGCGCCGCGCCTTGCACTTCGGCACCCAGAAGATCAACCTGCAAACGCTTGGGCAGGAAACCCGCAACTTCGCGGGCATCGGCTCGGGCGATGTCTGCCTGATCACCGAGATGGAGACCGAGGCCCTTCTCACTCATCTTGCCGCGGAAGACGTGCCCATCATCGAAGGGCCGGTCACCAAATCGGGCGCGCAAGGCCCGATCACAAGCGTCTATTTCAGTGATCCGGACGGCAACCTGATCGAAGTCTCGCGCTACCACTAAGCTTTCATCGGCTCAAAAATATGCTGGGGTTGCGGGGGCAAAGCCCCCGCGGAGCGACGCGCGAAGCGCGGCGCAACACCTTGAGTCTTTCGACTTGAACCCGCATCACTTCTTCGCTGCCTCTCCCTTCGGGGACACGCGAAATGCGATACGAGATGCAATCGTTGAAAGCCGAAACGCACTATTTCGTAATCAATTCCGGCCCCATGAAGGTGGTCGGCAGAAAGGTCGAAATCCAGGGCACATAGGTCACCAGGATCAGGAAAACGAAGAGCACGGCCAGGAACGGCAGCGCCGCCTTCACCACGCTCATCATCGGCATCCCCGCGACGCCGGAGGTCACGAACAAGTTCAATCCGACCGGCGGCGTGATCATCCCGATCTCCATGTTCACCACCATGATGATGCCCAGATGGATCGGATCGATGCCCAACTCGATGGCAATCGGAAAGACCAGCGGCGCCACGATCACCAAGAGGCCCGAGGGCTCCATGAACTGCCCGCCGATCAGCAGGATGATGTTGACGACAATCAGGAACATCACCGGCCCAAATCCGGCATCCAGCATGGCGGTCGCGATCTTCTGCGGCACCTGCTCGTCGGTCAGTACATGTTTCAGGATCAACGCGTTGGCGATCACGAAAAGAAGCGTGATCGTCAGCTTACCCGCATCAAAGAGGGTCTGCTTGGTGTCCGGGTGGAAGAACGCCGTCACGATGGCCCAAGGCTTCTGCAACAACGTCGCCCGCGGCCCGTCCACATCGACGTCCACGGCTGCCGCCGACAGGCTCTGCGCGGTGGGGCGCGCGAGCGGCCCCATGTCGCGATAGACGAAGGTGGCGATGAAGAAGGAGTAGACCGCGGCCACGGCAGCCGCTTCGGTTGGCGTGAAGATACCGCCGTAGATGCCGCCCAGGATGATAACGATCAGGAACAGGCCCCAGCCCGCTTCCTTGCCGGAGACGAAGATCTCCCGCCACCCGGCCCATTCGCCTTTCGGCAGGTTCTTCACCTTGGCCATCACATAAATCGCGACCATCAGCATCAGACCGGCCAGCAGGCCCGGAATAACACCGGCGAGGAACATCCGGCCCACCGACACTTCCACGGCCGCCGCGTAGACGACCATCACGATGGAGGGCGGGATCAGAATGCCCAGCGTGCCTGCCGTACAAATCACGCCGGCCGCAAAGTCCTTGGTATAGCCCACCTGCCGCATGCCCGCGATCACGATGGAGCCAATGGCCACGACGGTCGCCGGTGACGAGCCGGAAAGCGCGGCGAACAGCATACAGGCGAACACGCCCGCAATCGCCAAACCGCCCGGGAAGTGACCCACGCAAGCAATGGAAAACCGGATGATCCGCCGCGCCACGCCGCCCGTTGTCATGAAGCTTGACGCCAGGATGAAGAACGGGATGGCGAGCAGGGTGAAGTGACCCTCAAAGGCCGAAAACAGCGTCTGCGCGACCGAGGCCATCGAGCTGTCGGAGAACCACAAAAGGAACAGGACCGAGCTCATACCAAGCGATACAGCAATCGGCACGCCGATCATCAACAAGCCGATGACCATGCCGAAAAGAAGGACGACGTCCATCAGGCTTTCTCCCCGCTCTGCTCGGCCCGGATCTCTTCCAGCTCGGCCTCAACCTCATGGCTGGCCACGATGCGGTCGGACGTTCCGGTCCAAATCGCCCAGGCCGCTTGCGCAAAGCGATAAACCAGCAGCGCCATCGACAAGGGCAGGATCGCATAAGGGATCAGGCGCGGGATCTTCTCGTATTCCTCGCCCTCGTTGAACACGTCTTCCATCCAGCGCAGAACCTCGGGCAAGGGCACGCTGTCGACCTCGTACCAGCCCTTGTCGCGGTAGCTTTCTTCAAAACCCAGTGGGAACCAGCGTCCCTCGGTCCCGGGCAGGTTCGCGAAATTGGCCCAGTAGTCCCAGGCCCCTTTCAGCATCAGCAGCGAAAAGACGAGGCACACGCCGACGGCAAACAAACCAATCACACGGCGCACCGGCGGTGAGACGGCATTCACGATCAGGTCGACACCCAGATGCGCGTTGATCTTCACGCAATAGGACGCGCCCAGCAGCACCAGCCATGCAAAGAGAAAAACGGTGAGCTGCAGCGCCCAGAGAATATTTGAATCAAGGAAGCGCGCCACGACATTGGCGAAGGTGATGATCGTCATCAGGCCCAGGATGACCGCGATGGTCGTCTCCTCCAGTTTATCCACCCAGGTACGCCGCATCGGCCTGCCCCTCCCTGTGAAGTCAAAGGTATCCCGCCTGCCTGCCCTCGGTTGTGGCGCCGCCGCTCCGGGCGCGACAAGGGCAAGCAAGCAGGATGAAAAAGGGCCGGCGGACCGGCCCTTCTAAGCAACTCTTACATCGAAGCGTTGATCGCTTGCGCGGCGTCGATGTTTTCCTGACCCACGTCATCGGCGAACTGGTCCCAAACGGGCTTCATCGCTTCAACCCAGGCCGCGCGCTGTTCAGGTGTCAGTGTGCGAACTTCACCACCTGCGGCGATGATGGCCTGCTTGGCTTCTTCGTTGACGGCGGTCGATTCCGAGTTCCGGGTCTCGGTCACTTCGCGCAGGATCGTCAGGAATTGATCACGTGTGCCATCTTCCAGGCTGTCGAGCCAATCCACGCTGGTCACGACGAGATAGTCGATGATGCCGTGGTTGGTCTCGGTCACGCCATCCTGCACTTCAAAGAATTTGCGGCCAAAGATGTTCGACCAGGTGTTCTCCTGCCCGTCCACAACACCCTGCTGGAGCGCGCCGTACACTTCGGCAAAGGCCATCTTCTGGGGCGAGCCACCGATGGCTTCCATCTGCGCGACCAGCACGTCAGACGGCTGCACGCGGAACTTCAGGCCTTCGGCATCCGACGGGTCGATCAGCGGCACGTTGGCCGACATCTGCTTCATCCCGTTGTGCCAGAACTCAAGCCCTTGCAGGCCGCGGCGTTGCATGGCGTTCTTCAGAGCCGTCCCGGCCTCGGACGCCTGGAACGCGTCCACGGCGTCGATATTGGCGAACATGAACGGCAGGTCGAAGATACGGTACTGCTTGGTGAAGCGCTCAAAGAGCGAGAGCGATGGAGCGGCCAGTTGAATGTCGCCTTGCAGCAGCGCTTCCAGCGCCTTCTCATCAGTATAGAGGGTCGAGTTCGGGAACACCTCCATGCACATGGTGCCGTTCATCTCGGCATTCACACGCTCGGCCAGCAGCGTTGCTGCGATGCCTTTGGGGTGCTTGTCCGTGTTGGTGACGTGGCTGAACTTGACCACAATCTCACCGCTGTCGCAGGCGGCGAAGGCGCCGGTCGCAGCAACGCTGAGGGTCGCGGCCACGGCCACGGTTGTCAGGAATTTCATGATGTACCTCCCAAGGATGTCATTCCACCTCCAAGCATCAAGCCGCAGGGCGCTCCGACAAGGCGAAAGTTCACCACAAATTAACCACGAGATTTCAGCGTGTTACTCACGATCGATCAAAACCTGTGCGAGATTCGAAACACCTGTTCGCGCTAACTGTGCGAGAATCCGCACAGTCTGTCCGACCCCTGCCGCCGCGACCCTCAAACGTCCTTTTCACGCCGCATTCTTGTGGAACACACGCGCGATCACGCGACTGAACGGAAGAGCCCTGGCATGAATGGCATCATCCACGCCCTGACACACGATGAGAGCTTCATGATCGCCTATTGGACGATTGCTGTTGCGGCATTTGTCCTGGGCGCTGTCCTTTGGTTCGCCAGCCAAATCTTCACTCTAAGGCGGCACGCGGCTTTGCAGGCCTCCACGGGCCCAGACGGTCCTGCCCCGACGCATCCGCCTCTGCCGCGCGCAGAACGGCCGCCCGTGTTCCCGCCGGAGGACACCGTCTGGTGGGTGGCGGGCACGGTACCGCCGACAAACGCGACGGTCGAGATCACGCATCCGCCCTTTGCGCTTGACGAGAGCATCGCGCGCCGTTCGGATGTCATTCAACGCGGTGCCCGCATTGACGAGGACGCGTTCCCGACCCGGCTCACCATGAACACGCCGTTCGACCCCAAGGTGGGTCTGTTCAAAGGCGGGCGGCGCCTGCCCGTGTTCTTTTATCAGGACCTGTTTTGCATCGCGCATGAAGCCATCGCCATCTTCGCGGTCCATGATCTGGGCGACGCGCAATTCAGGGATGTCGACATCTATGAAATGGATGGCGAGACCCGGATTGACGAGCCGGTCCGCATTCTTGTTCCCGCCAATGCCATGACAGCCTTCTCGATGGAGCATTCGCCCGAGATCGAAAAGGCGACGCTCCCCGTGCCCGAGCTATTGGCCGCCCCAATCGCAACTTTCATGATGAAGAACGGTGATGTCGCGGTCGCGCGCCACGTGCTGGGCGGGCCGGATGTATGGATCGATCCAACCTTTCGCCGCACGTTCTTCCTGAGCGACCGTTTGGCGCGCGCCTTGCGCGAGGCCGGTTTGGCAGATGATTTCGTCCTGAGATGGGCGCGTCTGGTTTAAGGGCTAGCCGGCCCAAAGCTCCGTGCCGGGGTGGAACTGCGACCAGGCGAACCAGAAGGCCT
>JBCBBB010000036.1:0-24364 GCA_038532095.1 Pseudomonadota bacterium
GGCAAGGTCGTGATCGCCTCGATCACCTCCTGCACCAACACCTCGAACCCCTACGTCATGATCGGCGCAGGGCTTGTGGCGCGCAAAGCCAATGAGCTGGGCATGAACCGCAAGCCCTGGGTGAAAACCTCCCTCGCGCCCGGTTCCCAAGTGGTCTCCGCCTATCTCGAAGCGGCGGAACTGCAAGACGACCTCGACGCCATTGGCTTCAACCTCGTGGGCTATGGCTGCACTACCTGCATCGGCAACTCAGGCCCGATCCAACAGGAACTGTCCGACGCCATTGCCGAAGGCGACCTCGTCGCCACCGCCGTCCTCTCCGGCAACCGGAACTTCGAAGGCCGGATCAGCCCGGACGTGCGCGCCAACTACCTCGCTTCGCCGCCACTCGTGGTGATCTATGCGCTAGCGGGCACGATGGATATCGACCTGACGACAGAACCGGTGGGCCAAGACAAGGACGGCAACGATGTCTATTTGAAAGACCTCTGGCCGTCACAGGCCGAGATCGCGGAACTGGTCGAGAAAACCGTCACTCGCGAAGCCTTCATGGAGAAATATGCCGAGGTCTTCACCGGTGATGAGAAATGGCGCGGCGTCGAGGTGCCGCAGCAAGAAACCTACGACTGGCCTGCCACCTCCACCTATGTTCAAAACCCGCCCTACTTCCAGGGCATGGGCGCTGAACCCGGCACGATCTCCAACATCGAAGGCGCGCGGATCATGGCGCTCCTCGGCGATATGATCACCACCGACCACATCAGCCCGGCGGGCAGCTTCAAGGAAAGCACCCCCGCCGGCCGCTATCTGGTCGAACGACAGGTGCCCGTGCGCGAGTTCAACTCCTATGGCTCCCGGCGCGGCAACCATGAGATCATGATGCGCGGCACCTTCGCCAATATCCGCATCAAGAACGAGATGCTGGACGGCGTCGAAGGCGGCTACACCAAAGGCCCCGACGGCGAGGAGACCTCCATCTACGAGGCCGCCATGGCCTACAAGGAAGCAGGCATCCCCCTCGTCGTCATCGGTGGCGAACAATACGGCGCCGGGTCTTCCCGCGACTGGGCGGCCAAAGGCACCGCGCTTCTGGGCGTCAAAGCCGTGATCGCCGAGAGCTTCGAGCGTATCCACCGCTCCAACCTTGTTGGCATGGGCGTGATCCCGTTCGAGTTCACCGGCGGCGACACCCGCAAGTCCCTTGGGCTGACCGGTGAGGAAACCGTTTCGATCCATGGTCTGGAGGGCGATCTGGAGCCTCTTTCCAACGTGCCGTGCACCATCACCTTTGCGGATGGCACAGTGAAGGAAATCGAACTCAAATGCCGGATCGATACCGCGATCGAGATCGAGTACATCGAACATGGCGGCGTGCTGCACTACGTGCTCCGGAACCTTGCACAAGCGGCCTGAGTCGCCCGCATCTGGTGACAGAACCTGAAACAATCCCTTCGAACACGGTTCGGAGGGATTTTTCTTTCGGCAAACGCGTTCTTCATCCTTAACAAAAGGTTAACGCGGAACACGGCGTCGGAGAACGATGACCTGCTCACGCGATTGTTTCGCATTAACGGTCAGTTAACCACAAATTTGCCATAAAACTTTCCAACCGCCCAAAAGGATGCGAGTTTAAATGTGTAATCAGTACGACCTGGGGGAAACATGAATCGTACGAGTGACCGGCTCAGGGTTGTCGCCCGGGCCATGCCAATGTCGGTGCCACCGCTTGAAGGTGGACTTCTCATCTTACTTTTCGTGACTTGGCTATTCGGTTGACGCCAGCGCCTCTGCCAAGGCGGGTTTGATCCGGTTTTCCAGAAGCGGCGTGTTGATCGGGCCGCGCAGATGCAAAACCACCTTGCCCTGCCCGTCGATTACAAAGGTCTCCGGCAAGGCGTAAACCCCCCATTCGATACTCTGACGGTTTTGTGGATCGGCGATGACCGCCGTGTAGGGATTGCCCAGTTCATCAAGGAACGCCTTCGCCTGCTCGGGTGTCCGGTCACGGTTTACGCCATAGACCGGCACGGTTTCCGCGATTTCCATGATAACCGGATGCTCGACCCGGCAGGGCGCACACCAACTGGCCCAAAAATTCAGAACCTTCGGCCCGGGCTCGGCGAAGACCGCGCCATCAAAGCTCGGCAAATCACCCACTGGCAATTCGACCACGGCCGGGGCAGGCAAGCCTTCTTGAGAGGAGGGCAACGCATCCGGGTCGTCGCGAAACATGCCGCCCAAAAACAGCCCGGCAATCCCGACAAAAAGCAGAGGCGGCACAAGCGCGAGCCAAGGAACCTTACGCATCGTCGCGCCTTTCGGCCTCATCCAGCTTGCGGTGCGTCACCTGAGCCTGCCGCCAGCTCAACCAGATCAGCGCAAATAGAAGCACAAGCGACCCGACATAGGCCAGTGAAACCTCAAACGCATATGCTCCCAGATCCGGCATCACGCCATCCGCTCCCTCAATTCCAGGGCGTGCAGACGACGCAGGCGGATCTCCGAACGCGTGCGCAAAAGCACGAGGGCCACGAACAGCAACACGAAGCCAGCAATGGCAATGACCAGGGGTATCCAGAACACATCGGAAATGTTCTCTTCCTTGTCGAGCGACAGGGTCGCGCCCTGATGCAGCCCCTGGTTCCAGAAGAGCACCGCATAACGGGACAGAATGGCAAAAACCGATCCAACCAGACACAGCATGCTGGTCAGGTCAGCCGCCGTGTCCGGGTCTTCGACGGCGGCCCAAAGGGCCATGTAGCCGAGGTAAAACAGGAAGAGGATGAGGAACGAGGTCAGTCGCGGGTCCCATTCCCACCACGTGCCCCACATCGGCTGCCCCCAGACGGCGCCAGTGAAGAGCGCCATGAGCGTCATGGTGACACCCACCGGTGCCGCCGCCTTGGCCGCAAGCGCACTGACATGATGGCGCCGGATCAGCCAGATCAGGGAGGCCACCAACATCATCGCCCAGGCGTTGATCGCCATCATAGCGGAGGGCACGTGCAGGTAGATGATCTTCACCGTCGAGCCTTGGCGGAAGTCATCTGGGGTAAAGAAAAACCCCCAGCCCACGCCCACGACCATCGCCACCGCTGCCAGAATGAACAGCGGCGTCACCAACCGGTCAGTGGTGGCCATGAATTTCCGCGGGTTGGCATATTCCCAAAGCGACATGCGCGGAACTTAATGTGGCCTGTGAGCGCCAACAAGCGCCACTCCGTCGCAGGGCGCCCGGCTTAACCTTTATGAACAACCACTGGCCGCCCTCTCCCTCCCGCCCTTTATCCTTGGGGGATTCGGTTAATTGTCCTTGAAGCTGTGCGGGATGTTAAAGGAGCGACATGCGTATTTTTGAAAAGGTGAAGGAGACGTGCCGCGCCGTTACCGCAAGTTCACCCTCAGTGCCGCCGCAGCGGCAAAGGGAAGAACGGCGAGGGTTCCGAGAGTGATGGCCGCGACCAGCAGAACCGGCGTTGTCGTCTCCAACCCCTCGGCCGCACGGCGCACGGCGTCGGCGCCAAAAATCAGCGTCGGCACGTAAAGCGGCAGGACGAGCAGTGACAACAGCAGCCCCCCGCGCTTCAGCCCGACCGTCAGCGACGCACCAAACGCGCCCAGCATGGACAGCGCGGGCGTGCCAAGTGCAAGCGTGAGCGTCAAGGCGCCATAGGCCGCAACCGGCAGGTTCAGAAGCACCCCCAACACCGGCGCCACCAGGGTCAGCGGCAGTCCGGTCGTCAGCCAATGCGCAACCGCCTTCGTCAGAACCAGACTTTCAAGTGGCAGAGGCGCTGTCGCCAAAAGCTCCAGCGACCCGTCTTCGTAGTCGGTGGCAAACAATCGGTCGAGCGACAGGAGACAGGCCAGAAGCGCGCCGACCCAAAGCACGCCCGGCGCAATCCGAGCGAGGATCTCACGTTCAGGCCCGACGCCGAACGGCACCAGCACGACAACCATAAGGAAGAAGGCCAGCGCCAGACCGAACCCTCCGCCGGACCGGATGGCCAATCGGATATCGCGTTGCAACAACCGGATCACAGGAAGCTCTCGTCAAAGGCGCCAAGCTGCGCTTCGCTCGGCTTGAACTGCGAAACGTCCAGCGTCTCGGCGTCCAGCCCCAGATCGATATGTGTCGCCAGAAGCGCCGCGCCGCCCGCCGTAAGATGCCCGCGCACGACATCTGCAAACATCGCCACAGCGCGTGTATCGAGCGAAACCGTCGGCTCATCGAGCGCCCAGACCTTGCGCCCGGTCACCAGCAACCGCGCTAAGCCCAGACGCCGTTTCTGCCCCGCAGACAACGCATGGGCACGACGGCCGCGCAAGCCCGCCAGATCGAAGGCGTTCAGCGCCGCTTCAATATCGTGGGTTCCGAAAAGCGCGGCCCAGAAGGTCAGGTTTTCCTCAACTGTCAGCGCGGCCTTCAACCCGTCCGCATGGGCGGCGTAGGCGATGCTTTCCGACGCGGCGTCGATGTCCCCGCGTTCGGCCGGTTGCAACCCCGCGATGGTCCGCAACAGGGTCGTCTTGCCCGATCCGTTCGGCCCTTTCAGGACCAGGGCTTGCCCCGGGCTCAACGTGAGGGAGACATCCTGCAACACCGTGAACCCACCCCGCGAACAGGCCACAGATTTCAAGCTCAGAAGCGGGGTCGTCATGGCGCTAGTCTTGGCGGAAGCCGCCGGTGAAGTCCATAAGTCGTCAGACAGAGAGGACGGCCAGACCGACGCGTCGTCCCTCGCCGAGAAGCACATTATAGGTGCGGCAGGCTTGTGGCGACGACATGACCTCTGTTCCGATCCCCGCAGCTTCAAGCGTTTCGCGCAGCGCGGTCGGCAAATGAGCGATCTCAGGGCCCATCCCGAACAGGATCACATCGACTTCCCCAGCTGCTGCCAACAAAGGGGCCGCGTCGTCCAACCCGCCCCATGCGGTCACGCCACCTGCCAAAACCGCCAACGGCGCCTCATGCGCGGTGCCCCCAATCCGAAAGAAGCCAGGGCCGTAGCCCTCAACCGGGAGAGCATCGGTATAACTCACTTCGTTCAGTCGCATCTCATCCTCTCCAGATTGGCAGGCCCAGAACGGCGGAGCCCGCAATGATGCCATAGGCCACGCGCCGATAGAGCATTTCCAACTCGGGGCGGAACAACACCGCACCCAGCCAGTTGCCCAGAAGATAGGGCAGGATCATGAGCGCGCCTAGGGCAACCGCCGCGACCACCAGGTAGCCGTTCCACCCGAGCACGCCAAGCATCAGGACATCGGCTGCGATCAAGTACAGCATCAACGTGGCCCGCACCGTCGACGCCGGTAGCGTGGACGCCATGTAGAGCAGGATCACCGGAGGTCCGGGCAAGCCAACACTGCCTGCAAGAAAGCCACCCACAGAGCCTGCCGTGAAACTCAACCGGCGTGTGATCGCACCACGGTACCGCAACCCGAGGATCAGCGCGGCCAGCGTGACAAAGGTGACCAGGGACACACCCCAGCGGAACACATCCGGCTCCACGCGGCTCAATACCCAGACCCCGGTCGGAACGAAGACCACGGCCCCCGCCATCAGCCACAACAGGTCTCCCGGCTGCCCGTCCCGCAAGGCCCGGGGCACATGCATCAACGGCGCAACCAGGTCTTTCACGATCAGCGTGGTGAGTGCCGCAAACGGTGTCAGCACCTGCCCGGCAAACGGCAGATAGATCATCGCGGTTCCGAAACCGGCAAAGCCCCGCACCACGCCCGCAAGGAACGCGCCGATCGACAATATCACAAGCCCATCACATCCGATCAGATCGGAGAAGAGGTCACACATCTCCCAAACCGGTCTCAACCCAGCGACGATGCGCCGGGTCCGGCATCAGCTCTGCAAACCGCGCGTCGTAGAGTGCGATCTGCGCATCGGTGAAGTCCGACGCCCACGCACCGGACCGCCCGCCTGCAAAGAAGCTCTGGTCGCTGTGCCAAAGATCATTGGCAGCCTCGGGCGCAAAGGCGGCGGCCTTGGATTTCATCGCGCCGAACTCCGTAGCACGCGTGATCTCCGCCATCAGCTCAGACGACGCGTTCGTGCCCAGGAACGCGTCAAGCGCCTCCACCGTCCCCGCATGGTCCCGCGAGATGCCTGCATAGTTCAGCAGGAGCTTGCGCGGCAAACGATCCGACAAAACGCTCCGGTTGAAGAACTCCACAATCGTCGCGACACAATCGCGGTCGATATCCGCAGGATCGAACGGTCGGTCGAGAAAGTAAGGGAGCGCCGTCTCAATGGGTTCCAGAAGCGGATGCGCGTCGATGATCTTTGAATTCCTGATGTGCTTGCGGATCGACAGGAAGACCTCCATCGGGTGCCGGAACACCAGCACCACATCGACCCCCTCCCAAACCGGCCAGCCATCGGCGGGCGTGTGGGTCTTGATCACCCGTCGTCCCGGCTGGCGCTCCAGCGCCGCAAGGTCCGGTTCCAACGCTGAGAAGTTCGACTCGATCCAGGGCGACATGACGCTGAGCTTCTCGGGCAACTCAGTCGTGCCGTTGAGCAGCATGGCAATCATGGTCTGCGTCCAGGTCGTCCCCGATTTCGCAGGCGTCGCGAGGATCACATCGCCGACGCACGGCGCTAACGCATCCCACCGCTCGGGCTCCGTCACCGAACCGCTGTAGGTCACGGCACGGTCGGCGATCTTCCGGGCCGGTGCCACGGGATCAAGCGTCGATATTGGCGAACTGCGTGCCCGCGCCACCGCCGCCGCCCCCTTCGGACGGCTTCGACCAATCGCGCTTCACGCCCAGCATCAGCACTACGTTCTTCGCTACATAGACCGACGAATAGGTCCCGATGATCACACCCCACGTGATGGCAAAGACAAAGCCCCGGATCACGTCACCGCCGAAGATCAACAGAGCGATCAGCGCGATCAAGGTGGTGCCAGAGGTCATCAACGTCCGGCTCAGCGTCTCGTTCACCGTGCGGTTCATGACCTCTTGCAGCGCCATTTTCTTGAACTTACGCAGGTTCTCCCGAAGCCGGTCAAAGATCACAACGGTGTCGTTGATCGAATAGCCCACAATCGTCAGCAGCGCCGCGATGGTGGCCAGATCAAACCTGATTTGCAGCAGACTGAACAGACCAATGGTGATGATCACATCATGGAACAGCGCCGCGACGGCCCCGACCGAGAACTGCCACTCAAAGCGCAACCATATGTAGAACAGGATGCCCGCCAAGGCCGCAATCACGGCCAGGATCGCCGTTTGCACCAACTCGCCCGACACTTTCGGACCAACACTGTCGACGCTGGTGAACTCGATCGACGGATCAATCTCCGCCAAGGCCACCTGCACCTGGTTGATCACCTCGACCGGCACGCTTTCCGCGCCCTCCTGCGCTTGAATGCGGATGAGAGCGACATTCTGATCCTCGGTGAAATTCGGATCGAACACCTGCGTGACGCTGACTTCTCCGATCTCCAGCGCCTCGACCGCACGCCGGTACGCGCCATCGTCAATCGGCTGCACCGCCTCCGTCCGGATCGAGGTGCCGCCTCGGAAGTCGATCCCGAAGTTCAGGCCGATTGTCAGCCAGAGGATGATCGAAGCGATGATCGCCGCGACCGAAATCCCGAAGGTGATCGTCCGGAAGCGGAAAAAGTCGAAATTGGTTTCCTGCGGAACAAGTCTCAGTCGCATGTCTTAAACCTCGATTGTCCGCGGACGTTTCCGCTCAAACCACAGGATCACGAAAAGGCGCGTGACGAAAAGCGCGGTGAACACCGATGTCACGATCCCAATCCCAAGCGTCACCGCAAAGCCCTTTACCGGGCCGGAGCCGAGCGTGAACAGGATCGTCGCCGTCAGGAAGGTGGTGATGTTGGCATCGATGATCGCCGACATCGCCTTCTCATAGCCCAGCTCGATGGCGCGCGATGGCCCTTTCGCCGTTTTCAGTTCCTCGCGTATCCGCTCGAAAACCAGCACATTGGCGTCCACCGCCATACCGATGGTCAACACGATCCCCGCGATGCCCGGCAAGGTCAGCGTCGCGCCGATGGCGGACAACACCCCAAACAGAAGCGCCACATTGATGATCAGCGCGAAATTCGCAAACAGCCCGAACAGGCCATAGGATAGGAACATGAAAACCATCACCGCCCCAAAGGCGATGATGCAAGCCAAGGTTCCTGCATCGATGCTTTCCTGCCCAAGCGTCGGGCTGACGGTCTGTTCCTGCAAGAAGACAAGCTCCGCAGGCAACGCCCCCGCCCTCAGCAGCACGGCAAGATCGACGGATTCCTCAACTGTGAAGTTCCCGGTGATCTGACCAGAGCCACCCGGGATCGCTTCCTGAATCTGCGGCGCGGTGATCACCTCGTCATCGAGGACCACCGCGAACAGCGCGCCCACATTCTCCGACGTATACTGCCCGAAAATCCGCGCGCCCGAAGCATTGAACCGGAAACTGACCGACGGTCGCCCGTTCTGGTCAAAGCTCGGCTGCGCATCCACAAGATCGTCGCCGGACAGGATCGACGTGCCCTCAAGCTCATAAAAAGACGCAGGCGGCGATCCGGGCGGCGGCAGTTCCGGCAACACGATATTGCCCGAGCGTGGCACCGTATCCGCCGCGACGATCCCCACCACCGGGTGGAAGGTCAGACGCGCGGTTGTCCCGATCAGCGCCTTCAGTTCCGCCGCCGATCCCAAGCCCGGAACCTGGATCAGGATCCGGTCGGTGCCCTGCCGCTGGATGTTTGGCTCGCGCGTCCCAACCTCATCAATCCGGCGGCGAATGATCTCAAGCGATTGCTGGACCGTGCGCTGGTCAGTGGCGATCTTCTCTTCTTCGGACAGTTCAACGGAGATGACATTCCCCTGCCCGGCCACGACAATATCCGTCGCCCCGGCAGCGCTGAAACTGGCCACGGGTTGTGCGATGCCGCGCACGGCAGCCACCGCTGCATTCAAAGCCTCCGCATTCTGGATGCGGATCTGCAAAGTCCCAACGGGTGCCGTATCAAGCCGTTCAATGAAGCCCACCTGATCGCGAATGGCCACAAGCGCGTCTCGCGCGCCCAGCCAATAGCCATCCATCCGGTCTTCATAGACATCCTCAACCTGCACCTCGGCCAGCAACTGCACCCCGCCCCTGAGGTCGAGACCCAGATTGACCAAGCCGCTCGGCAGAATGCCGGGCCAAGCCGCCGCCGCGGCCTCACGCTCCGGCGTGGAGCCCATGACGGCGATCTCCTCGACCGCGTCATTGTGCTGCTCAACCGACGAATAGAAGAAATTCGGGAAGGAAAAGAGAAACCCCGCCACACAAACGGCGAGGATCAGGATCCGTTTCCAAAGAGGGATCTGAAGCATTTAGAGCGGCCCGCCTTTCCTCGTCAGCGATGTCGCCTCCATCAGGAGGCAGGCTCGGTCTTTGAGCGCACTTGCTGGATGGTGCCCTTGATGACGCGCACGTTCACGCCGGACGCAATCTCGACCTCAATCTCGCTGTCATCGATCACCTTCGTCACCTTGGCGATCAGGCCGCCTTGCGTGACCACCTGGTCACCCCGACGCAAGGCCGAGACCATCGCCTGATGCTCTTTCAGCTTCTTTTGCTGCGGACGGATCAGCAGGAAATAGAAGATGGCAAAGATCGCGATAAAGAACGGCAGTTGAGCGAGGAGCGACGGGCCTGCGGCCCCGGCCGCCTGCGCATAGGCAGGTGTCACGAGCATGCGATTATCCTTGTTTTTCTCGGCCGGTCCCGAACCCCGGTCTCAGCCCCTTTTCAGTTGGCGCGCAACCTATCTGTGAGGTCGGGGCTTGGCAAGCAAGGGGCGTGCCCAAAAATACGAATGATTTACGCCGACGCCGCCGGGCGCTCGGGCCCGTGCAACCAGTCCGCTGCCACGGATGAGACCACCCGCGACAACTCCCGCAATGTCGTGCTCGCCTGGCTGCGTGTCTGCCAGAAGAGCGGCATATCAATCCGCTCGCCCGGCAAGAGTTCTACCAACTCGCCGCTGGCCACCAAAGGGTCAACGGTCAGCGATGGCATCATCGCCCATCCAATGCCTTGCAGACCGCACAGCAGGTGCCCTTCATAAGACGGCATATCGTGATGCGCGACGCTCAAGTCCTCTCCCATCGCCTGCGCCATCCACTGCGTTGGCAAACTGTCCTTCCGGTCAAACCGGATCGCCGGCGCGGAGGACAGCGTGCGCGTTGTGACCCCGTCGCTGAAAAACCGCTCCATGAAATCGGGGGACGCCACCGCCAGATAATCCATCGAGCCAATCGGAATGGCCGTGCACCCGGCAATCGACGCATCCGACGTGGTCACCACGGCCAGCGCATCCCCCGATCTGAGACGTTCTTCGGTGAACTCCTGATCGTCCGGGATCACCTCCAGGTAAAGCCCCAGTTCATCGGCGGCCCGCTTCACCACGCTTGGAAACCAGGTCGCAAGGCTGTCGCTGTTCACCGCGATCCGCACCTTGATCCCTGCCGCGCGGCGCCCGCCCCCACTTAGCGCCAGTTGCTGCGACAGTTCATGGCGCAGCAACTCGATCTGCTCATGATGCTGGCACAGGAGCATCCCGTCTTCGGTCGCAACGCAGGGACGCCCGCGTTGAACCAGGATCGAACCCACACGTTCTTCGAGCTGCTTGATTCGCTGCGATACCGCCGATTGCGTGACATTGAGCGATTTTGCAGCCGCATCAAACGATCCCGTGCGCACGACAGCGGCCAAAACCACTAGTGAATCATAGTCAAAATCCATGCCCGTTGCCTCCGCGCAGCATAAGCTTCGCTTATTTTATATCAGGTCACCCCGTTGCCATCCAAGCACAATTTACCTTTTCCAACCTTGCAGATTGCGGGACAGATAAGCGCAAGTGATCCGATGGATTCAAAACGACCCCGAACATGTTGAAAAAGTGGCAGAAATATGACCTCCTGAGCGGGGGACTTAGCCATGGGGGTGTAAAAATGTCTGCCAAACGCTTGCGTGAAAAGTACACGCGTAAATTCCACGGTATGGACAAGTATCAACGCAGTACTGCGTGGTTCATCCTAGCGAGTTATCTTTTTCAGATCGTCGCCGCTGCCGGTTTCGGCGCTTATCTGTTGTCTCTCTCTTTGACCGCCTGGACCGGAACCGCTGTAGCGTTGCTAATGCTGTTCATCGGCACGCGGTTGCGGGGTTTGAACAACATCATCCACGAGTGCTCGCATGCGACATTCAGTTCAGAACGCGCGGACAACGCCGTTATCGGAAAGATCTGCGCAGCGCTGCTGTTCAACTCCTTCTCGGCGTATCGAGACGAACACCTGTCGCACCACGCCCATCTGGGGGATTACGAGCATGATCTCGACCTCCAGAGCATTGAGGGGTTGAAACTGCATGAACCTCTCACGGCCAGGGTCGTTTTGCGCCATGCTCTCTCGCCGTTAATCGGGCGTCATTTGCCTTATTATCTTGGGCTGAACATGTCCGCGCAGGATGGGAAGGCCTTCCAGACGCTCAAATATTCAGTGCTGGTCGCTGCCGTGGTGTTCACCTTGGCGTTTCCACTGACCGGCCTTCTCTTTGTGATTTTGCCCTTTGTTCTGGTGTATTCCACGCTGAACTACTGGGCCGATTGTCTGGATCACGCAGGGATTGTCGCGACTGGGGATGACCTGACCGCGTCACGGAACATCCTGGCTCCGGGCTTGTTGCGCTGGATGTTCTTCCCACGGAACGATTGCTACCATCTGGTCCATCATCTCTTCCCGCACATCCCGGCGCGCCATCTCGGCCAGTCGCATGCGCTTTTGACGGAAGACACGCTATATGCATCGCAGCCCAACGCCGTGCGCGGTGCGCGCCCAACGCGAGAAGTGATGGTGCCCGCCGAGTAAAATCCAGCACATGCAAGGGCGGCCGCGAACACACAGTTTCCGCGGCCGCTACTTTCTCGTTGGTAGGGATATTTATTCATTGAAAACAGATATTTATATTTCACACCTCATTTTAAGCAATAAACATCTCAGATCGGTCAGGGAACTTTTAACAATTGCTAATGATTAATAAGCTATGGTAATGATTTCTGGGTGGATTTTGCATGCCCCAGCCCGGCAATTCATCTGCCACCGGTGGAACATCTGGCGCAAAAGCTGCGTGCGTAACGAGTGAATACGAAGAGCCGGGTCGGGTTTAGGGAGTGAGCGGTTAACCATTAAAAAGAGGCGCCGTCCTGGTATGGCGGCGCCTCAATTTCGTTGAGTGAGTTGGTGTGTGTGTGTGCGAGCGTGTCGCAAAGGTGCTGTGTGGTATGCATTAACGGCTAAAGCCGGATTGAGACCTAAAAGCGGCGAAACTCGGGATTTCCTGTGCCTGCAAATCGCTGCGCTATAATCCGCTCAATCAACCATTCACCCTCTCTCCGCAAATTCGGCTCGCCTTTTGTGCAAGCCTCCTGCATATGCTCCTGCCACATCAAACGTGAACACGGAGAGGACCCATGCACGACATTCGCGCAATCCGCGACAACCCCGACGCATTCGATGCCGCAATGGCACGCCGCGGGCTGTCGGGCGTGTCGTCAGAGGTTCTTGCCATCGACGAGGCGCGCCGCGCCAAGATTGCCGCTGCCGAAGCCGCGCAGGCCGACCGCAACGCCGCCTCCAAGGATGTCGGTGCCGCCAAAGCCAAGGGCGATGAGGCCGAGTTCGAGCGGCTCCGCGCGCTGGTCGCCGCAAAGAAGGACGAAATCGCGAAGCTGGAAGATGAGGCCAAGACAGAAGATGCGCGCCTGCGTGATCTTCTTCTGACGCTGCCCAATGCGCCTTATGACGATGTACCGGATGGTGCGGATGAAGACGATAACGTCGAAATCCACCGCTGGGGCGAACCGGCCAGTTTCGACTTCACCCCGAAAGAGCATTTCGAGATCAAGGGCGTCAAACCGTCGATGGATTTTGAGACGGCGGCCAAACTTTCTGGCTCGCGCTTCGTGCTGATGTCTGGCGCGGTTGCCCGGGTCCACCGCGCGCTCGCCCAGATGATGCTAGACATCCACACCACCGAAAACGACCTGACGGAAGTGATCCCCCCCGTGCTTGTGCGCGATGACGCGATGTACGGCACCAACCAACTGCCGAAGTTCGCGGAAGACAGCTATCAGACCCGCGAAGGCATGTGGCTGATCCCAACCTCGGAAGTCCCGCTGACGAATATCGTCGCCGGGCACATA
This sequence comes from Pseudomonadota bacterium, assembly GCA_038532095.1. GTDB lineage: Bacteria > Pseudomonadota > Alphaproteobacteria > Rhodobacterales > Rhodobacteraceae > JAJDOD01. The sequence goes on from JBCBBB010000036.1 coordinate 13,239, forward strand.
CTCGATGCCGATTACCTGCCGCGCCGCTACACCGCGCACACCCAGTGTTTCCGCTCGGAAGCCGGCAGCGCGGGCAAAGACACATCCGGCATGCTGCGTCAGCACCAGTTCGAAAAGGTGGAGATGGTCTCGATCACGCACCCCGATGAAAGCGAGGCCGAACAACAGCGCATGCTGAAATGTGCCGAAGGTATCCTGGAGCGTCTCGGCCTGCCCTACCGCACCGTCTCGCTTTGCACCGGTGACCTCGGCTTTGGCGCGCGCCGCACCTATGACATCGAGGTCTGGGTGCCCGGACAGAACACCTATCGCGAGATCAGCTCGGTCTCGACCTGCGGCGATTTCCAGGCCCGGCGAATGAATGCGCGGTTCAGGGACGAAAACGGCAAGCCGCAATTCGTCCACACGCTCAACGGCTCCGGCCTCGCTGTGGGGCGCGCTCTGATCGCAGTTCTGGAAAATGGCCAGACGGCCGAAGGTGGCGTGGTTCTGCCACAAGGGCTCGGGCCATGGCTCGGCGGCAAAACACAGATCGCGCCCGACGGGCGTCTCGTCTGATCGCTGGCGGGGGCCCGGCTCCCGCCAGTCCCCCCTCAACTGGATATCCTGTGCGCTCGCGCACGGGAAATGCGCTCTGGCGCCCATACTGTGCGATTGCTTCCCGACATCACCAGTTCTACCTCCTGCGTGAACCAACAGGAGATGAACCATGTCCCTCCGGCCCACCTTGGAAACCCGCCTCGCCCAGCCCACGATGGAAGGCGCAGGGGTCAAGCTTCACCGCGCCTTTGGCTTTCAAGACCCAAGCGAGCTCGATCCGTTCCTGCTCTTTGATGATTTCCGCAATGAGCATCGCGAAGACTACGAACGTGGCTTCCCCTGGCATCCGCACCGGGGGATCGAGACAATCACCTACGTCCTCTCGGGCACCGTCGAACATGCCGACAGCCTCGGCAATCGCGGCACGCTGTCAGATGGCGCCGTCCAGTGGATGACGGCGGGCTCCGGCATCCTCCACCAGGAAATGCCAAGCGGAAATACCCGCGGTCAAATGCATGGCTTCCAGCTTTGGGGAAATCTGCCCGCATCACAGAAGATGACCGCGCCACGCTATCAGGACATCAAGGGCGAGGATATTCCGGTTGTGACCGATGATGACGGCACGCGTGTCAAGGTGATCACCGGCGCGTTCTGGGGCGTCACAGGCCCGGTCGATGGGATTGCCGCCGACCCGCAATATCTCGATATCTTTGTCCCGGCTGGCGTGAAGAAAACCTTCAAAGTCGACACCTATCGCCGTGCCTTCGCATATGTGTTCGAAGGTGCGGGCGCCTTTGTCGATGCCGCACCGCCCGAAGGCGTGTTGCTGGAAAAGGAAGTGGCCGGGGCAGAGGTAAATATTCGCGACCTCTCCGGCAACCGGACGCTGATCCGGTTCGGCACCGGGGATGAGGTCACAGTTCAGGCCGGCCCCGACGGCGTGCGCTTTCTTCTAATCTCGGGGGCTCCGATCGAAGAACCCGTGGCCTGGCACGGCCCCATCGTGATGAACACGCAAGAGGAGCTGATGCAGGCCATGTCTGAGCTTCGAAACGGCACCTTCATCAAACCCGCGCACTAGGGTCAGGACCCATTTATCCTGCGCCGCTGGCGCCAAATCTGCTAAATCACAGTGGTTTGGCGCGCAAGGGACCATGGGACATAGTGGTTCTATTTCCAAGCGCGCCGAGCCGCTGAGATGACGCAGATTAGTCGTCCTTTGGATTTGACGGATTTTCAGCCAGACGGCCTTATAATGGCTTGAAAGAGAGCCACTATTCCTGCGCCATTGTTCGTTGTCTGACAGAAAATCTGTCAGACCAGCGGTGCTGATGAATGGGTCCTGACCCTAAGGGATGGCCGCCCCCGGGAGAAGGGGAATCCCGAGAGCGGCCACGTAGCGGGGTTAGCCCGCCACCAGCACCCCGGCGTCCACCGCCGCGGCCAGTTCCGCTTCATCGACAGCACCATCGCCATTGCCGTCGATTGTACCAAAGAGCTCTTCGGTCAGCGTGGGAAACGCCACCATCAGCTCTTCCATCGAATACATGCCGTCTCCATCGGCATCCTCGACCTCGGCAGCCAGAGCCGCCGTCGAAACACCCAGTCCCAGGAGACCTGCGAGGATCAACTGCATACGTTTCGTCATCTTTCACTCCATCGGTTTCATGGAGGTTCGGGCCCGAAGCCTCGGGTGAAGCTTCAAGGAGCGATGTATGTCGCCTGCCCCGGGGTCTTCAACGGTTTCAGACGTGGCGGTCAAAACCGGCCATCGCTTGCCAATCGTCCACGGTTCGCTTCGGCCAAGCTTTGCCGTCAGCCATTTCCCGCACTTTGTCGAGCCGGACCCCGCCGAGCGCGATAGGCCATCCCGGCAATGTCCTGCCGCGTTGAAGGGAGAATCCGAGTGGCAGTGCTAAAGCACCCGGCCCAAAACCTGAATCGCCTGTCACGGCCTCTTCCTTCGGGGGGACGCAAAGAGAGATACGCGATGTCTCAGGTCGAAGGCCGGAGGCTCAAGCATGACCTGTTTTGGCTCTGATCGATCGAAGTCCGTACGGGCACGCCGATAAGGTGCGGTCTTAGGGTCAGGACCCATTCATCCTGCACCGCTGGCGTCAAATCTGCTAAATCACAGTGGTTTGGCGCGCTTCGGACATAGTGGTTCTATTTCCAAGCGCGCCGAGCCGCTGAGATGACGCAGATTTTTCGTCCTTCGGATTTGACGGTTTTTCAACCAGACGGCCTCACAATACATTGAAATAGAGCCACTCTTGCTGCGCCATTGTTCGTTGTCCGACAGAAAACCTGTCAAACCAGCGGCGCAGGACGAATGGGTCCTGACCCTAAAGCTTAGGTTTCGGTTCAGCCCGAAAGGGATGCTGCGGCCTGCCGGCGTTCTGACGCCATGCGCGTTAAATCTGACTGGCACACTGCCCTAAATCAGAAAGCGCAACGCGTGCCACAAGGCCAACCGGATCAAGTCAAGTGCGACATGCAATGGGTCAGTTGCAGGCCGCAAAAGCCATGCTGTGAAGTGGAAGGGATGGACCCGGTACGAACCGTACGGCACCTTCATCCGATCTTAACGTCACCTTAAACACCCCTCCCCTATAATAACTGGGCTTGGGAGGGAGGGGGAAACGCCGCGCCGTTAACTCTTCTTAACGGATGGTTTTCCCAAGTGCTTGCGAAGCCGCGATGGCGTCGATTTCTTTTTGTTTTTGAAAGGGTTCTGATCCCCTTGCCCGCGAAAGGTCAGGCGAATCGGGGTGCCCGGCATATCGAAATCCTGCCGCAGGCCATTGACCAGATAACGCTTATACGCATCCGTCAGCTTGTCAGGATGCGAGCACATCACAACAAAGCCCGGGGGCCGGGTCTTGGCTTGTGTCATGTAACGCAGCTTGATCCGCCGCCCACCCGGCGCGGGTGGTGGATGCGCCTCCAGCATGCCCGTCAACCAACGGTTCAACTGGGCCGTCGTCACCCGCCGGTTCCAAATGGTATAGGCCTGGATCACGGCCGTATGCAGCCGGTCCATACCCCGTCCGGTTTTCGCGGAAACGGTCACCAGCGGGGCGCCGCGCAACTGTGGCAGAAGCCGGTTGAACGCTTCTTTCAACTCGGCGAGTTTCTCGGATTTCTCCGTCTCAAGGTCCCACTTGTTCACAGCCACCACGACCGCGCGCCCTTCGCGCTCGGCCAGATCGGCAATCCGCAAGTCCTGCTGCTCAAACGGGATCGCTGCATCGAGCAGAACAATCACGACCTCAGCGAATTTGACGGCTCTCAGCCCATCAGCCACGGAAAGCTTCTCCAGCTTCTCCTGAACACGGGCCTTCTTGCGCATGCCCGCCGTATCAAAGAGCCGCACCGGCACCCCATCCCAGTCGAGCGGCAATGAAATCGCATCCCGCGTGATCCCGGCCTCCGGGCCGGTCAACAGGCGATCCTCCCCCAGCAACTGATTGATCAGCGTTGATTTCCCCGCATTCGGCCGCCCCACGACTGCCACTTGCAAGGGACGCGACACCGTCGGCACGCGCGCGACGTAACCGGTCTCGTCATCCGGGTCGAGCAACACATCCGTCTCGGGCGCCGCCTCCGCCAACACCGCCTGTTTCGCCGACGCTGCTTCGGCGACAGGGCGCAGCGCCTCAAGAAGCTCTCCCATCCCCTCGCCATGCTCCGCCGACAACCGCAGGGGTTCACCCAGACCGAGCGCATAGGCCTCGATCATACCGGCTTCTCCCGCGCGCCCCTCGGCCTTGTTGGCCCCAAGGATCACACGCGCCGACCTGCGCCGCAGGATATCGGCAAAGACCTCGTCAGTGGGTAGCACACCGCCGCGCGCGTCAATCAGGAACAGAACGATATCGGCCATCTCTACGGCGCGCTCCGTCAACCGCCGCATCCGCCCTTCGAGACTGTCATCGGTCGCCTCTTCCAGACCCGCAGTGTCGATCACCGTGAATTTCAGATCACCAAGCCGGGCGTCGCCTTCGCGCAGGTCGCGCGTGACCCCGGGCTGGTCATCGACCAACGCCAAACGCTTGCCCACCAGACGGTTGAACAGAGTGGACTTGCCCACATTCGGGCGCCCCACGATGGCCAGGGTAAAACTCATGTCGACAGCAGTCGCTCCAGGGATCGGACCGCGCCCGTCTATCCGTTGCGCGCGCGCGCTGCAACGGCTCTCAGTTCAGAAGGGTTTGATCCAACCGCCACTGACTGACAATGTACCCGGCGCCCGTGCGCAGCCGCGTCAAAATGTACGATATCCCGGTGGGTGTCTGATACCGCACGACACCCTCTGCCCCGGTCCGCAACAAAACCGACTTGAACGTTGAGCTCTCCAGTTCGGTTTCATCCACCAGATCAGTCAAGCTCCGGTTTGCAAACACCAGCCGTCCCCGACCGTCATGGATCGCCGTGGGTTCGGCGCGCACCAGCGCAAAGGCCGCAATGATCTGATCGTATTCTGATGCAAGTGTCGTCGCGTCCAAGCTTTCCAGCCGATACATCTCCCGCAGGATCAGGTTCTCGACACTTTCGGAGATTGCCGTGAGATACCGAACATCCGCATCGGTCCATGTGCGCGGGCTGTGTGTCACACCGCAAAGCGCACCGATAGCGCCAACTTCAGCATTTCGGATCGGCACCCCGATGTAACCGGTCACCAACCCCTCCTGCACATAGGCGGTCTGCGATGCGATCGGATCCTTGCGTGCATCGCTGAGAACAAGCGCCTCGTCATTCTCTATCACCTGCAAACAGGCCATATCTTCGGGGACATGCATGCGGTCGATGCGCGCCCGTTTCACCGTCTCTGACAATCCGAGCGAGACCACTGCGGTGTTATACGTCACAGAAAGAAGGGCCATATCCGCGTTGAGATACTGCACAACATCTTCCGCTATTCGATCCAGGTCCGCCTGTATCGGAGACTGGATCATCCCAATTTTTGTTTCGCGCATTCGAGTCCCCTTCGAAACGCCAAAGTTTGAAGACCTCTATGACGCGCCGAAATGCTCATGCACGCATAAATTGTACTTCCAGACGATTAGTACGAGAGTTCATGACAGGAACGCAATGGTGCTTTGTGATGTGCACATAAGATTTGCAACGCATTCACATGAATACGCAAAGTGCAAACTCGCATGCCTCCAGCGTGCTCGAAGACGAAGCCATGCGCACAGTTCACTGAAAAAACAAGAGCGACGGCTTCGAACGCCTCAACCAAAACCAACCGCGACCGCGCCCTTTGACTGTGCCACGCAGGGCACATGTTCAAACGCATGTCCTGGCGTTTAACGGAGCGCCACCAGATTGCCGCCTTCGCTCACCACATAAAGCGTGCGCCCTGCAACCACAGGGTTGGTGGCCGCGCCCTGTGGCAAGGCAACGCTGCTCAACAAGGCCCCATCAACAGGATCAAACTGACGTAAAAACCCGTCATCGGACGCCAGGATCAAACGACCTCCGGCCAATACCGGACCGTGATGCACAAAAAGGCTCTTCCGACGACGAATCCGCTCTCGGGTGAAAAACGGCAAATCGCGGACCCAGATCGTCTCTCCGGTCGCGGCATCAAGGCGCAACAGCTGGTTGCGGTCCGACACGAAAAACAGGGAACCGCCCGCAGCCCAGATCGGCCCGGCCGCCCCTTCTTCCGCCTGCCAGATCGGCGCGCCCGTCGTCGCATCGAACGCCGCGGCCCGTCCGGCATAGCTGCCTGCATAGATCCGGGTTCCATCAAAAACCGGCCCGCCGGTCAGATCCGTCAGCACGGAAGAGGCGCGGCCCAGTCTTTGTCCGGCAACGCTTGCCGCCCAGGCTTGCCCCCCGGTCCCCGTCACGGCAGAAACCATCTGCCCGGAAGAGAACGGAAACACCGCAAGCGGACCGGCGATGAGTGGCGCAGGCGAACCGGTGCTGGAGCGTGGCGACACCGCGCCAACCACCTGCCAAAGCACACGCCCGGTCTCGGCCGATAAGGCCCAGCCTGTTGCATTGGTGGTCACCGCATAGACAACGCCGTTCGAAACCGTGGGCGGCGCGCCCGCACCGGCGTTAAAATCATGGGTCCAGATCAACGCTCCGCTGGCGACATCCAAAGCGCTGAGTTGCCCGAACCCGTTTGTGACGAACAACCGATTGCCGGAAACCGCAAGCCCGCCGCCGGAGCCTTCATCGGACGCGTCCGTCGATGGCGTCAGATCAACACTCCAAATCGGCTGTCCGGATGTGGATGTCGCACTGACACGCGCACGGCTATCCAATGTGAAGATGCGCCCGTTTTCGATGACCGGATCGGCCGTAATCCGATGCTTGCGGCCATTGCCCTCTCCAATCGAAACGCTCCAGGCTTGTGCCAGAGTGGTGCCGAGCGCGGGGTGCGCAATAAGGTGACGGGTCGATCCGCCCACATGCGTCCAAGCCCCGTTTGAGACGGCTGTCGGCAATGGCAGGGGCGCGGCCCGGTTCACACTCTCCTCAGGAACAGGGTTACCACGCGCATCGAGACGTTCACCTTCCAGCAGGAACTCCTGCTCGGCACATGCGGCCAGAGCCAACACCGCAACCCACAAACCGCACCGTTTCACGTCTATCCGCCCCTCATTGCCTGGGCTCAACTCTGATCGAGCGAGCCGCCGAGCGCTACAATCAACTGCCGCGCGCGGCGGCGCAAGTCATCTGACGCTTCCGCGTCGGCAAGAATACCTTCAAGCGTTGTCAACGCGGCGTCCGTGTCGCCCATCTCCACCTCGGCAAATGCCCGTTGTTCCACCGCAAGCAAGCGGAACGGGTTGCCGGGCTGCAACAAGGGCGAAAGCCGCGAGATGCGCTCTCCCGGAGCCAACTCGGACGAGAAGGACAAGAGCCGCTTCAAAAGCGCGACGTCACGATAGACCTGCGGAATATCCGTGTCTGCGACAATCGCATCCAATGCTGCCGCCGCAGCCGCAGGATCGTCGTTCTCCGCCTCGGCTGACGCGGTCAGCAACGCCAGAATCGCCTGACCGTTTGGCGCGCCCGCAGGAACCACATCGCGCAGCGCCGTCACGCGCGCCTCGGGTGTTTCCGCCTGAAGCGCCTCAATCAAAGCATCGCCCTTGACCTCGGCTGCCGCTTGCGCGCTGGCCTTGCGCCATTCGTTCCAGGACGCACCACCGACAATCAGAATGACCAGCAAAACCGCGATCCAGCCATACCGCCGCATCAACGCAAACAGCCGGTCGCGCCGAACTTCCTCGCTGACCTCGTTGATAAAGCTGTCTTCGTTTGCCACGCCTCGCTCCTGTCGCCTGCCCGTGATCTGGAGCGACCTATTAACCTGCGTATATGGGGAATGCAAAGATCGCGTATTATTTCCGCGGTCAAAATCTTGCAGAAGACGCAGCGACACGGTAATCTGAACTGAACGGTTTAGCGTACTAATGATTGTAAAGCGCTGAACACGCCCGAAACTTTCGGGACACTCAAAGGATACAACAATGCGACTGCTCTCAATTCTTACGGCCCTCGTGGTGGTTTTGTCGCTGTTTTTTCTCGTCTTCCAGCGCGATGCGTTGATGGACTTTGCCGGAGCTGCCCCCGCAGCGACCGATGCGGAGGCCGAGATCGCGCCTGACGCGCAAGTCTCCGCTGATGCGGACACGGCGTCCGAGGCCACCGTCTCGGTCGTGGCCCTGAAATCGGAAGCCCGGCAGGTTGATGGCGCGGTAATCTTGCGCGGACGCACAGAAGCCATCCGCGAGGTTGAGGTACGCGCAGAAACCACAGGACGCGTCATCAGCACGCCGCACCGGCGCGGTGAAATGATCGCTGAAGGTCAATTGATGTGCTCTCTCGATCCGGGCACCCGCCAGATCGCGCTCGATGATGCGCGCGCGCGGCTCCAGGAAGCGGAAGCCCGCCTGCCCGAAGCGGAAGCGCGGTTTGCCGAAGCGGAGGCGCGCCTGGCAGAAGCCGAAATCAACGACAACGCGGCCTCGCGATTGTCCGAAGGCGGGTTCGCGTCGGAAACGCGGGTTGCCGCCACAACAGCCGCAGTTGAAGCGGCGCGCGCCGGTGTGCAATCGGCCAAATCCAACGTTGCCGGAGCCAGTGCAGGCATAAAATCTGCTGCCGCGTCCGTGGCTTCTGCCGAGAATGAGCTAGACAAGCTTAACATGCACGCCCCCTTTGCCGGCATCCTCGAATCCGACACCGCCGAGCTTGGATCGTTGCTCCAGCCCGGCTCGCTCTGTGGTACAATTATACAGCTAGACACAATCAAACTCGTCGGCTTTGTTCCGGAAACCTCTGTCGACCGCGTCAATATCGGCGCCACGGCGGGGGCGCGCCTCTCTTCGGGGCGTGAGGTCGTGGGAGAGGTCACTTTCATTAGCCGCTCGGCCGATCCCACGACCCGCACATTCCAGGTGGATGTAGAAGTCGACAATGCAGACCTGTCCATTCGTGATGGTCAAACCGCCGAGATCGCCATTCAGGCCGATGGCGAAACCGCGCATCTTCTGCCGCAATCCGCACTGACGCTGGACGATTCCGGCCAGCTTGGTGTGCGTCTCGTCAAGGAAGGCCGGGCCGACTTCGCGCCCGTCTCCGTCCTGCGCGACACGCAAGACGGCATCTGGATCACGGGTCTTGAGCCCCAGGCCGAGGTCATCGTGGTCGGGCAGGAATTCGTCACCACCGGCGTCGCCGTCCAACCCACCTATCGGGAGATCACCCAATGACTGGTATCGTTGACTGGGCCGCTGGCCGGGCGCGGATGGTGATTGCCTTCATCCTCCTGTCCATTCTGGCTGGTGTGATGTCTTACGTCGGGCTCCCGAAAGAGGGTGAGCCGGACATCGAAATTCCCGCCGTCTTCGTCTCCGTCCCCTTCCCCGGGATCAGTGCGGAGGATTCCGAGAAACTCCTTGTCCAACCGATGGAGACCGAGCTTGCCGATCTTGACGGGCTCGACAGCATGCAGGGCACGGCAGCCGAAGGCTACGCAATCGTCGTGCTTGAGTTCGAGTTTGGCTGGGACAAATCGCAGACCCTGGCCGATGTGCGCGCGGCCATGAACAAGGCCGAGGCGCAATTTCCGGCAGGCGCCGAGCAATACACGATTGACGAGTTCAACTTCTCCGAGTTTCCGATCATCATCGTCAACCTGACAGGCGCCCTGCCCGAGCGTACTTTGCTGCGCGTTGCCAAAGACTTGCAGGACCGTCTGGAAGGCCTGGACGCCGTCCTCGAAGCGGCTCTTGCGGGCCATCGGGACGAGATGGTCGAGGTTGTGATCGATCCACTGCGACTGGAATCCTACAACGTCACCGCAGGCGAATTGATCAACGTTGTCGTCAACAACAACCAGTTGATCGCCGCAGGTGAGGTCGAAACCGAAACCGGTGCCTTTGCCGTCAAGATCCCGTCCTCCTTCGACGAACAGCAGGACATCTACAAACTGCCGGTCAAGACCGAAGGGGATCGGGTCATCACGCTGGGCGATATCGCTGATATCCGCCTGACCTTTGAAGACCGCGCGGGCACCGCACGCTTCAACGGCGAAAACACCGTTGCCCTGCAAGTGGTGAAGCGCAAAGGCTTCAACATCATGGACACGGTCGCCCTGATCGAGGCCGAGGTTGAGGCCGAGAAGGCCACCTGGCCCAAAGAGTTGCAGGAAGCGATTGAGGTCGGCACCTCAAACGATCAGTCGCGTCAGGTGAGTTCCATGGTCAGCCAGTTGGAAAGCTCGGTTCTGACCGCGGTCGCACTGGTGATGATCGTTGTCCTTGCCGCGCTCGGCTCCCGCTCCGCATTGCTTGTGGGCTTTGCGATCCCAACCTCTTTCCTGCTTTGTTTCGCGTTCCTCAATGTGATGGGCGTCCCGATCTCAAACATCGTGATGTTCGGTCTGATCCTTGCAGTGGGTATGCTGGTCGATGGCGCCATCGTCGTCGTCGAGTATGCCGACAAGCGCATCAATGAGGGCTCCGGCCCCATGCACGCCTATGTGGAGGCCGCCAAGCGCATGTTCTGGCCCGTGGTCTCCTCTACCGCCACAACGCTCTGTGCGTTCCTGCCGATGCTGTTCTGGCCCGGTGTGCCGGGTGAGTTCATGGGCATGTTGCCGGTGACGCTGATCTTCGTGCTGTCCGCGTCGCTGGTCGTTGCGCTGGTCTATTTGCCCGTCGTCGGCGGTGTGGCCGGTCGGGCATCCCGCAAGTTCGAACGCGCGTCTGAGGCGCTGAAGCGTGTCGCCCCCTGGTATGTCCGCATCGCACTGGTGCCAGTTGCGATTTTCGCGATGTTCGTCTTTGCCATGCAAACGCTGAACCCCGCCTACCTATCCGGCGGGGAAGCGCCGCTGCCGATGCTCATCGGTCCCATCGGGTTTGTCTTGGCCGCTGTGCTCTCCTCCGTCGTGCTCGGCGCGGCCAGCTTCTCGCGCCCGTCATCCGAGGTGAAGGTCGAAGGACGGCGCAGCCTCTTCGGTCACTTCATCGCCTTCATCGCGGGCAATCCCATCATGCCCGTCGTCACCATCGCAGGTGTGATCTTCTTCGTGATGTCCACCTTCAGCT
>JBCBBB010000037.1:0-23832 GCA_038532095.1 Pseudomonadota bacterium
ACCGGAACCAGTCGAATCATCGAAGACGATTGTGTATTCACCAATCGTGGCACCCGCCTGAGCGGAGTCAGTCAAAAGCATTGTCCAGGTATTTGATTTATCACCCGGCAAGGTGGTCGCCACTGTTGGCGTGAACAGTATGTTGATGCTCTGCGATGTCCCCAGGTTGTCAAAATACTCGACAGACAAAGTCTGACTGTCACCGTCAGCGCCAAACTCCGTTTCGGTTGCCGGTAGGTTCACACCGAGCGAAATACTCGTGGTCGGTTCTGACGTGAACTGGTTCACGTTGATCTGCACCGGCTCAAGACCATCCGCGGTATCGCGTGCGAACGTCGGGATCGTGCCGTCCGCATCTGCTGGCCAACCCATCAGGGTGACGCCTGTCGGTGTGCGCAGATATCCATCCTCATCCGTCCGGAAGGACCCTGTCGAGGCCAGGTAAAGCGGGTAATCACCGATAGAGTTGAGAAGTGAGCTTTGCGTTGTAACCGGAAGGAAGCCAGAACCGCGCACCGCGAGGTCCGTTGAATTCGTCGTCGAGGCGAGAGACCCAGACTGGTCGATCATTCGTTGCGTTGTGACCTGAACACCGCCCGCGGAGTAGGTGCCGTCACCACTTTCAATGACAAGTGACGAAAAATCTGCGACCGCGCGTTTATAGCCATATGTCGAGGAGTTCGCGATATTGTCGGCGATCGTGGCCAACCGACTCGCGTTTGCTGCCAAACCAGCCACACCCGCGTTGAGCGAAGAGGAAATCGTCATTCTTTCAGCCTTTCTGCTGCAATGCCCTTGGCCAGCGACAATAGGGACGTGCGCTTAACGGCCCCCTAACATTTAAAAGTCGAACCACTTTCAAAGCGTGCCCCGAAGAAGAATGATCTCCAGCCGGTTGTTTCGTTCCGAGAGTGGATCAGCGACGACCGGTTCACGGTCCGCAAAGCCAGTGACACGCTGAATGCGATCTGATGACAAACCTGCGTCCTGGAGCAGCTGGCGTGCCTGATTGGCCCGCGCGGCCGAACGCGCCCACACCGGATTGACGCGCGCAGCCAGTGGCACCGTTGCCGTATGCCCCTGCACGGCAACCTTGTTTGAAGCCAGCCGAAAGACCTCGGCAATTGCCCCAGACAAGCGCTGCAATTCAGGTGTTGGTTCGCTGTCACCTGTAAAAAGCGGCGCATCAGGCGTATCAAAAACCTCAACGATCAAACCTTCATCCGTCAGCCGCGTGATGACATGGCGCTGAAGAAGATCGCTCACCATGCTTTCGCCGGCATTTCCCGAGAGCATCTTCTCAAGTTGTTCCATCGGGTCCGGAACGTCGTCTTTCTCACCACCGGTTTCGCCATTCCGACTGCTGGCATCCTGTTTGGCTGTGTCGTCAGTTTCAGAGGCTTGCGAAATCAAACCAGCCCCGGTGCCGTTCTGCGCGAGCGTGTTTTCAGTGAACACGCTGTCGCCACCAAAGGCCCCGGCACCGCCGCCAGAGACCTTGTTGACCGGGATCGTGGGGTTGAAATAGTCGGCGATGCCCTTGCGCTGCTTTTCGGTTGTTGCGCCAAGCAGCCACATGAGAAGAAAGAACGCCATCATCGCAGTCACGAAGTCCGCATAGGCGACCTTCCACGCGCCACCGTGATGCCCGCCAACAATGACCTTCTTTCGTTTGATGATTATCGGCGCCGGTTGATCGGACATGCCCGCACCTTTCAAGTCGGTTTGTAGCGTTCCTATTTTGCACGCATGAAGATTGGCTTAAGCTCACCAAACTCCTCCGATGCCTCTGGCAAAGGAGCGGCAATTCCACTACCCCATGGCAGACGGCAAGGGAGGCTCTCGTGACAGACAAAAAGCGGCGCAGTCAGTTGTGGTTCAACAATCCTGACAATCAGGAAATGACGGCCCTCTATCTCGAACGCTATCTGAACTATGGCCTGACACGCGAAGAACTTCAGTCAGGCAAGCCGATCATTGCCATTGCTCAGACGGGAAGCGACCTGTCCCCGTGCAACCGGCATCACATCGAACTGGCAAAGCGGGTGCGCGATGGCGTCATCAGCGCAGGCGGCACCGTCATCGAAGTCCCCGTTCACCCTATCCAGGAAACCGGCAAGCGTCCAACGGCCATGCTGGACCGTAACCTCGCCTACCTGTCGCTTGTTGAAACGCTCTACGGCTACCCGCTCGATGGAGTCGTGCTCACCATCGGTTGCGACAAGACCACGCCCGCGCTGCTCATGGCGGCCTCAACCGTCAACATACCGGCCATCGCCCTTTCCGTTGGACCCATGCTGAACGGCTGGTTCGACGGCAAGCGCACCGGATCTGGAACCATCGTTTGGAAAGCACGCGAACTTCACGCGGCTGGCGAGATCGACGACGACGGGTTCATGGAGCTCGTCGCCTCTTCCACTCCGTCTGTTGGCTACTGCAACACCATGGGCACGGCGACCACGATGAACTCGCTGGCTGAAGCCCTTGGCATGCAACTGCCCGGCTCCGCCGCCATCCCGGCCCCCTATCGCGAGCGCGGACAGATTGCCTATGAGACCGGCAAACAGATTGTCGAGATGGTCAACGCAGACCGCCGACCCTCAGACATCATGGACCGGCGCGCGTTCGAAAACGCCATTGTCGTCAACTCCGCCATCGGCGGCTCGACCAACGCACCCATTCACCTGAACGCGGTTGCACGACATCTGAACGTTCCGCTCGACAATGACGATTGGCAGCGGCTTGGCCACAAGATCCCCCTGCTGGTAAACCTCCAGCCTGCGGGTGAGTACCTAGGTGAAGACTATCACCGGGCCGGCGGCGTACCAGGCGTCATAAGTCGACTGCTTGAGGCCGGTTTGCTGCCGCACCCCGACGCTCTGACAGCAAACGGCAAGACCATCGCCGAGAATTGTGCACATGCGACCGTATCGAATGACGACGTCATTCGCCCGCTTGCAAGCGCAATGAAAGCAGAAGCTGGCTTCATCAATCTGAAGGGCAACCTCTTCGACAGCGCGATCATGAAAACGTCTGTCATCTCCGATGAGTTCCGGGAACGCTACCTGTCCAATTCAGACGACCCAGACGCATTCGAAGGACGCGCCATCGTCTTCGACGGCACAGAAGACTACCACCACCGCATCGACGACGAGTCGCTCCAGATCGACGAAAACTGCATCCTCATCATGCGCGGGGCTGGTCCAATCGGGTACCCGGGCGGGGCCGAAGTGGTGAACATGCGGCCGCCAGCCTACCTGCTGAAAAAGGGCATCCAAGCCCTGCCCTGCATCGGTGACGGGCGCCAATCCGGTACCTCCGGTTCACCGTCCATCCTCAACGCTTCGCCCGAAGCGGCGGCGGGCGGCGGGCTGGCCCTGGTCAAAACCGGAGACCGCGTACGCATCGACCTGAAGAAATGCTCGGCCGATATCCTGATCGATGACGCCGAACTGGAAGCGCGACGCGCCGCTCTGCCCGAGCGCCCCTTCTCACCAGACAGCCAGTCCCCCTGGCAGGAAATCTTCCGCGAGAAGGTCGAACCCTTCAGCAAAGGCATGGTCCTGAAAGGTGCACCCGACTATCAGGACATCGCCCGCACTAAGGGTGTGCCAAGGGACAACCACTAGGCCAACCACCGCCTGTATTGGCAAAATCGTCTGGACCTTGCCCCGGCAATGGTGCGAGGATTCCGTACGAGCACAATCTGAAGGAGGCCGCCGCATGACCCTTATCCGCACGACAAAAACGGCAATCGCATTTGCCTTGGCCCTTCAGATCACGGCGGTTGGGACAATGGCGCAGGCACAGATGATCAGCACAGACACCGCGATCGAGCGGTCAGCGGCCCAGATGGATCGCGCGTCGCTGATGTCGGAGCTTCAGAAAGACGATGTCCGCGACGAGATCATTCGCCTCGGTGTGTCCCCTGAAGAAGCAGAAGCGCGGCTTGCTGCGCTGAGCGACACGGAAGTGAAAGCAATGCTGCGTGACATCGATGAACAGCGTGCAGGTGCCGGGGTCGTGGAAACCATCGGAACCATCTTCATTATCCTTCTGGTCACCGATCTGCTCTGCCTGACACGACTGTTCAATTTCACGCGGTGCGTGCGCTAACCGGCCTCTGTGCCGCGCTGTTTCTGACGGCATGCGCGGCACCACTGCTCGATCTTACGCTTCCGATAGATGCGCCGCAAAAGGCGCTCGTGGAAAACGTGCCCCTGATCGAGCAGGCTGACTATTTTTGTGGTCCGGCATCCTTGGCAATGGTCTTGCAATGGATCGGCCAAGACGTGACCCAGGATGACATTGCGTCGCTCGCCTTCACGCCCGAAGCGCGTGGTACGTTCCAACAGGATATGATCAGCGCTGCGCGCCGCAGGGGTGCCTTAGCGATACCGCTCTCCGGTTTTGCCGCCCTGACAACGGAACTCGCTGGCGGTCACCCGGTCATAGTTTTTCAGAACCTCGGCGAACGGTTTGCGCCGATTTGGCACTATGGCGTTGTCACCGGTTACGACTTGGACCGTGAAACCGTTACACTCCATTCCGGCCAACTCAGCCGAACTGATATGAGCCTTGCCAAGTTCGAACGCACATGGGCCGGGGGCGAAGGTTGGGCGCTTCTGGTTCTGTCGCCCGGCGACCTGCCTGCCGCGGCCAGTGAACGCAGCGTTCTTGAAGCAAGCGCTGGGCTGGAACGCGCCGGTCAAACAGCCGCCGCGATTGAAGCCTATCGGTCAGGTGCGAAGCAGTGGCCTCAGAACTGGCTCTGGCAATTTGGTTTGGGAAACGCGCTCTACGCCAACGGTGATCTTACGGCGGCGCGCGAAGCGTTCGAGCGGGCCATCGCGCTTGATCCCAGCGCACCAGAGCCCCGCCAGAACCTGGCTGTGCTTGACGCGGCGCGCTGACGAACGTTCACACACTATATACGAAGGTTAACAAGAGCCGCCGTTTGTTTGCTTTTGTCGGGTTTTGCTGACGCATCCACCGACGCAATACCGATGTGATACCGACGCAATACCGACATGGCCTGATCGGCCCAGACCGCTTGTTTTCCTGCGTTAACCTCTTGCGGCGTTGCACGTCGAAGCTTTGCCGCGCGCCAGACGTTAACGGTTCATCGCGTGGTACTCCGGGTTCGGCATCATATCGACAGCGGTCGCAAACCGGTTCGACATGTTGAAAAACCCAATGACATCCGACAGGTCGAAGATCTCATCATCCTCCAACCCGGCATCCCGCAACGCCTGCCGGTCGGGTTCCTCCACGGTCCAGGGTGCGGTTGTTAACTTCCACGCAAAGTCGAGCATCGCCTTCACGCGCGGCTCCAACGGCGCAACGCGATAGTTCATCACCAGCATTTCACCAAGTTGCGGATCCCCCGAAAGCTCCCGAACAGCCCGCCCATGCGCCACCAAACAATAGTAGCATCGGTTGGCCGACGACACGACGACAGCCACCATCTCTCGTTCCAGTTTGCTCAGTTTGGAGTCCGACAACATGACCGCGTTGTAGAGCGTCGAGAACGCCCGGAGCTTTTCCTGATTGCTCGAATAAGTGCGCAAAACGTTTGGGATCAGGCCGAGCTTCTCCACGCAGATTTCGAAGTACTTCTGCATATCGGGATCCAGATCAGCCGGATCTGGGGCGTCGAAAATGGATATGTGATCAGGTTGCGGCACGCTCAGCCCCTCCAATTGTGTCGATTCTGCGCCATCACACCGGTTACGCTACGACTTGCTGTTTCGAGGAACCGGCCTTGCAATGGCCATCATGCCCGATTGTCGAACGGTGCGAAATAATGAAACAGTTGACCGCGGTTGGTGCAATTCTCTGGACGATTTTAGGCGGAACTTTTCCCATAGATATCAGTGCATAACACGGCACTAATGCCACTTAAGCAGGGTTCCGCGCATTCCATCCCCTTCGCGTCTGCCAGGCACTGCCAAGCGCCGACACCAGCCCTTTTGTCGCCACAATTGCGGTTAGGTTGAACACAATCTTGTCGAGTAGTGGCGCGCTTTGCGCCTTTGCGTTCCAAACCGCTGAAAACTGAGAAGACATAGGCGCCCGGTTTGCTTCGGAGCGCCGCCGGGAGAGATGTGCCATGAACGATACAACAGCCTACTTCGACGCTGCGAACCCAGATACGCCAGCCAACATGACAGCCGCAGTCGCGCAAAGCGCAGCATCCGGGGTACCGAGTTCTGGCACCGGCTTGACGGGCGCGGCCTATGCTCCCGGAACCGGCATCTGGAACATTGAGAAGGCTGCCGAAGCCGCGGCCGGAACGGCAGATGCGACATTCGAGGTGTCCGAGCTGCTTTTCCGGAACAACAAGAGCGATACGACAATTGCCGAGTTCCTGGGCGAATACGGCACGATCACCAGCGGTGATGGTAGTGTTGAGATGGGCCCGTCCGCCCTCACGTTTTCCGGCTACATCTATATCCCGGAAGGCATCCACCAGATATCGATCATCTCGGATGACGGGTTCGATCTGAACATTGGCGGTGTCGATTTCTCGGAGTTTGCCAATGGCCGCGGCACCGATGAAACCGCGCGTGTTGCCGAATTCGATGGCGGTCTCTACCCGATCGAACTGCTCTACTTTGATGGCGGCGGAGGCATGTCCTTGCGGATGGAAATCGACGGACTGCCGGTCGATCAAAGCGCGTTCTACCAGTCCGTCTCGGACTTCACCAATCCACCCGCCGATGTCCCGCTTGTGCCCGTCGAGGACTACCACCCGTCGTTCTTCATCCCCGAAACGGTTGATGGCAACAACGACGTCAGCGCGACCGAGACGCGGGATGTCATCGAAGGCGACGCGGGCGACGACACAATCAACGGCCTTGGCGGGGATGATGAACTCCTCGGTGGCTTTGGTGACGACATCCTCTCGGGAGGGGATGGCGATGACATGCTGGACGGGGGCTATGGGTCGGACATTCTTGACGGTGGCGCGGGCGATGACCTGCTTGTTGCTGCCTCAGACGCGGGCGAACAGCGGATCGGGCAATTGGCCATTGGCAATCCAACACGCGATGACCCCGACGGCGAGGTCAATGAAGCGCTCCAGAAGCTGGAAGCCTACAAATACGAGGCCATTGTGGGCGACGATGTTCTGATTGGTGGTGAAGGGTCAGACACCTTCCTGATCAAGCCGCAGATCGATGCCAAGCTTGATATCATTCAGGAACATGTGCGCGCAGACGGAACCATCAACTGGGCGGGCGTGGCCGGCGAGAATGATGAACTGCATGACCATTGGGTCGACAGCTTCGGCATCGACATCATCGCAGATTACAACGCTCTCGAAGACCACATTGCCGTTATTGGACACACGGCGGTGCCTTATGTCACCTATGCCGATGTGATGGGCGATGATGCTCTCGAGTCCATCATCACAGTGATCTCGGTTCAACACGGCAATGGCGGCGCTCATGATCGCGACCTGATCGGTCAGGTTATTGTGCATGGCGATCTGGTCGATGTGGAAGACATCCAAACCGATGACAATGTCACCTACGGCGTGGTGGAGGGATACGATGACATCGCAACCGCCATCGCCGCACCTGGTGAAGAGAAGCTGACCGAAATCAATGGTGAGATGGTCAAGGGCTATGACACACGCGAACCGATGATGCAGGGCATGAACGGCGGCGACCACGGCGACCACGGTGGGCATGGTGGACCGGGCACCAACATGCTTGGCCCAATCACCGGTGATCCTTTTGTCGGTTTCGATAATGAGAACTTTTCGCTCGATATGCTTGAAGCCGGTGCCGGCGACGAAGAACCAATGGTCGAAACCCGCGCGCCCTTCGAACAGTTGGGCATGACGGAATACGCGGCGACCCCGCTCACCGGCACTGACGGCAACGACAACATGGCGCAAGGTGAACCACCAGAGCCGGAGGGCATGCCAGGCGCGCTTGGTTTCTGGTCGCTCGATAACGGCGTCGATGGTGCTTATGCGGACGGCCGCAACGACGGTGGTGCGGAAATCAAAGCCTATACGCTCTATGAAAACCAGGCGATGCTGAACACCGACGCGACGACCGATGGTCCTCGTGACGGCAGTACGGCCTTGTACTTCAACGGTGAAGACAGCTTTGCGTTCCTTGAGCACGAAAACGAGATGGCCTTTACGCAAGGCACCATCACCATGTGGGTCCGGCCTGATGATCTTGGCGAGACGTCGATGTTTGTCACCAAGGATCACTCAGGCCCTGAAGAAGGCAGCCACTTCCGCTTGGGTCACACCGACGACGGCGGTCTCTTCCTGCGGGCGGCTGATCCCTACAAAACAAACCATGCTTGGGAAACGGGCCCGCTGCTGACCGAGGGCGAGTGGACCCACCTCGCAGTGAACTTCTCGGAAGATGGAATTACTGTCTTTGTGGACGGTCAACCGGTTCCCGACAATGCCTGGACCGCGGTGGAAGGCAACGATCCGACACCGGGCTCGCAAGGCGAGAACATGCTTCTGCAAAACGAGGAACCCTGGGTCTTCGGCGCAGATCAGTACAAGGCAGAATTGAACGATACGGCGGCAGAATTTGCCACCGATAACGAAGACCTCCGCAACGAATTCGAGGGCGCCATCGCCGAATTCGGAGTTTGGGGTGGTTTCACGTCTGACGACGTGCTGACCGCTGCTGAAATCAACACGCTCATGACCGATGGCCCCGGCACCGCTCTCACAAATCCCTCCGGTGCCGAGGCCATGATTGCCGCCAATGATCAGATTGATGGTCTAGGGGGTAATGACACCATCGATGGCATGGCCGGCGACGATACGCTCGACGGTGGTTCCGGCAACGACAGTGTTCAGGGCGGCTACGGTGACGACCATGTCATCGGCGGCTCCGGCAATGACACACTCGATGGCGGTCGCGGCAATGACCTTGTCGAAGGGGGTGACGGCGATGATGTGCTGTACAGCCGCGCCGACACTGGCGAACAACGCGCCGGACAGCTGGTCATCGACGATCCCTCTCGCCCGGAAGGTGGCTCCATCGATCCGGAGTATCTCAAGCTCTACGATTGGGTTGATCAGGAAATCGCGGGCGACGACGTGCTTGTTGGCGGCGCTGGCGCTGACCAGTTCAAGTTCGAGACGCTGATCAACGGCAAGAAAGACATCCTGGCCGAACACACGATGGACAATCGCATGATCCATTGGCACGGCGTTGCGGGTGAGAACAAGTACATCCATGACCACTGGGTGGATGGCATTGGCATCGATGTCGTGGCCGACTTCAACAAGGAAGAAGGCGACACAATATCGGTTATTGGCCACACCACCGAGGTTGAGGTCGATTACCGTACCATCGACACGGATGGTGATGGGATTGATGATGATGCTGTCTCTGTGATCACGGTCTACTCGCAGCAAGGCAATGGTGGCGGGGCCCATGATGAGGATTATCTGGGCTACATCATCGTTCATGGCGACCGGGTCGAAGAAGACGATATCGAGACCGACGCAGGCGCGCACTATGGCATCGTCGGTACGTTCGACGAAATTCAAGAAGCCGTCGCTCCCGAAGGCGAAACAAAGTGGATCGATCTGGATGGTGACGGCGTTGCAGAACACCTCGGATATGACAGCCGGGATGTGGATGGCGATCCAATTGGCACCAGCCCTTGGGAGTACTCCTCCAACGAATGGCTCAACACCGGCCAGGTCGACCTGGCGAGCACGTTGCCAGACGGTCTGGAGGCGCCCAACGTTCTTCTTTCGAATGATGGCGGCACGTTTGGTGGTGGAAACGACCCGATCGAAATTCCGCACACAGATGCGCAAGCTGCGACTGAAGGCACCTGGTCGTTCACGTTCAATGCCAACAACCCAGGGAACGGCAGCAACCAAGCGCTGTTTTCAAAGGACCACAGCGGTTTCGAAGATGGCGGGCATCTGACGGCTTACATCACCACGAATGGGGCTTTGAAGGTACGCTTCCAGGGCACCGACGATGAGAAGAACCTTGTCGACTGGCAAACCAAAATCGAAGCCGGTGAGGATTATCACTTCGCCTTTACCTTCGATGAGGATGAAATCGCCTTCTACCTGAATGGCGAGTTGATCGACAGCGACGATGGTTACGCGGATGGCATGAGCGGAAATGCCGAGGACCTGGTTCTGGGCGCGTCGACAAGAACGCGAAACGGCGAAGACGACAACCTTCAGTGGCACTTCGACGGTGAGATCGGGAACCTTGTGATGCTTGATCGGCCGCTGGAGGATATCGAGGTTCTGTTCCTTGCCGAAAGCGACGGCGATGTCAGCGCCCTCGACACTCTGTACAGCGATGCACCAGCTCCGGTTGACGACGACGACACGCCGGAGACACCGTCAGACGACGACACACCGGAGACACCATCAGACGACGAAGACCCGGAAGACGACACGCCGACAGACGAAACACCTGCGGACGACGATGCACCTGGCGAAACCGAAACGCCTGAAGACGAAACACCTGCGGAAGACACGCCACCAGAAACCGAAACACCATCTGAAGACGAAGATGACGGCGATGAAGACGTACCGGTTTCAGAGGATGACGGTGGCCTGGGTCAGATCTTTGCCCGCCTCTTCGAGATCTTCACGTCACTCTTCTCATTCCTTGGTGGCGGTTCAGATAGCAACTACACCGAAGAAGACGTGCAGGATGACCTTGATGAAGCGGATGACCTGCTCAGCCAGCTGGTTCCGATGATCGAGGTTGATGAGAACGCCGATGGCGCGAACACCATGGAAGACGAAGAGCCTGAAATGGAAATGATGGCTTAACAACGAAGCTTTTCTTGAAAAGGCCCGGTTTCGACCGGGCCTTTTTCATGCGTTCCAGCGCGTGTGGCCGATATCATCGATGGCGTAACCCTTCATCGTTGCCGCATGTTTTTGAAACGCGTCGCTCTGGCAGAAGTTATGGAACGTCTGGAACTGCGGATCAAAGAAGGCGGCTCGGTCCACGAGGATATCAAATCGTTCGGTCACGACAGAGCAGCAGCTCAACCCGAACCTATGAGCAAAGAATTCCAGCCCAAACGCAACATCGGCGGCGCCATCAACGACGGCGAGAATGGCGTCCTGTTCGCTGAAATACGGGCCCACAGCCTCGAACCCCTGCACGCCAACTTTCTGGATCATCCGATCAAAGTGCTTTGCTGCGCCTGACTGAGGCTGCCGGATTGCCACTTTCAAACCTTCGATGTCTTTCAGATCGCGGACGGTGCGATCCATGCTTTCTTTGTAAACAAGACCGCGTTCCCGTTGCGCCCAGGCCAGTAGCACCACGTTGTCATGCATATGCGTGCGGGCCACGAATTCAGTGTTCCATCCATCATCCTTCTGATTCTGGATGTGCAAACCTGTGGCGATGCCTTCACCCAATGCAAACCGGCGAAGACCGTCCGCACTCCCGTCAAGGTAAGTGGCCAGCCCACATTGCGACTGCCGCAGGGCCCACTCCAAAAGAGGGTCATTGCTGCCAAGGAAAACTCCGGGGCGCGGGGGGCGATGCCCACTTTGATTTCGTGCGATCCATGCGCGAATTTCACTTTCCGGGAATAGCAGCTTCCCAGTGGCGCGCGTGCAGGGAACCGATCCGGATGCAGCGAGATCATAGACTTTCCGTTCCTTCACACGCAGAAGTTCGGCAAGTTCAGGTACCGTGAGAAATTCGGGGGCGTCGTTCACTCGCGACCCTCGGCGTTTGGCTGGAACAGCTGTTGCCCATCGACACGGAACTCAGCAATCTGGGTCTGGCCGCGTTCCGACAGCATCCAGTCAATGAAGGCTTGCCCATCTTCCGCATTCACGTTTGGGCATGCGTCCGGGTTCACCAAAATTATCCCATACTGATTGAAGAGATCCGGGTCGCCTTCCACCTGAATTTCAAAATACTGCTTGTTTCCAAAGCTGACCCATGTGGCGCGATCCGTAAGCACATAGGCCCCCATGCCGATCCCTGTGTTTAAGGTGGCTCCCATTCCGGAACCCGTTTCCCGGTACCAGGTACCGGACGCCTGATCTGGGTCTATTCCCGCACTCTCCCAAAGGCTCATTTCTTTCTTGTGCGTTCCTGAATCGTCTCCGCGGGAGGCGAAGAGCGCCCCGCTGTCAGCGATCTGCTCAAGAGCGGTCTCAATAGAAGTTTGGCGGTTCACCCCGGCGGGGTCTTCGATCGGTCCGACAAGGACGAAGTCATTATACATAAGATCAAAACGTTGCACGCCGCCGCCCCGGGCAACGAACGCTTCTTCCGCCGATCGGGCATGTACAAGCAACACGTCCGCATCGCAGTTTTCGGCATTGCGAATGGCCTGCCCCGTTCCAACGGCAACGATGTTCACCGAAATCCCGGTGTCCGATGAAAAGACCGGTAGCAGATGATCGTAGAGCCCCGAGTTTGCTGTGGATGTTGTCGACTGAACGAGGATGGCATCAGCCAAGACAGAGCACGGAAGAAACGAAAGAGCGATGACAGCAACGCGAAGCAAGACAAACCTCATGCAAGAAGTCGGCCGTCCAGATAGGCGCGTGCCATATCTGTCTTTGGCCGGTCGAAGAACGTTTTCGAAAGTTCGTGTTCGACAACACGCCCCTGCGAAAGAAAGACCACATCTTCCGCGATGCGCCGGGCCTGCAGAACGTCATGCGTGACAAGAACAATCCGAACGCCCTGTCGTGCGGTTTGCAGAAGGATATCTTCGATCAACGCGGTTGCCGAGGGGTCCAGGCTGGCTGTTGGCTCATCCAGCAACAAAACCTCCGGCTCAGTCGCGAGCGCTTGCGCAATGGCAAGACGCTGGCGTTCACCACCGGACAACCGACGCGCCGGTGTGCGTGCCTTGTCCGAAAGGCGGACGCGGTCCAAGAGTTCAGGCAAGACGTCGAGAGAGAGTTTCTGAGTGCGGCGGGCGAACCGAAGATTGGCTTCAGCGGTGCGCCGCAAAAGAACAGGTGACTGAAAGACCATGGCCTGCGCTTGCTGATCTGTGTTCAGGATGACAAGGCCAGATGTCGGTTCTTGAAGCCCATGCAACAACCGCAGAAGAAGGCTTTTTCCGGCGCCGTTCGGCCCCATGAGAACTGTGATGCCATTATGCGCAAGCGACAGCTTTGGAATGTCGATCAGTCGCTTTCCATCGACCTCAAGAACAAGTCCCTCGGCACGCAGAAAGCTCTGTTCAAGTGTCAGGCCATCATACATGCGCATATCTCGACGCAGAGGACCGCACGCCGTGCAGCAGCGCATTCACAAACAAGGCTATGGTGACAAGCACGATCCCCAAGGCAAGGGCAAGCGGCAGGTTCCCTTTCGACGTTTCAAGTGCGATCGCGGTCGTCATGACCCGGGTCAGGTGGTCGATGTTCCCACCGACGATCATGACCGCACCCACCTCGGCTATGGCGCGTCCGAAACCGGCCAGCGCGACCGTTAGCAACGCGAACCGTCCTTCCCAAGCCAGTGTGGTATAGGCTTGGCGGGCGGAAAGGCCGAAGGACTTGAAGGTATCTCGGTACTCCAGCGCAAGGTCTTCTAGAACCTGACGGGACAACGCAATGACAATCGGGAGGATTAGCAAGGTCTGCGCGATGATCATGGCGGTCGGCGTGTAAAGAAGCCCAAGAAACCCCAGCGGACCAGATCGCGACAGGTACAGGTAAACGACCAGACCCACGACCACCGGCGGCAGGCCCATCAAAGCATTCACAGTAACGAGACAAACACTCCGCCCGGGGAAGCGCGTGACGGCCAGAACAGCACCAAGCAAGAAACCCAAAGCGCAGGCAATGACTGTCGCAGACACACTGACGTAAAGGGACAAGCCCAGAATCTCCAGCAGATCGCGATCCCCGGAGAGGATCAGCTGAAGTGCAAGGACAAGCGATTCAGTCATTTATCGCATTCTTTACAGGATACTGCATAATTTCCCGATCTTAGTCGGGTAATTGCAATCTGATCAAGAAAACAATTTCAGTTCAGTGAAAGAAGGCGTTGGCCGAGAAGCGGCCCAAGAAACTCCATAGCGAGCTTCGTTCTTCTGTTTGGTAAACGCGGTTGCCCGTGAAGGAATTTTATCCGGCCCCAACGCTCAGAGCTGCGCCAAAGACCAAGAGCAGCACAAGCGCGTATATTCTGATCGCGAAGCGCATTGAGAACCTCGGGTTCCGGCAAGCTCAGGCCTGACAAGCCGCAGTCGAAGTCACCCGACGCATCCGTCACGTCGAAGCAGGTTGTCGCGGCTGCAACATCTCGAACGGCAGACAGTTGTCTGGGGAAGTCGGTTGGGCACGTCGCAAAATCCTCATTCCCGGAGGCAGAAACCAAGCGAACACCCTGAACATCAACGCAGTCTATGGCAACACAGTGATACCCGCTCATCACCCGCAAGAGGGAGGTAAGCCGATCGAACATCCCGTCGCTCTGTGATTTTGAAATCACGGCCTCGGACAAGACCTCGTAGTCCTGGAGCGCCTCGTAAACACCTGGAACGTGCTCGGTGCCTGCCGGTACAATCTCAAGAACGAACCGCTCTTTCACTGCGAAGAGTTCTACGTCGTAGGACTGCCCCTGGCTGGAAAACATCCCAAGGTACCGTCGCCGCTTGTGCAAGCTCTGCGATCCAATGCAGTTTCTGATGGCATGCAGAAGGTCGCGCTGGAAAACTTCAGCAACCAACTGACCCTTCCAAGTGGTGTCAGCGGGGCGGCCCAGTACAACATTGGCGTTGCGTGTCGCAAAGTCGAACCGCTCGTGTGAGGTATCAAGGCACAAAAGCGCACCGCGATCCTGAAAACGGCGACCGATCGAAGTCTCTGCATCCATCTATGGCAGCCTTTTTAGTGAGCGTGTTTCGCAATCTTGGCTGAATACCGGTGCTTTGGCGACCCAAGCTTGAAACGAAACTCTACTCAGCGGCTTCTGAATACAGGAACCCGCCCGATTGGCGCCGCCAGTAGCGTGCGTAAAGCCCATCCAAAGCCAAAAGCTCTTCATGCGTTCCGGCTTCTGCGATGCGCCCCTTGTCCAAGACCAGGATGCGGTCCATTTGAGCAATCGTGGAAAGTCGGTGGGCGATGGCCAGAACCGTCTTGCCTTCCATCAAAACATTCAAGGAGTCTTGAATGGCTGCCTCCACTTCACTGTCGAGCGCACTGGTTGCTTCGTCCAGAACAAGAACGGGCGCGTCTTTCAGGATCGCGCGGGCCAAGGCAATCCGTTGCCGCTGCCCACCGGACAGCTTCACGCCACGTTCGCCAAGATGGGCGTCGTACCCTTCCCGGCCCCAATAATCCTTTAGATCAGCGATGAATTCATGCGCCTCGGCCTTCTTCGCGGCGTCAATAACATCCTCCAGGCTCGCATGCGGCGAACCGTACCGGATGTTCTCAAACGCGGACCGATTGAACATCGACGTCTCTTGACGAACCATCGCGATTTGCCGTCGCAACTCATCCTGAGGCATATCGCGAATGTCGGTCGCATCGAGTTGGATGCTGCCAGCTTCCACATCATAGAGACGCAAAAGCAGGGATGTCACCGTGCTCTTCCCGGCACCTGATGCACCGACAAGCGCGACACGTTCGCCGGGTTCAATCTTCAGGTCGAAGTTGGACACGGCTGCTTTTTCCGAACCGTATCCAAAGCTGACGTCCTGAAAGGCAATCGCGCCACGTGAAACGCCCGGAGACGCAGCACCCTCTCGATCAAGAATGGTATGCGCAGGGGTCAGTGTGCGAATGCCATCCTCGATCTCTCCGATATTGGTAAAGATCCCCAAGGCCGCAAAACTGACCCAGCCGGTCATCGTCGACAACCGCGTGGCAACAAGGCCCGCAGCGGCAATATCGCCAGCGGTCGCACTGCCATTGGACCACAGCCACAAAGCCAAACCAATCAGGGCAACTGGCAAAAGACCGGCAAGCGTGAAGATAAACAAACGGAACGTAACAACCGTGCTGGCCCAACTGATGCCTGCTTCCCGGTAGCCAGCAAGGGCATCATTGGTGGCAGATTCTTCTGCATCGCCATGTGCGAACAGCTTCACCGTCGCAATGTTGGTGATGGTATCGACAATCTGCCCGGTCACCATCGCGCGCCGCGCTGCGCGCAGTTTGGACTTCACACGAACCCTGGGGATGTAGAAGTACATCAGCACCGCATAGGCTGCGAGCCAAAGCACAACGCAAAGCCCCAGCCGCCAATCGACAAAGGCAAGCATCAACGCCGCCCCGATGGCCGCCGACACAGCGTTGCCGAAGATATTGGTAACCTCGAGCACAACATCCGTGACGGCACGCGCGGTCTGCTGACTCTTCTGCGCAATGCGTCCTGCAAAGTCGTTTTCAAAGAAGCTCAGGCTTTGACCCAAAGTGTGCCTTTGCAAGCGGGACAGCACCAAAGCATAGAGGTTGGGGCCAAGCGTGACCGAGTTAAACGCGGCGTTGGCCACCAAAGAAAGCGGCCAGACAACCAGATAGAAAACGGCGAGGAGCGCGATGCTCCACCCGTGTGTCGCCAAGAACCCCGGCCCAACAGATTGCGCTTGGTCGATGAGCCAACCAATGAGATAGAAGCCTGCAATTGTTGTGACGCCAACTGAGATAGAGGCGGCGATTGCAATCTTCATCTGCGTTTCTGCACCACGCAGTGCCCAGCGCAGAAATGGCCAGAACGTGCGCGGCGGTGAACCGTCAGCGGGCGCAAACGGCACAATCGTATCTGCCAACCGGCGATAAATAGCAGGAATAGAGCCTGTTTCGAGCGTCTCGTCGCCCTTCTCGGGATACCTCACTCTGCCGCCTCCGTTGTGTTCAGGAACCCGCCAGACTGGCGATCCCAGAACTTGGAATATAGGCCGCCTTGCGCCAAAAGCGCGTCGTGGCTTCCATCCTCAACGATGCCGCCTTGATCCAGCACCAGAATACGATCCATTTGAGATATCGTGGACAGGCGGTGAGCGATGGCGATCACCGTCTTCCCTTCCATCATGCCATAGAGCGTCCGCTGAATTTCGGCTTCCACTTCGCTGTCGAGCGCGCTTGTCGCTTCGTCCAAAACCAGAATCGGCGCATCTTTCAGGATGACACGCGCAAGGGTGATCCGTTGGCGTTGGCCACCTGAAAGCTTCACGCCACGTTCCCCAACATGCGCGTCGTAACCCGTGCGACCTTCCGGGTCCTCCAGCTCAAGTATGAACTCGTGCGCCTCTGCCTTGCGCGCGGCGTCCAGCATGTCGTCTTCGGAGGCATTCGGACGTCCGTAAAGGATATTGTCGCGCACCGAACGGTGCAGCAATGAGCTATCTTGCTGCACCATGCCAATCCGGGCCCGCAAACTGTCCTGCGTCACGTGGTGGATGTCTTGCCCATCAACCAGAATGCGACCGCTTTCAGTGTCATAAAAGCGAAGCAGAAGCTTTACCAAGGTGGATTTACCGGCACCCGACCGACCAACCAGGCCAATCTTCTGGCCGGGCTCAATCGTAAGATTGACTGAACGCAGTCCACCGGCCGCACGACCATAGTGATGTGACACATCCTCAAACTCGATCCGCCCGGGACCTGGAACCAAAGGCTTTGCATCCGGCTGGTCAACCAGTTCGATCGGCTGCGCAATGGTCTCCATGCCTTCCTTCACGATACCGAGGTTCGAAAAGAAACTGGTCAGCGCCCACATGATCCAGCCGGTCATCGCGTTCAGGCGCAAAACCAGCGAGGATGCGATGGCAACCACACCGATGCTCGCAGACCCAATGCTCCAGAGCCAGATCGCCCAACCAACGACGGCGACAATCAGGAACCCGTTTATCAGCGTCAGGCCAACATCCATGATCGTGTAGATGCGCATCTCCCGCTGGAACATAGACCGCGCATGCTCGATCGCCTCCTTTGCATAGGCCTGTTCGCCTTGCGTGTGTGCGAACATCTTCACCGAGTGAATGTTGGTGTAACTGTCGACCACACGACCCGTGACCGCGCTTCTTGCGTCGGAGGATGCCTGAGACGCAGGTGTCACACGCTTCACGGTCCAGCCGACCAAAACGCCGTAAAGAACAAGCCAAATCCCAAGCGGGATCGCAAGCCTCGGATCGGCGTCACCCAAAAGGATAAGCGCGCCGATCACATAGGCCGTGGCATAGGCCATCGCATCGAACACCTGGAACACGGCCTCACCTGCCGCTGGCGGTGTTTGCATGATGCGGTTCGCGATCCGACCGGCAAAGTCATTCTCGAACCAGCCGACTGACTGCCGCAAAACATGGCTATGCGCGCGCCACCGGACGAGCGTTCCCAGGTTGGGCAAGATGGCGTTGTTTAGTAGCCCGACGTCCAGCATTTGAATGACAGGGCGCAACAGCAGCAGAAACAAGCCGACAACCAGCATCTCCGTACCGTGATCCTGCCAGAACGTGTCCCGTTCCGTGCTGGCCAGAACATCGACCAGCCGACCGATATAGGCGATCAACCAAATCTCAATCGCAGCAACAATCACAGTGACAACGGCCGTCGCCCAAAACACTTTGCGGAACGGTTTCAGGTACCGTGCGATGAACGGCCAAAGCTTGGTTGGTGGTCGATCTTCCTGCGGATAGTCGCAATAAGGGTCAACAAGGGTCTCAAAGAAACGGAACATGGAAAGGCATCCTTGGAGGAGAAATGGGGCATGACGAATGGGGCGCACCGTGACCGGTGCCGTCCCTACAGGATCGGACCAGTCAGGCTTGGGTCGAACGAATCCTGATAATCATCAAATGCCCTCCATGCTTCGGCACTCTCGTGTTACCGAAAGCCGACGCGAATGTCACCCCTTCGACAAGAGCTCTTTTCTGGAAAGCGTGAAACCGCTGTCAATCCACTCTTGCTCCAACCGCCGAAGCGCATCGCCCAGCGCCTTGCCTTCAAGCTGATCCATAAGATCGGACGACCTGACCGGAAACTTTGCGCTTGCACCCGTCTTAAGTGCTTTGATTGCCTCTTCCTGAGGATGCTGACCGATGGACGCCGCGAAAACCAAAAGGGCATCGCGGCCCACGTCGAACCCATACGCATACCCGAGCGCCCCGGGAGACATTTCTCCTCCGGCACGCAATGCACTGACCCGTGCAGAATCCGCTTTTGAAAGACGTAACGACTGGACCTCTCCGCCGAGCGCCGCCAACCGTCGAATGGCGTTCGGCTGAACGCCCATGTCCTGTTCCAAAGCGATGAGCGGCCCCAAGGCCGTGTCATCTGCCCCTGGAAGTACGCTCGCCAGGACGCCGGTTTGGCGCATGGACGACACTGCGGGCGCGGGATCAGGTGCGCCTAGCAATCGAAGCAGTTCTAACCCCACTCTTTCGCGCGAAAGTGTCTCTAACCCGGACAAATTACGGGCTATTGCGTTCAACGCCTCAGGGTCCATGCCCTCGGCCGGGTCTGCGTACCACGCGCAGAACCGGAAGAACCTAAGGCTTCGCAGGTAGTCCTCCTGAATACGGCGCTCTGCATCTTCGATGAACCGGATGCGTCGTGCTGTGATGTCGGCCAACCCGCCGGTCGGATCATAAAGGGCACCCTTCGCATCGGCATAAATCGCATTGACGGTAAAGTCGCGTCGCAGCGCATCTTCTTCAAGGCTTTCTGCATAAGCAACCGTCGCACGCCGCCCATCGGTCGCGACATCCCGGCGGAAGGTCGTGACTTCAAATGGCTGGTCTTGGGCAATGACTGTGACCGTACCATGGGACAGGCCCGTTGGAATGACCCGCATCCCAGCCTTTTCTGCCAGTTTGGACACGGTCTCGGGATGCGCCGCAGTGGCAAAATCGACATCCTTGACCGGGACGTTCAGAAGCGCGTTTCTGACACAGCCGCCAACCACAAAGGTGGGCGTGGCGGCTAGCAGTTTGAAAATGCTTTGAGTAGCGGTGTCCGTGAGCCAATCCGCTTCAATCGTTTGCATCCGCCATCCGATCTGCCAGAGCGCGGAGAATTCGGGCCGTTGCGCCCCAGATGTAGTAAGGGCCCCAAGGCACGGTGAAGAAGTAGCGAGGCTGACCCCGCCATAGCCGCGACTCGATCATGTAGTTCTGAGGTGAGAGGAGATGATCGAGCGGCACATCAAACGCCTCTGCCACCTCACGCTCGTCGGGTGTCACAGAGTAGCCCGGCTGCACAAGACCCACCACAGGCGTTACGTTGAAACCCGTCACTGTTTCATGTGGGGCGAGATGCCCGACGACGTCGACACCGGTTAGCGAAATCTCCTCCTCCGCTTCCCTCAAAGCCGCTTCGACCACGTGCGCGTCGCTTTCTTCCACTTTGCCGCCCGGGAAAGAGATCTGGCCCGGGTGGTGCTTCAGGGCGGAGGAACGCTTTGTCAGAATGACACGTGGGACTTCATCATCAACGATGGCCACCAGCACGCCGGCTTCACGTAGCGTTCGTTCAGGCAGAACCGCATCCGCATTCAGATCATAGTCGGACGACGGTGCGCCGGGTTTGCTGACCGCGTGTTGCAAGGCGTCGCGCAGCCTCATTGCTTGGCCTCGAATCCCAGTGTTTCGGGGTCAAACTCGTAATGCGCCCCGCAAAACTGGCAATCTGCTGTAACTATGCCTTCGTCAGTGGTCATGTGGGCGATATCTTTTGCCGAATAGATCGACAAAGATTCCCGCACCCGCTCCGGTGAGCAGGTACAGCCAAAATGGACGGATTGCGGGTCAAACACACGTGGGCCATCCTGATGAAAAAGTCGAAGCAACAGGTCGGTGGGTTGTACAGTTGGACCTATCAGCTCAATCTCTTCGGCACTGTCGAGCAAGATATTCACATGGCTCCACGCTTCGAAGTCCTCTTCGCCCAGAACATCTTCGGCGATCAAAAGACCGTCCTCACCTGATCCGCCACCCTGCATCTCGGGAGAGGCGTCCGGCATTTGCTGCAGCATGATTCCACCGGCACGCCAGTGTATATCTTCGCCTGGTTGCTGCGACTTGCCAAAGCTCATCGCAAATCTGGTCGGAAGCTGTTCCGACTGTGCAAAGTACGTCTCGGCACAGGCCGAGAGGGAGCCGCCAGCAATCGGTGTGATACCTTGGTACGGAACCATCCCATCACCCTGATCTATCAGAACAGCGAAATACCCGTTCCCGATTTGCGAAAACGGATCTGCGCTGTCGGACAAGCGTGTCTCATCAAAGCTTGCATATGCGCGCATCCGGGCTGGTTTCCCGTCACTGCTGGGACCGAAATAGTCAGTCGCAATCAGTCGTGCCGGACCGTCCCCCCTCACTTGTAGGGAAAGCTTCCAGCGCAACTTGATCGTTTGTCCGATCAAGGCGGTCAGCAGGGTCGCTTCCGCAATCAAAGCTTCGATCGGTGCCGGATAGGAATGCTGGGACAGCACAGCTTGCAGAACGCCGTCGAGACGGGCAACCCGGCCTCGGGTGCCCGTACGGTCGAGCTGAAAGGGAAGGACGGTGTCGTCCCAGGCGATCTTTGAGCCTAAGGTCATAAGGTATCCTGACAAGAAGAAGACGCCGGGTCTATATAGGCATGATCAGCAAAGGACCAATCCCATGATCCCACGCGTTGGCGAAGCAATACGACGTGGCGTAAAATACACGCGGCGACCGGGCGCATATGCGGTACTAGAGCGCGATGGACACGTTCTTCTTACCCATCAAATGGAGCCCGAACCCGAGTTCCAATTGCCCGGAGGGGGCATCGATCCGGGGGAGCATCCGATATCTGCTCTGCACCGCGAAATCTATGAAGAGACGGGATGGCGCGTATCGGGCTTCAGACGCCTGGGGGCGTTTCGACGGTTCACATACATGCCTGAATACGACCTCTGGGCCGAGAAGATCTGCCAAGTTTTCTACGGACGGCCAACGCTACGCCTTGGCGATCCATTGGAACCCGGTCACACTGCCCACTGGGTTCCCCCACGGATCGCGGCAGAGATGGTCGGCAATGACGGTGACAGACATTTTTTGACTAAAGTGTTTGGTTAGCCAAACTCAATAACAACGGCGGAGAGGTCATCGGGGAAGTCGCTGCTGCCGCGGAACTTGGTCAGATCATCGAGCAACGTCTCAACAAATTGCTGCCGTACCTGACCCTTGCGGGCGATCAGTATCTTCTCCAAGCCCGCTTCGTCCAAAAACGTCCCGTTCGGAGCTGTGCATTCCGTGATGCCGTCAGAGTATAGGATGAAGCGGTCACCCGGATTAAGCGTGAACGAATCTTGGGCGAACTCCGCCGCTTCAATCAGGCCAATCGGGGTGCTGAAGAGTTCAAGAAACTCGACGTCACCGGACTGCTTTTGGATCACGGCGCTGGGATGACCGGCCTGGCACAAATCGATGTGTCGCGAATTCACGTCAATCTTTGCGATGGCCATGGTCAGGTACTGATCGGAATCCCGATCCTGCATCAGAACATCGTTCAGATGTGCACAGATCTCGGGAAGCGGTGCCATCTCAAACCCATGCGGCCCAGGCCTGAGAGCGATGTTCCGGTCGGGCGCCGAGGCATTGAAGTATCCTGCGATCCGCGCGGTCATAAGGGCCGACGCGACACCATGCCCCGACACATCCACTGAAAATACGCCAACCTCGCCTGGCCGCACAGGGAAGTATCCAACCAAGTCGCCGCCGACATGCCCGCTGGATTGAAACAGAAGTGAAATATCCACCGACCCGAAGGAGACAAAGCGTTCTGGAAGCAGCCCTTCCTGAAAGACACGCGCGCCTTTCAGGTCACGTTCAATGGCTGCGTAGGCATCTGACAGCTCTTCCAGCGTGCTGGACAAGGCGAGATTCTGATCTGCCAGCGCCTTTTGCGCCTGCACACTGCGCCGACCCGCCCGAAGGCGCGCGCGTAACTCAACGGCGTTGAATGGTTTGGACAGGAAGTCGTCGGCACCACTTTCAAGACCTTCTGCAAGAATCTCCCGCTCTGTTTGAGCTGTCAGCAACAAGAACAGGGAAGGCCGATCAGACGATGCGCGAAACTCCCGGCAGAACTCTACCCCAGAC
Organism: Pseudomonadota bacterium; assembly: GCA_038532095.1. Classification (GTDB taxonomy): domain Bacteria; phylum Pseudomonadota; class Alphaproteobacteria; order Rhodobacterales; family Rhodobacteraceae; genus JAJDOD01. The sequence continues at coordinate 23,053 of JBCBBB010000037.1, forward strand.
ATGCCCGGCATCATCCAATCACTGATTATGATGTCAAAATTAGTAGCCGAACAAAGATCCATGGCTTCACGGCCCGACGCTGCTTCAACGGTTTGGTATCCCCAGTTTTCCAGTGTGCGCGTCAACAATCGTCGTTGTGCCCGGCTGTCATCGACAACCAGCACTGGCGACAAAGCAGGTGTTTCGTAAGGGGGCGCTATGCGTTCCGGGGCAGCCATGGTCTCGTCATGGCGTGCAACGCTTAATTGTCTGTAAAGCGAGACGTGAAAAGATACGTCTCACTCAAGCAAGAACGAGGGCCAGCATGCTGGATGCCACGCGGATCACAGAGCTCAAACAGGAAGTCGGCCTGGATGATTTTGTCGAAGTTGTCGGTATATTCTGTGAAGAGGTTGAAGAAGTACTGGCAGAGCTTCCAAGAACACCGGCCACCGACATGGCCAACAAACTCCATTTTTTGAAAGGCAGCGCACTCAACATTGGAATGATCGGCGTTGGGGAACTTTGTCGGTCGGAAGAGTTGCGTCTGAAAGCCATGCCGGGGGAAGCACCGGACATTGCAGCCATCGAAGCGCTCTACCAAAGCTCAAAGTCGGAACTGATTGGGTAGGCTTCCGGTCCTTGTCCCTGTTCCCAAAAATCCTTAAACGCCGCTAAGCGCACGTTTGAGAGGGTTTACTATGTCTGCACCCAAGAAGGTTGTTCTGGCCTATTCGGGAGGTCTCGATACTTCCATTATTCTGAAGTGGTTGCAGGTTGAGTATGGCTGCGACGTGGTCA
>JBCBBB010000038.1:0-23453 GCA_038532095.1 Pseudomonadota bacterium
ACGTCAAACGTCTCGTGCAACGGATCGGACGCGCAAACCACAACTACAACGCACCCTCAAAGGCTCTGATCGTCCCGGCCAACCGGTTCGAGGTGGTGGAATGCGTGGCCGCCTTGCAAGCGGTACGGGACGCCGAACTGGACGGGGATCATCGCGGCGACGGGCCGCGCGATGTGCTCTGCCAGCACATTCTGATCCGCGCCTGTCGCACGCCGTTCGATGCGACCGAGTTGTATGATACGCTGCGCACGGCCGGCACCTATGTGGACCTGACGCGTGACGCCTTCGACGAATGTCTCGAGATGATGGCCACCGGCGGCTACGCCCTGCGCGCCTATGACCGGTGGCAACGGCTGATGCAGTTGAAGGATGGTCGTTGGCAGTTGCGCGACCCGCGCGCCGCAAGTCATATCCGGCGCAACCTCGGCACCATTCAGGACACCGAAACGCTGAAAGTCCGATTGAAAAACCGTATGGGCGGCCGCCCTCTGGGCGAGATTGAGGAAGGGTTTGCGGCCTCACTCACACCGGGTGACACCTTTCTGATCGGCGGTCAGATCGTGCGTTACGAAGGCTTGAAAGAGATGACGGTCGAGGTCACGCGGCGTGCCGAAAAAGCGCCGAAGATCGCCACCTTCAACGGCTCCAAATTCTCGACCTCGACCCGATTGACGCACCGTATTCTGCGCAGCTTCGAAAACCGCGACTGGACCGGGCTGCCACAGCACACCCAGGACTGGCTTGAGTTGCAGGCCAGGCGCTCAAAGTTGCCGCAGTCTGACCGCATCCTGGTGGAAAGCTTCCCGCATGATGGGCGCCAGAACACCTGCATCTACGGCTTTGCAGGCAGGAACGCGATGCAGACACTGGGTCTACTGATCACCCATCAGATGGAAGCGCAGGGCCTCGCTCCGCTTGGATTTGTCTCAACCGACTACGCCGCCCTGATCTGGGGGTTGGAGCAAGTGCCCGACCCCGAACCGCTCTTTGAAGCCAACGCGCTGCGTGCCGCGTTCCAGACCTGGATGTCGGGCAACGCGGTGATGAAACGGACCTTTCGCGCCACGGCGACCGTGTCCATGATGCTTGAGCGGAACTACGGCGCACAGCGTCGGTCAGGTCGGCAGGCGACTTTTTCCTCTGACATCCTTTATGACACGCTGATTAAATATGATCCCAAGCACCTTTTGCTTGAAATCACCAGGGAAGAGGCGATGCGCGGTCTTGTCGACTTTGGCCGGATCGAAGAAATGCTGAACCGGTCAGGTGGCCGTGTGGACCACGTTGTTCTGGACCGGGTGACACCCCTGGCAGCCCCCCTGTTCCTTGAACCCGGGCGCATTCCGATTGCCGGAGAAGGGCGCGACCGCCTCCTCGCCGCCGAGGCGGAACGCCTTATGGCGGAGGCCGGATTGGACAGTCTCGAAAAAAATTAGAAAAAATTTGAATACCCGGGAATAAACCTGGGACCCGGTGCGTAACCCTCACGAACACCACATCAACTTCGTGAGGATAACGACCATGACTGTTCACAATCGCCGCCAGTTTCTGAGGGCCGCTTTGGGTGCGACTGCTGCCCTGCCCGTCCTTGCGGCCACAGCCAAGGCCGGTGGTCATCTGACCCATCAGATCGAAATCACGGGTTTCGCATTCCAGCCTGAAGCGCTTGAAATGCAGGCTGGTGACAAGGTCATGTTCGTCAATCTCGACGGTGCCCCGCACACCGCCACAGCAGATGACGGGTCCTTTGACACCGGCGCGCTGAACAAAGGTGACGAGAGCACAATCGTGATCGAGAAATCCGGCACATACAGCTTTTTCTGCAAGTTCCACCCCGGAATGCGTGGCCAGATCGTGGCTTCGTAACGTCCTGTCTCCCCGCTTAACGAGTGACATTTTACCTCAAGTGTGTGCCCGCGGCTGCCTGCCCAATGCTAGTCCCCATATCCGGCAGGCAGCCGCAACTTTTTCTCAGTCGCAAAGACTGTCGACCACCCGTTCCAGGAATTTTTCACCGGCCTTGAATTGCTCGATGCTCAGGTATTCGTTCGCCTGGTGAGCTTGTTCAATGTTGCCCGGCCCGCAGATCACCGAAGAGATGCCGGCCGCCTGGAAATGCCCCGCTTCCGTGCCGTAGCTGACAACATGGTCCGCGTTGTCGCCGGTGATACGGCGCACCAAACGTTCAGCCGGCCCATCGTCTTCCGGAACCAGACCCGGCACGTCATGCCCTTTCTCAGCAATGATCCGGGCGGACGGCGCCACTTTCTGCATCTCGGCTTCAAGCTCGGCCAGTTTGGCACGCAACGCTGCCGTGAACACCTCCGGGTCGTCATCCGGCACCAGCCGCATCTCCATCACGAAACGGCACTCACCTGCGGTGATGTTATGCGCCGTGCCGCCGCTGATCTGGCCAACATGCACGGTGGTCCAGGGCGGGTTGAAAATCGCGGCCATGGGCGACGGTGTCCTGGCGCGGTTCGCGGCGTTCTGTTCATTGGCCCATTCGATGATGCGCGCTGCCTCATGAATGGCGCTGACCCCGGTATGCATGAGTGAGGAATGCACCTCGAACCCTTTGACCCGAAACGCAAAGGCGCCACTGCCCTTGTGGCCGGTCACGCAAGCCATCATCGACGGTTCCCCGATGATCGCCGCACCGGCCTTCGGCAAACCGGCCTCTGCCATCGCCTTGATCAAAGGCGGCGCGCCGGCGCAGCCGATTTCTTCGTCATAGGAGAGCGCGATTTGCAACGGGCGTTTCAGGTCGCTTTTCAAGGCGCGCTGCAACGCGTGCAGTGCCAGCGCATCGAACCCCTTCATGTCGCAGGTGCCACGCCCGTAAAGCTTGCCGTCCTTCTCTGCGACGGTCCAGGGATCTGTGTCCCAATCCTGCCCATCGATTGGGACGACATCCGTGTGCCCCGACAGAACCACGCCGCCCGGCACATCCGGCCCAACGGAACAGAAGATCGCGTGCTTTTTGCGTTCGGTCGGCTTCACGTGCCGATAGGCTTTGACACCGATACCGGTGAGATACTCTTCAACCCAGTCGACCAGCGGAATGTTGGTGTCCCGACTGACCGTGGGGAAGGATACGAGGGCGTCCAGAATTTCGCGTGCGGAAAGATCACTCACGTTCGAAGCCGCCCCAGTTGCCCTGCAACACAAGATGGCCGGGCGTGACCTCATCATAGACCGAAGGTTCGGGCTCATAGTCGATGGGAAAAATCGGCGAAGGAATGGGTCGGAAGTTCAAATCACGCTCGCTTTTGCGTTTGCGCGGATCGGCCACCGGAACCGCCGACATGAGGGCCCGGGTGTACGGGTGGCGCGGGTCTTCAAAAATCGCCGCGCGCGGCCCCATCTCGACGATGCGGCCGAGATACATGACCCCGACCGAGTGGCTGACCCGTTCGACCACGGCCATGTCATGGCTGATGAAAAGCATCGATATGCCCAACTCGGCCTGTAGCTCCATCAGCAGATTCAAAACCTGCGCCTGAACGCTGACATCCAGGGCGCTCACCGCCTCATCTGCGATGATGAGCTTGGGGTTGAGCGCAAGGGCGCGGGCAATCGCGATCCGTTGCCGTTGGCCGCCGGAGAGTTCGTGCGGGTAGCGCCGGAGAAAACTTCTGGGCAGCTCGACCCGATCAAAGAGCCGCGCCACGGTATCGGCCCGTTCTTGCGCGTCGCCAATGCCGAAATTGATCAAAGGTTCCGCCACCTGATCCTGCAATCGCATTTGCGGGTTGAGCGAGGCAAACGGGTCCTGAAAGATCATCTGCATGTCCCGACGCGCACGTCGGAGCTCATCCTGGCTGAACGCCATGACATCGTCGTCACCGAGCAGGATTTCCCCCGACGTGGGCTCAACAAGCCGCAAGACAGAGCGGCCGCAGGAAGACTTTCCGCATCCAGACTCGCCGACAAGGCTGAGCGTCTGCCCCGCCTTCACTTGGAACGACACATCTTCTACTGCGTGCACATTGGCCACGGTCCGCCGAAACAACCCGCCCTTCACGGCGAACCGCGTGGTCAGGTGTTTGACGTCGAGAAGCACCTTGTCTTCCTTGGGCAGGATTGGCTCGGCTTCCGAGTGGCCATCGCCCATCAGTGTAAGGCGCATCGGCGCCGTCGTGCCGGCCATTTCGCCAAGTTTCGGAACAGCCGCGAGAAGCGCTTTTGTATAAGGGTGCTGCGGCGCCTCGAATATTTGTTCGACCGGGCCTTCTTCCACCTTGTTGCCGCGGAACATGACCACAACGCGGTCCGCCATCTGCGCGACGACCGCCATGTCATGCGTGATGAACATGACGGCTGTTCCGGTTTCTCGCTTCAAGCGGTCGATCAAGGCGAGGATCTCAGCCTGGATGGTCACGTCGAGTGCTGTGGTCGGCTCGTCCGCAATCAACAGCCGCGGCTCGCAAGCCAGCGCCATGGCGATCACCACCCGCTGTCGCATGCCGCCGGACAATTCATGCGGATACTGCGCAAGGCGGCGCTCGGGTTCCGGGATGCGGACCTGCCGCAACAAATCGAGCGCCCGCTCCGTTGCGTCCGCTTTGCTCATCCCCTTGTGGACGCGCAAACCCTCGGTCAGTTGACGCCCAACTGTGAAAACCGGGTTGAGCGAGGTCATCGGTTCCTGAAAGATCATGCCGATCTCATTGCCGCGAATGGTGCGCATCGCGTTGTCACCGGCTTTCGAGACGTCAATCTGACCGCCGTGCTCGGCGCCACGGTCAAACAGAAGCTCGCCGCCCGCAATTTGTCCGCCGCCGAATTCGACAAGGCGCATCAGCGAAAGGGATGACACCGACTTTCCCGATCCCGATTCGCCGACGATTGCGACGGTTTCACCAGGAGAGATGTCAAAGCTGACATCCTCAACACCAACGACCGGGCCGTCTTTTGTCTGAAATTCAACCCGCAGGTTGCGGAGAGAAGCGAGGGGTTGATCGAGCATAGGCACCTTCCAAGACCGTCCTTCGGAACGCTAGTCGCGGCTTGGAAAGGCGTCAACAAAGTGGAAACAAAGGGTCGCCTGCCAGGTGCCCGGTGGATCACTCGGTCAGAGAACATCCGAGGTCAGCGTAAGTTTGCACAAATCAGCGTCAGTCGGCGAATTCTTCAGCAAGTTTTTCGTGCTGACCCAGCGGCAATGCTTGCAATTTGTTGATCATCTGGTCGAAACTCAACCTGTCCGTGCCTTTGGGGGGTGGGGACGATCATAACAACTGATGTTGGATCGTGGTGCAGATCACACAACCGAACGCAATGGTCTCCTCCCAACTGCCGGTCCCGGCAGAACCTTTGGCACGCTCATCCCAACAAGGAGTGAAACTTATGAAACTCGTGACAGCCCTTTTGGGCGCGTCGGCGCTTTCGGCAATGGCAACTGTCGCTGTTGCAGATGGCCATGAAGGCGAACGCGGCCGTGATGGCGAAGTGAAAATCATTTATTGGCAGGCGCCATCGATCCTGAACCCATATTTGTCGGGCGGCACCAAAGATATTGAGAGCGCGTCGCTGGTGGTTGAGCCGCTTGCCCGCTTCGACAGCTCCGGCAACATTGTCCCATGGCTCGTCGATGAGATCCCAACCGTTGCAAACGGTGGCGTGACCGAGGACCTGACCCAGATCACCTGGAAAATCTCCGAAGGCATCGTCTGGTCGGATGGCACGCCGTTTACCAGCGCGGATGTGAAGTTCACCTATGACTATTGCGTCGACCCGGAAGGCGGCTGTGCGCAGGGGGCCAAATACGAAGGCATAGCAAGTGTAGAAACGCCCGATGACATGACGGTTGTGGTCAACTTCTCTGCCCCGACGCCGAACCCGTACAACGCTTTCGTTGGTGGCGAGGCTCCGATCCTGCAAGCGGCCCAGTTTGCGGAGTGCACCGGAGCGCGCGCACCGGAGTGCACCGAGGAAAACTTCAACCCGATTGGCACCGGACCTTTCGTGGTCACCGAGTTCAAGCCGAACGACGTGATCACCTTCGCGGCGAATGAGAACTTCCGCCATGAAGGGAAGCCTGCCTTCGCGAGCGTCACTTTTAAAGGTGGCGGGGACGCGACGGCCGCTGGCCGCGCGGTCATGGAAACCGGCGAGTTCGATTACGCGTGGAACCTTCAGCTGGCACCCGACGTGATCGCGAAGATGCAGGAAGGTGGCAAGGGTACGCCGGTTGCAGGCTTCGGCCCGCTGGTTGAGCGTATCATGCTGAACCACACCAATCCGGACCCGGCGCTCGGCCCGGATGAGCGTGCGGTGATCCGCCCGCATCCGTTCCTTCAGGAACCCGCTGTTTACAAAGCGATGTCCATGGCCATCGACCGCCCGCTGCTGGTGGAAATCGGCTACGGTCAGGCCGGTAGAGTCACCTGCAACTGGGTGCCGGTGCCGAACGTCTATGCCTCGACCACCTTCGATTGTTCAACCCAGGACATCGCAGGTGCGAACGCGATGCTCGATGAAGCGGGCTTCGTTGACAGCGATGGCGATGGCGTGCGCGAAGTGAACGGCGTGCCGATGAAGATCCTCTACCAGACCTCGACCAACGCCGTCCGTCAGGACTTCCAGGCGCTGATCAAGCAGTGGTGGAGCGAGATTGGCATTGAGACCGAACTGCGCAACATCGATGCGTCGGTCTTCTTCGGTGGCGACCCGGGCAGCCCGGACACGTTCCAGAAGTTCTATGCGGACGTGGAAATGTACGCCAACACCTTCAACGGCACCGATCCTCAGTCGTATCTCGGTAACGCGCTGTGCTCCAAGATCCCGTCGCCTGCATCGCAGTGGCAGGGTGAAAACATCAGCCGCTTCTGCTCGGAAGAGTTCGATGCCAAATGGGAAGAACTGGCGCAAACCGCTGATATCGCAGAGCGCGGCCGTCTTGCCGCCGAGCTCAACGATATGGCCATCGAAGGCGGCGCCATGATCCCGCTGGTCCACCGTGGACGTTTGTCGGCGCACGCCAATGACCTTGGTGGCATCGACCTGAACGTTTGGGACAGCGAGCTTTGGAACATCGCTGACTGGTATCGGATCGGCAACTGATCGACACCAAAGGGCGGGGGTTTCCCCGCCCTTCCTGATCGAGGCGCGCCTATGCTCACATACACCATCCGGCGGTTGATCCTGAGTGTTCCGACACTCCTGTTCATCAGTCTCGTGATCTTCCTTTTATTGAAACTCGCCCCCGGCGATCCGATGGCGAGCCAGCCGCTGACGATCCCGCCAGAAGTGCGCGAACGCATGCGGGAGGCCCTGGGTGTTGGCGCCCCTTGGTACATCGCCTTTCCGAAGTGGCTCTATCAGTTCTTTGTCGTGGAGCCGCTCTATCTCTTTGATGCCATCCTTGGCACAAACTGGGCCGACGGTCAGCAGCGCGTGATCTCATGGCAGACGCGGTCACCGGTGATGGACATCGTGGTGCAGCGCTTACCGCAGACGCTCTGGGTGGTTGGCACGGCCTATGTGGTGGCGATCCTCATCGCCCTGCCCATCGGGATTTATTCGGCCTATCGCCAGTATTCCTGGTTCGACAATGCCGGAACCTTTGTGACCATGGTGGGCTTTTCCGTCCCGCCGTTTTTCTCTGGCGTTCTGGTGATTGTCATCTTCTCGGTCCAACTGGGCTGGTTCCCCTCGATCTATGACACCACGCATGAGGTCGTCGATTGGGAGAGTTTCAAGGTTCAACTGCAACAGATGGTGATGCCGGTCATGGTGCTGGCGCTTCAGATCACCTCACAACTGAGCCGCTTCATGCGCGCCTCCATGCTCGACAACCTCAATCAGGACTACGTGCGCACCGCCCGCGCCAAGGGCCTGGGTGAGAAAACAGTGGTCATGGTGCATGTCCTGCGCAACTCACTCATTCCCGTCGTCACGGTGATCGCGATTGGCGTGCCGGCGATTTTCGGGGGTGCGATCATCACCGAGCAAGTCTTCAAGGTGAACGGCATTGGCCAACTGCTGATCACCGCCATTCAAGCCAATGACCTGCCGATGGTGCAAACACTGACGTTTATCTTCGCGATCCTGATCGTGCTGTTTAACCTGATCGCCGACATCCTCTACGGCATCCTGGACCCGAGGATCCGCTATGACTGACGCCCCCATCAGTATGGACAAGGTCGAACCGACCGCGCCGCCACGGTCGCAGTGGTCGGACATCTGGGATCAGTTCAAAACCCATCGGGGTGCCATGTGGGGGGCCGCGATCTTCCTGATCATCGTGCTCATGGTCATTGCGGGACCGTGGGTCTATTGGAACGATCCGCAATTCGTGCCAACCGGCCGCGACTTTCTGGAGCTTCGTGACACCCGCCCGATCTATGTCGCTTTGTGGGACGGTGACGCCAAGGTGAACTGGTTGCACCCGCTGGGCACCGACAACCTTGGGCGCGACACCTTGGGACGGCTTCTGATCGGCGGACGCATTTCGCTGGCTGTCGGAATGGCCGCAATGGTCCTCTCCGTGCTTCTCGGCACGTTGATCGGTGTGGTGGCCGGTTACTTCCGGATGTTCGATGGCCCGCTGATGCGCTTGACCGACCTTTTTCTCGCCTTGCCACTGCTGCCTCTGCTGCTGGTTGCCGTTTTGCTGTTTAGGGATCGGCTTGCGGGCATGTTTGGCCCCGAAGGCGGGACCTTCATTCTGATCGTCTCGCTCGTTGGCTTGACAAGCTGGATGCAAACCGCGCGCATCGTGCGCGGCGACGTGCTGGCACTGAAAGAACGCGAGTTTATCCTGGCGGCTCGGTCCATCGGCACCTCGCCCGCCAAGATGATCACCCGCCACTTGCTGCCTAATGTCATGAGCCCGATTATGGTGTCGGCCACACTTGGGATCGCCACGGCGATTATAACGGAAAGCGCCCTGTCCTTCCTTGGCTTCGGTTTCCCGCCCGACTTCCCCACCTGGGGCAAGCTGTTGTTCGACGCCGTTGACCGGATGGAGCTTTATCCGGAGCGGGTTGTATGGCCCGGCCTTCTGATCTCTCTGACCGTTTTGAGCGTGAACTACGTCGGTGACGGTCTGCGGGACGCGCTCGACCCACGTATCCGGGGCCGCTAGCGCGCGCCGGAACACATGTTTTGTGTTCAAGTATCGCCCAATGCGGCAGGCGCCGGGTGAAATATGCCTGCGCCTGTGTTCGATAGTCGAATGTTAACGCTTTGCTTCTAGTGCGGAGGAAACCCGCCACTAGGAATTGCCCATGAACATTCAGGATAAGTCAGCGTCAGAACTCACCGCAATGGCCAAAGCCATGAATCGGGTGCAAGCCATTATCTGGTTCAAACCGGACGGTACTATTCTGGAGGCGAACGAGAATTTCTGTAAAACAGTCGGCTATTCGGAAGCTGAGATTGTCGGCAAAAGCCACCGAATGTTCTGTGAAAGCAGCCTCGTCAATTCTTCGGAGTACAGCGAGCTTTGGTCCAAACTCGCCAGTGGTGAATTCGTGGCGGGCCGGTTCCCGCGTGTACATAAAGACGGCTCCAAGCTGTTTCTGCGCGCCTCTTACAACCCGATTTTTGATGATGATGGGAATGTCATCAAAGTGGTGAAATTCGCCATTGATATCACGGAAACGATGGAGCGGGACGCGCTCATTCTGAACAAGCTGGATGCCATTACCAAAGCGCTGGCAGTGATCGAATTTGAACCGGACGGAACCATTCGCTGGGCCAATGATAACTTCCTCAATGCGATGGGTTATTCGCTGGACGAGGTGAAGGGACGACATCACCGCATGTTTGTCGACGCGGGCTATGCCAACACCGCCGAATATCAGCACCATTGGCAACGACTGCAGCATGGCGAAGCGATTATCGGCGAATTCCAGCGCTTTGGGAAAGGCGGCAAGGAAGTCTGGATTCAGGCAGGGTATACGGCGATCAGCAATGCCGAGGGAAAAGTCTATCGCGTGTTGAAATACGCGACCGATATCACAGGCAGCAAGCTGGCATCCAAACATATGACGCAAGGCATGAAACTTTTGGCCAAGGGCGATCTATCGTATCGCATACCCGACAGCGTCGCGGGCGAGTTCAGTGAATTGCGCGAGAATTTCAACGCCACGCTTATGGCCATCGAGAAACTCGTTAACGGAATTGTCGAAGCCTCAGTCATGATCTCGGAAGATGCCGCCGGGATTGCCGACACGGCGAGCGACCTGTCCAAACGCTGCGAACAACAAGCCGCGACTGTGGAAGAAACGTCTGCCGCGATGGAGGAAATGTCCTCCACCATCCAAAGCAATGCCACAAATTCAGAAGCTTCAGCCGAGGCGGCAAAAGGCGCAAACGCGCATGCCGAAAAGGGCGGCAGTATCGTTGCCAGCGCGGTGGAGGCCATGGGCAAGATCGAGGGCGGATCGTCCGAGATGCGCAAGATTATCTCTGTGATTGACTCGATTGCCTTCCAAACCAACCTTCTTGCACTCAACGCCGGCGTCGAAGCGGCGCGCGCCGGGGATGCCGGGCGCGGCTTTGCTGTGGTCGCATCAGAAGTGCGCGCGCTGGCGCAACGCGCGTCTGATTCAGCGCGCGATATCAACACATTGATCGAATCCAGCGCCAAGGAAGTGGTGGAGGGGGCCGGCCTCGTCAAGAAAACCGGGGAAGCCCTGGAAGAAATCGTCACTGCGGTTTCGATCGTCAACGAACGGATCGAAGGCATCTTCGCGGCCAGCCAAGGCCAGGCGGCTGGTGCGAACGAAATCAATCAGGCGATCAACGACATCGATTCAACGACGCAGAAAACGGCGGCCATCTCGGAAGAAAGCGCGGCGGCGGCGTCTTCCCTCGCCAAGCGGGCCGCAGATCTGCAGGACCTTGTGAGCTTCTTCAAAGTCGCACAAGCGGCTGTTGGCGGCGGTGCGACGACCACGCCATCATCAGACCGAACACGGACCCGTGCGGCGCGCCCAGCGCAAGCACCAGTACCAGAACCGGGGGCGAAGAGACCGGTGCGCGCGGCATCGCCTACATCCAGGCCGGCGCCAGTGCGGGCAGCGGCGCAGCAAAAGATCGCTGTCAATCAGTCGCCGAGCCTTGACATCGACGACGACGACGCATGGACCGAGTTTTAAAAGATTGAGCGGTGCTTCAGCGACTGCCGCTACTCGACACGTCGCCTGATCCGCTGCACCGCAATCCAAACCAGCGCCAATACAATTGGCGTCAGGATGGCCAGTGTCGCTGTCTTGCCAAGTCCGACGGTCTCAAAAACCGGTAGCGCAAGGTAGGACAACAGGTTGACCGCGTAGTAACTGATCGCTGCAACCGAGAACCCCTCCACCGTCTTCTGCAATCGCAGTTGCAGATCCGCACGGCGATCCATGGATGCGAGCAGATCCTGGTTTTGCGCAGACCGTTCCACATCCACCCGCGTTCGAAGAAGGTTGGCCGCCCGCTCGGCCCGCTCGGCCATCGTTCGTAACTGACCTTCAACGGATTTCACCGTCCGCATCGCCGGATCGAAGCGTCGCATCATGAACTCCGCGAAGGTTTGGCGACCATCGAAGCGTTCTTCCCGCAACACCGCAATGCGCTGGTTCACCAGCGCGCTATACGCGCCGGTGGCGCCGAACCGAAAGGCCGAATGCGCCAGCGTGCTTTCCAGTTCTGCCGAAACCTCAAGAAGTTCCTTCAAGGTCTGTTCGGACTTCATGTCACCCCCGCGCATCTCTGACATGAGATGCGTTAAGCGACCGTTGATATCGCCGATTGTCACGCCCAAACCGCGGGCACGCGCCAAACCGAGCATCGACATCGACTTGTAAGTCTCGATCTCGCAAATGCGCTGCACCACACGCCCGATGCGGCGCGCGCCCATTTCGGGTCGGGCGAAAAGGGCGAACCGCATGTGACCAGCTGTGTCGATGCGAAAATCGCCAGCCATGACGGCTGTATCGTCAAGGACCGAACTGATCGCCAGGCTTTCCGGCACGAACCATTTTTCAAGCTTCGACGCGATTGCTGCATTGTCATTGCTGAATTCGACGCGGATCAGGGCTGAGGTGATCCGCTGACCCGGCGCTCCCGCCAGCCAGTCTTCCGGAAACATTGAAAAGGTCGACGCGTCAAACGGCGTATCTGCCACGCCGTCACCAAAAACCGTATAGGTCACGAATTCGGTATGGCTTTCCCACTTCAGCTTATGGCGCCCGATATCACCAAAGTAATGTGTCGCACCCGGCTGCGGATGCGGCGCACCGTAGCGATCAAGCAACGCAATGAGATGCGCACGGTCCAGTTCCCGGTCCCGCGCAGCAGCATCCTGCGGCTGTTTGATCGCGAGATAGGCCGCGCGACAGGGGGCGGTCAGCGTGGGAAACGGCCGCGCGTGCAGCTCGTTCGCAAGCTGATAGCGCAGGTCATGGTCTTGGATTGGGCTCATCAATACCGCCTTCTTGCCCGCTCTATATATCCCCACTCGACTAAAGAACCAGCATTTTCTCCATTTTTTCCGCCACTTACACGTCTACGATCGTATACAAGTGACGAAGCGACATCTGCCTCTTCCAACTCGACCTTGTGGCGGTGACGGCTTAGGGACAGGGTACGGTACCTGAGGACGAACGCCAAAGCATGACGGCCCCTTTCGATATCTGCATTGTGGCTCAAGCGGGACGGGTTTCCTTCGAAGCTGTTCTGTTTGCCGCATCGCTTCGTGCCGCGGTTCCCGACTTCCCCGGACGCTTGATCGTCGGCGTTCCGAAACCCGGCCCGCTATGGCCAACGCACCCGGGCATTGAGCAAGACACACATGATCTGCTGACATGGTTGAAGGCAGATATCCTGCCGTTCGACAGCCTCCACTTCGGAGCGGCGTACCCCTATGGGAACAAGATCGAGCTGCTCAATGCCATGGAACCGGACAAGCCATTTCTGTTCTTCGACAGCGACACCTTGATCACCGGGCCGCTCGATACGCTTAATTTCGACTTTGACCGACCGTCCGCGTCGATGGCCCGCGAAGACACATGGCCGGTGGAACCGCTCTATGGTCCGGATCGCGCCGCAATCTGGGAAGCGGTTTACGACCGGGCCAATGTGCCGATGGCGCCGAGCCTGGATCTGTCTTTCCCAACCGGTCACTGGGAACGGCATCTCTATTTCAATGCAGGTTGGTTTTATGCGCGTTGCCCTCGTGTCTTTGCCGACCGGATGCTGCGCCTGATGACATCGCTCAAAAAGGACACGCCACCCGAGCTCGCCTGCCAAAGCCTTGACCCATGGCTTGACCAGATTGCCCTGCCCGTTGTGATCGCCGGTCTTGGGGGTGGCCGCCCGGGCCCGGAGTTGAACGGTCTGGACGGAAGGATCAGTCTGCATTGGCGCGCCTTGCCCCTGCTCTATGCGAAAGCGGACGACGCGACCCTTGCTTTCCTTGAAGACATCACCCGGCCAAACCGGATCAAGAAAGTCCTGAAGCAGTATGAGCCGTTCAAAAGGATGATCTATCAGGGTCGCGGACAAAAGGTGCGCGATCTGTTTGACCGTGATCGTCTGCCAAAGGCCGAGCGGGTCATCAGAAACCGGATCAAACGGGCAAAACTCTGGATGCGGTGACTTGCCCCCTTCTGGCCTGCCCCTTAGGGTCGCGCAAAACTCAAGGGAGACCCTTTTCATGTCCGATCGGCCACAGCATTTCGACACATTGCAGATTCATGCAGGCGCAAACCCCGACCCGGCAACCGGCGCGCGGCAAGTGCCGATCTATCAATCGACAGCCTATGTCTTTCAGGATGCCGACCATGCCGCACGGCTCTTCAACCTTCAGGAAGTGGGCTACATCTATTCGCGCCTGACCAACCCGACGGTCGCGGCACTGGCGGAACGGATCACGCATCTTGAAGGCGGTGCCGGTGGTATCTGCTGTTCGTCCGGCCATGCCGCGCAGATCATGGCCCTCTTCCCGCTGATGATGCCCGGCTGCAATATCGTGGCCTCGACGCGTCTCTACGGCGGGACCTACACCCAGTTGACGCAGACCATCAAACGATTTGGCTGGTCTGCAAAACTGGTGGATTTCGACGATCTGGACGCCGTGAAGGCCGCGATTGACGACGATACCCGTGCCATTTTCTGTGAGAGCATCGCCAACCCCGGCGGTTACATCACCGACCTGGACGCAATTGCCGCCATCGCCGACGATGCCGGGATCCCGTTGATCGTCGACAACACGTCAGCCTCGCCGTATCTCTGCCGCCCGATCGAGCACGGCGCGACGCTGGTTGTGCATTCGACCACGAAATACCTGACCGGAAATGGCACGGTCACCGGTGGCGCTGTCATCGACAGTGGCAAGTTCAACTGGTCCGCGAATGACAAGTTCCCGTCCCTGAGCCAGCCTGAGCCGGCGTATCACGGCCTGACCTTCCATGAGGTTCTCGGCCCCATGGCCTTTACCTTCCATTCGATTGCCATCGGCCTTCGGGACCTTGGCATGACGATGAACCCGCAAGGCGCGCATTACACGTTGATGGGGATCGAGACGCTCTCGCTCAGGATGCAGAAGCATGTGGAGAACGCGGTCAAAGTCGCCAAATGGCTGGAAGCGGATGACCGGATCGAAAGCGTGACCTATGCTGGTCTGGAAAGCTCACCCTACTATGACCGCGTTGCCAAGATTTGCCCGAACGGCGCCGGAGCGCTGTTCACCTTTGCCGTCAAAGGTGGCTACGAGAACTGCGTGAAGCTGATCGACTCTGTTGAGTTGTTCAGCCACGTCGCAAACCTTGGCGACGCGCGGTCACTGATCATTCACTCGGCCTCGACGACCCACCGGCAGTTGACGGACGAACAGCGCGCGGCGTCAGGTGCTTTGCCAAATGTGGTCCGTGTATCGATTGGGATCGAAGACGCCGATGACATCATCGCCGACCTGGACCAGGCACTGACGAAAGCGCTCGCATAGGGCGGTTTCGACCTTGCAGAGCCAATAACGTGTGAGGGGGCGCGGCCCCCTCACGCAACATTTCCGACAACCGCTGCCAGTCAGGCGCGCGCTTCATCCATCAAGCGCCGCATTTCCTTGATCGACGCATCGAGCCCCAGAAAGATCGCTTCCCCGATCAGGTAGTGCCCGATGTTGAGCTCAACCAGTTCCGGGAGTGCCGCCACGGGCTGTACCGTGTCGTAGGTCAATCCGTGGCCCGCATGCACTTCCAAACCGAGACTGTGCGCGAAACTGGCCATCTCAGTCAGGCGGCCCAATTCTTCATCCCGCGAGTCGAACTGGCCTTCGGCGTGAAAATCACAATAGGCGCCGGTGTGCAGTTCCACAACTTCGGCCCCGATGCGGTGCGCTGCTTCGATCTGCCGGGCATCGGCTGCAATGAAGATCGACACCCGGCACCCCGCATCCCGTAAGGGTGCAATGAAATGCGCAAGGCGGTTTTCTTCCCGCGCCACTTCTAGCCCGCCTTCTGTCGTACGCTCCTCACGCTTTTCGGGAACGATGCACACCGCATGGGGTTTGTGACGGAGCGCAATGGCTTGCATCTCTTCCGTGGCGGCCATCTCGAAGTTCAACGGCAGCGTCAGCGCCTCCATCAAAGCTTCGATATCCGTGTCTGTGATGTGCCGACGATCCTCTCGAAGATGGGCCGTAATGCCATCCGCACCAGCCTCCTCCGCAATCCTGGCTGCGCGAACCGGGTCCGGGTAGGCGCCCCCACGTGCATTTCTGACCGTCGCTACGTGGTCGATATTGACACCAAGTCGAAGCGTTGTAGCCATGACCGTTATCCCCTTCGCGTTCCGCCGCCACGTTAGGTAAGCGGTTTCGCACTGTCCATTGATTACATCTTGAGGGCCAAGTGGCGCGCCTTTTCCTTTTGACAAGCCTGACCATGGTCGCCTTCGCAGCGAATTCGCTGTTGAACCGTGCCGCACTCGTTGATGGCGAAACAGGTGCTGCGGCCTTTGCAGCGCTGCGACTGATCGCTGGCGCTGTCGCCCTGGCGCTTTTGGTGTCAACCCGGTCCGGGCTGCCGAGCCTTTGGGGCCGCAAGCGCATGATCGGTGCCGGAGCACTCGCGCTTTATGTCCTTGGGTTTTCCTTCGCCTATGTCGCACTCGACGCGGGGATCGGGGCTTTGATCTTGTTTGGCATGGTGCAACTCACGATGTTCTCGGGCGGGCTTTGGGGCGGCGAGCGCCCCGGCCCGGCGCGCTGGATTGGCGCGACGCTGGCTTTGGCCGGATTAGCGTGGCTGGTCTGGCCCGGCAGTGCCGAGGCCCCGATGCCCAGAGCCGTTCTATTGATGGCTTTGGCAGGCTTGGGCTGGGGCGTCTATTCGCTGGTTGGACGCGGCGCGCAAAACCCGCTTGGGGAGACGGCTGCCAACTTCGTCTGCGCTGCACCGGTTGCCGTGTTGATCTGGCTGATCTGGCCGGATGGCGTGACACTGCACGGTGCGATCCTTGCGATCCTTTCGGGCGCGATCACATCCGGTCTTGGCTATGCGCTTTGGTACAGCCTTTTGCCAAAGCTTGAAGCCAGCGTCGCGGCCTTGGCTCAGTTAACCGTTCCGGTCATCGCGGTGGCTGGTGGCGTGACACTCCTTTCAGAGCCGGTGACACTCAGGCTCGTTCTCGCCAGCGCCGTGATCTTGGGCGGTGTCGCCTTTGGTATTCTCGGTCAGCGCAGGATGGGTTCCAGCGGATCGTAGAAAGCGGGTCCTGTACTGCCCCAAGCCACATCCGGCAGGCTATCGGGTTTGAACCGGTGCCGCGCCAGTGCATCGCGCGTCAGCCAATGGCGCTCGGTCACGATCCCCTCGGGATCCGTCCATTCGCCGTGTGGATCACCGGCGCACAACTCGCATCGAAAATACACATCGACCTGATGAAAGGGGCGCTCCGGGTCGTGGAATTCGTTGACGAGGGCCACCTCGCCCGCCTTTACCGTCAGGCCGGTTTCTTCGTGCATTTCCCGGATCAGGTTCTCCTCGAGAGAAGCATGCATCTCGACGCCTCCGCCGGGGGCGCAGAGCAAATCGCTTTTGCCACCGGGCCACGCGTTGACCATCAGAAGGCGGTCTTCGAGCAAAAGCAAGCCGCGCACGGCGAGACGAAGGCTCACCGGTCTGCCGCCGGGGCCGTAACGCGGGTGACGTGACCCATCTTGCGACCCGGTCGGGCGTCAGCCTTCCCGTAGAGGTGCAAACGCGCGCCCGTTTCAGCCGCTATGGAAGCCGCGCCATGCACATCTTCCCCGATCAGGTTTGTCATCACGACGTCTGAATGCCGCACCGGATCGACCAGGGGCCAACCCGCAATCGCGCGGATGTGCTGTTCGAACTGATCGATGACAGCGCCCGCTTCGGTCCAGTGGCCGGAGTTGTGCACGCGTGGTGCGATTTCGTTCACGACGAGGCCGTCTTCGGTCTGGAAGAGCTCGACCCCGAGCACGCCCACATAATCCAGCGCGGCCAGAATGGTGCCCGCGATCCCAAAGGCCCGTTCCCGGGTGGCGCGATCAATGGCGGCCGGCACCGTCGTCGTGTGCAGAATGCCGTCTTTGTGCACATTTTCACCCGGCTCAAAACAGGCGATCCGGTCATCCATCCCGCGCGCGGCGATCACACTGATCTCGCGTTCGAAATCCACGAAACCTTCCAGAATGGCTTCCGCTCCGGCCATCGTGTCGAGCGCGGCTTGAGCATCGTGGGTGTCCATGATCCGCGCCTGTCCTTTGCCATCGTAGCCGAGCCTTCGGGTCTTCAAAATGGCAGGCATGCCCACCTCGGCCAGCGCCTGCGCCAGACGCGCGGCGGCGTCTGCCTCCCCCGCATCTACAGGTGCGAAGGGGGCAACGTGCAAACCGATATCCTGAAGGAAGGTCTTCTCGGTCAGTCTGTCCTGGCTGACAGCCAACGCTTTGCGGTTTGGACGAAACGGCACCAGAGCCTCAATCCGATCCAGGGCGTCGACAGGAACGTTTTCGAACTCGTAAGTCACGACATCGACGGATCGGGCGAACGCCTCCAACGCGTCGGTATCATCGTAAGGCGCTGTTGTGGTCTGACCTGCAACCTCGCCTGCGGGCGCCGCGCCAGGCTCATAGACATGCGTATGGAACCCCAGCCGTGCGGCCGCCATCGCCAGCATGCGACCCAACTGGCCGCCGCCCAGAATACCGATCGTTGCGCCGGGCGTGAGCGGTTCACTCATCGCGGGGCTCTTCGGGAATAGAGGCCGACAGGTCCGCACGCCATTGATCCACCCGCGCCGCAAGGTCCGGATCCGTCATGGCCAGCATCTGCGCCGCCATGAGGCCCGCGTTCATTGCGCCAGCCGCTCCGATGGCCATCGTCGCAACCGGGAAGCCACGGGGCATCTGAAGGATCGAGTACAAGCTGTCGACACCCTTCAAAGCGCGCGTCTCAACAGGCACGCCAATGACCGGCACGCGCGTTTTCGACGCCATCATGCCCGGCAGGTGCGCCGCCCCGCCTGCCCCGGCAATAATCACCTGCAAACCACGATCCACGGCGGTTTTTCCATAGTCCCAGAGACGATCAGGCGTGCGGTGAGCCGACACGATCCGCGTCTCAAAGGGTACGCCGAGGGTGTCGAGTATGTCCGAGGCCGGCTTAAGCGTCGGCCAATCCGACTGGCTGCCCATGATTATTCCAACTTTTGGCGCCATTGCACCCCTCCACCGTCGTTGATCGTTACCTATCGGGCGGCGGAAACGGCCTCAAGCAATGATATCCGGCGTCAGCCGGTCTTCGAGAATGGCGATGCGGTCTTTCAGCAGCAACTTCTGCTTTTTGAGGCGCCTGACCGCCAGAGGATCAGTGCCCTTCTCTTGCAGGGCTTCGATAGCTGCATCCAAATCCCGATGTTCACGCTTCAAAGCCTCCAACTTGATTTGGAGGACTTCCTCGGTTTCCATCTGTTTTGGCGTGCTTGTCATACTGCCCACGACTGCTGACTGCCCTTAATTTACGAAGAAACCCGGAAGCGGCAAAGGGCTATTCCCCTTGTAGAGGCCATATTTCTCCCCATATCCTTATCAAGGGGTTGCCGACAGGGGCCCCAACATTCGTCGCTTGAAGAAACAGGACGGACATGAGCAAGCTTACTTTGGGCACCCACCCCTTTTTGTTGGGCTTTGACCAATTGGAACGGCTGGTCGAGCGTACGGCCAAGTCAGAGAATGGTTACCCTCCTTACAATATAGAACAGGTCGATGAGCACGCGTTTCGCATAACGCTGGCTGTGGCCGGGTTCGCAGAAGAGGATTTGTCACTGACCGTCGAGGATCGGCAGTTGGTGGTGCGCGGGAAACAGACGGATGACAGCGGTGATCGCGTGTTCCTGCATCGGGGCATTGCTGCGCGCCAGTTTCAGCGGACTTTTTTGCTTGCCGATGGCGTGGACGTGTCCGGTGCGGCTTTGGCAAACGGTCTGCTTCACGTCGACCTGAAACGCGCAGAACCCGAGCGTGTGGTTCAGTCGATCCAGATCAAAAAGGGGTAACGCAATGAACACACGGTTCGATTTCAAGCGCAACATGGGCGAGCGCATGGTCTATATCCGTCCGGTGACGGTTGCCGATCTACCCGATGAAATGCAGGAACAGGCCGAAGGGCGGGAACATATCTATGGTGTTCATTCCTCGGACGGGCTGTGCCTGGCCTTGGTCAAAGATCGGAAACTGGCGTTCGCACTTGCCCGCCAGAACGACTTTGCGCCGGTCGAGGTGCACTGAGCCGCCGCTTCAAGCGCTTCGCAAGGCGCGCGAACGAGCTATCGCTGCCCAAACAAATAGTCGGCTGCCAGCGTTCTGAACCTGCTCTGTGATCGGTGTTTTTGATTGGCCTGATCAAACAGCGCCCCCAACGCCCCGGCTGTTCTGATGGCTGGCGACCATCCTTCTTCATCTCTCGGGTCCAAATCGCGCCATTCCGCGGTGGCCGTCTGATCAAGCGCTTGGATCTGAAGATCAATAATTGCTTCCAAATCAGGGGCGCCGATATCATGTGCCATCTTGCGGATGGCGACGAACCGGTCGCGATGCGGCGCGTCTTTCAGATAGTGGCAAAAGCCCTCACCGCACATCTCATCCGCCCGGGTTGCGCGTGATGCGAACTTTTCCTTGGCGGTGAACTTGTAGTCCGGGTCGAGTTTGCGGCGGTCTTCGGCATCGATCACGAATTGCATCAGTTCTTGGCACGCCTCGGGCGATACTTCGGGTTCATGCGGATCGCGTGCAGGCAGGTCCGCGAGTGTCGGGACTTCGAACAAAACCGGATCGGGGACTGGCGCAGGCTTGTCACGCGTAAGCTCTTCACGCCGTTCTGCGTTTGAGAAAAAGTCGTCAAAATTGGCCGCAGGTGCAGGTTCCGCAGGCTTCGTGCCGTCCAAATCATAGTTTTCAAGGTCAATTTCGGCCAAACGCGCGCCTAACCCGCTGTCGCGAGGCTGTGCATTGGCGGCGAACCCTTTGCGGCCGAACTTGAACAGAAAGATGCCTGTGAAAACGACCAGTATGATCGCGAAAACCTGCCAGTTTTGTGCCAGCGATCCCAACGGCTCTTCGCTGCCGCTGAAGTTGGCAAACTCGCTGCTCAATCCGCTCACAGACACAATTGTGCTCCGTTTCGAAAACCTTTTCCCTTTGAAACACAAAAAGCTTGGCACTCTCTTGACTGAACTGTGAACGAAAAAGGGCGCCCCGACGGGACGCCCTTAACTTTTGGACATGTCTTCCCGCTCTCGGCGTGTTTCTTCGAAACAAGCCTGCCGCGGTGCGTCGTTGCGTCCGCAAGCGGACGCAACAGGCTTACATCATGCCGCCCATGCCGCCCATGTCGGGCATGCCGCCGCCAGCGCCTGCGCCTTCTTTGGCGGGCTTGTCGGCAACCATGGCTTCGGTCGTGATCAGAAGACCAGCGATCGAGGCTGCGTCTTCCAGAGCGGTCCGAACCACCTTGGCCGGGTCGATGACACCGAACGCAAAGAGATCGCCGTACTCTTCGGTCTGAGCATTGAAGCCGAAGGCGGTGTCGTCGCTTTCGCGAACCTTGCCAGCCACAACAGCGCCGTCGACGCCTGCGTTCTCAGCGATCTGACGCAGCGGGGCTTCCAGCGCGCGGCGCACGATGGCGATACCGGCTTCCTGGTCGCTGTTCTCGCCCTTGACCGAGCCAAGACCTTTCGCAGCCTGCACCAGCGCCACACCGCCGCCAACGACAATGCCTTCCTGCACAGCAGCGCGGGTTGCGTTCAGAGCATCGTCCACACGGTCCTTACGCTCTTTCACTTCCACTTCGGTCATGCCGCCGACGCGGATGACGGCAACGCCGCCCGCCAGCTTGGCCACACGTTCCTGAAGCTTCTCACGGTCGTAATCCGAAGATGTCTCCTCGATCTGACCACGGATCTGAGCCACGCGTGCTTCGATCTCGGCCTTCTCGCCTGCGCCGTCAACGATGGTGGTCTCGTCCTTCGTGATCGAAACGCGCTTGGCGGTGCCCAGCATGTCCATGGTCACGTTCTCGAGCTTCATGCCGAGGTCTTCCGAGATCACCTGGCCACCGGTGAGGATCGCGATGTCCTGCAGCATGGCCTTACGGCGGTCGCCGAAGCCCGGTGCTTTGACAGCAGCGATTTTCAGACCACCGCGCAGCTTGTTGACGACGAGCGTGGCCAGAGCCTCACCTTCGACGTCTTCAGCGATAATGATCAGCGGCTTCTGCGACTGGATCACCGACTCGAGCAGCGGAACCATCGGCTGCAGCGACGAGAGCTTCTTCTCGTGCAGCAGGATCATCGCGTCTTCCAGCTCGGTCGTCATCTTGTCCGGGTTGGTGACGAAGTAAGGCGACAGGTAACCGCGGTCGAACTGCATGCCTTCGACAACTTCGGTTTCCGTCTCAAGACCTTTGTTTTCCTCAACGGTGATGACGCCGTCATTGCCAACTTTCTGCATCGCGTCTGCGATCTGGCTGCCGATTTCTGCTTCGCCGTTGGCCGAGATGGTGCCAACCTGAGCAACCTCGGCGGAGTCTTTCACATCGCGCGATGCGCCTTTGATGGCCTCGACAACATTGGTCACAGCAAGATCGATACCGCGCTTCAGGTCCATCGGGTTCATGCCAGCAGCAACCGACTTCATGCCTTCCTTGACGATGGCTTGAGCCAGAACAGTAGCTGTTGTGGTGCCGTCGCCAGCTTCGTCATTGGTGCGGCTGGCGACTTCTTTCACCATCTGCGCGCCCATGTTTTCGAACTTGTCTTCCAGTTCGATTTCTTTTGCGACCGACACACCGTCTTTAGTGATGCGCGGTGCGCCGAACGATTTCTCGATGACCACGTTGCGGCCTTTCGGGCCGAGGGTCACTTTTACAGCGTCCGCAAGCGTGTTGACGCCGGTCAGCATGCGATTGCGGGCATCGGTGTCAAATTTGACGTCCTTAGCAGCCATGATTGCTACTCCTTGGATAGGTTTTGCTTGATCCGGGCAGTCACCCGGCAGATTTCACTCAGCGATCAGGCGACGAGGCCCAGTATATCGCTTTCCTTCATGATCAGCAGTTCTTCGCCGTCGAGGGTGATCTCCGTACCGGACCACTTGCCGAACAGGATCTTGTCGCCAGTCTTGACGTCCATCGCGATGCGCTCGCCGTCTTCGTCGCGTGCACCCGCGCCAACGGCAACAACTTCGCCCTCAGCAGGCTTTTCTTTTGCATTGTCAGGAATGATCAGACCACCTGCGGTCTTCTCGTCGCTTTCTACGCGGCGCACCAGCACACGGTCATGAAGCGGAGTAAAAGCCATTTTGAACGCTCCTTGGTTCAGTGTTTCTCCCTTTAGCACTCTACCGAAGTGAGTGCTAACGGCGCGGAGATAGGGAACACAAACCTGTGAGTCAACATTTCGCCACAAGTTTCTGGAAAAGATTTTTTCGTGCAGGATCGCCCCTATATTGGGTAGAAACCGGAAAGGACCATGCATGATCCGTTTTATTCTGCCCTTGGCGCTGTCCATTCTTCCTGCACTGTCATTTGCGCAATCCTGCGGCACACGGGATCTGATCTCGGAACTGGGGTCCGAGGATCGGGCCGCGCTTGACGCGCTGGTGGCACCGCATGCCTATGCTGAAGGCAATGTCTTCCGGGCGGAGAAATCTGACAGCGTTGTCACGGTTGTCGGCACCCTGCATTTGCCCGACCCCCGCCACGCCGCGACGGTGGACGCCGTGCGTCCCGCCATTGAGACCGCTGATCTTCTGATTCTGGAAGCCACCAGCGAGGCGCAAGCCGAAATCCAGACAATGGCCGCAACGCAGCCGGATATGTTCTTCCTGACCGAAGGGCCAACGCTGATCGACCTTCTGACCGAAGACGAATGGAAGCGCCTGACCGACGAACTGGACGCCTACGGCATTCCGGGCTTCATGGCCG
>JBCBBB010000039.1:0-23005 GCA_038532095.1 Pseudomonadota bacterium
AGAAGGGGTTCATCCGGGCGGAAACGGTCGCGTTTGAAGATTACGTCTCTCTCGGTGGGGAAGCCGCGGCGCGGGATGCGGGCAAGCTCCGGGCAGAAGGCAAGACCTATGAGGTAAAGGACGGCGACGTTCTGCATTTCCTGCATTCCGGCTGAGGCCGCGCGTCCAAATCGCTCTGCTTTGCTTGCCGTCCATGCCGTTTCGGTTATGTATTAACGATGGATGCACGTAGGGCGGGAATGCAGGGTCGTGGTTTCACCTAAAAACTATCTCGAAGCTGAGCTGGATGAGCTTCTGACAAGTGATCGCAGCATTTGGCGCTTTATCCGTGAAGGCGCGCTGGATGGCTTTTGGTATTGGGACCTTGAGCACCCGGAACATGAGTATATGAGCCCCGAGTTCTGGCGCACGTTCGGGTATGATCCTGCGGAGAAAGAACATCTCGCCGCAGAGTGGCAGGACCTGATCAACGCCGATGATCTGGAAACCGCGAAAGTGAACCTGGCCAAGCATCTGGCCGATCCGGCGCATCCCTACGATCAGGTTGTGCGCTATACCTGCGCGGATGGCAGCGTGGCCTGGGTGCGTTGCCGGGGCGTGGCTGTCCGGAATGAGGAGGGCAAGCCGACCCGCCTGTTGGGGGCGCATCATGACATCACGCATCAGGTTCTGAAGGAACAGGAGGCGCAGGTTATCCGGGAAGAGCTGGAGACGATTTTCAACGCCTCTACCAGCGGGATTGTTGCACTGGACGAGCGCGGTCAGATCGTACGCATCAACACGCGCGCGCGGCATATGCTGGGTGGTGTGTCGGATCGCATTCCCTTTGCCTGGCCGGAGAGCATTCGCTTTCTGGATTCCGAGACGCTGGCCCCATTGGAGGCCAGTGCCGACCCGGTGCGGCGCGCCTTGTCCGGGCATGTTCTGCGCAACGAAACCCACTTGCTGCGTCGGCTCTCAGCCGATGAGGATCGACGCTATGTGCGCGTTGGCAGCACCAGTCTTGAAAACTCCCGTAGCGGCATTCGGGTGGTTTTGGTCATTGATGACGTCTCGAACGAAGAGCGCAGCCGTCAGGTTGTGGAACGCAAAAGCCGGCTCGATGCGCTGGGGCAGCTCACGGGCGGGATTGCGCATGATTTCAACAACCTGCTTGCGTCGCAGCTTTATGCGGTTGATCTGGCGCGCAAGGCGACCGATCCCGCCAAGCGTGACGCGTATCTTGAAACCGCTGCGTCCTCGATCGAGCGTGGGCGTGATCTGACGAGCCGTCTTTTGGCCTTTGCCCGCCGGCAGCCCGGGTTGGCGTCGGCGCGCGTCACCGAGGAGGTTTTGACCGAGTTCGAAAGCCTTGTTCGGCCGATGATCGAAGCGAAAATCGACATCTCCGTGTCGGTGGAGCAAGCGGATCTGCGGCACTATTGCGACCAGACGCAGCTGGAGACTGCGCTGATGAACCTGGTTCTGAACAGTCGCGATGCGATTTTGCGCAGCGGCAAGGGCAGCCGGATCGACGTGCGCGCCCGACCCGTGCGTGCGCCGTCCAAGGATTACGACCCGCAGCAGAAGGAGCTTTCGTCTTTGTCAGCTTTTGACACTGCATCGTTCCGATATGTCGAGATCAGCGTGGCCGATAACGGGCCGGGTATGGATGATGAAACGGTCTCGCGCAGCACCGACCCGTTTTTCACGACGAAGGAAGGCGGATCGGGCACCGGGCTTGGGCTTGCGATGGTGTATGGCTTTGTCCGCCAAGCCGATGGTGATCTGCGCATTTATTCGGAAGAAGGTGTCGGTACGACAGTGCAGATGACCTTGCCGCGCGGCACTGTAGCGGGCGTGCGCGAAGAGCCGGTGTCGGAGGACAGGATCGTCCTCGGTGGGGGCGAGACCATTTTGGTGGCCGAAGACGAACCTATCCTGACACTCATGCTGACGGATGTTCTGCAAGCCTTGGGTTACGAGGTCGTCTCGGCAAAGTCCGGGCAGGAAGCGCTTGAAATGGTTGAGAACGGGGTCGCCTTCAGTCTGTTGCTGACCGACGTCGTGATGCCGGGCAAGATCGGCGGTTTCGAACTGGCGCGCCGTGTCAGGGCGCTCCGACCGGGTGTGCCGGTGCTTTACACTTCCGGTTACACCGGATTTACATCGACCGAGATGGGCGCTGTGCAAGCGCCGCTGATCCAGAAGCCCGCACCGCCTGCGGAACTGGCGGATGCCATCGCGCAGGCCTTGTCGGTTCAGGCAACATAGGGCCCTTCCTCACGCATAAAAAAAGCGCGCCCTGGATGGCGCGCTTCTTTTTGGCGGTTGGCCGAATGCCTTAGGCGGCGCGCTTTGCGTCCTCCGCTGCGGCAGCCGCTTCGGCGGCGTTCCGACGCTCGCTTTCTTCGCGAGACAGCGCAACAGATGTCCGCACGCCTTTGCCCACAAATTCCATGAGGCCTTTGACCACACGTTCATTGGGGTCAATACCGGCGCAAGACAGCACTTCACGTCCGTCACGCGAACGTGCCCAACGAGCGATCTGCTCTGGCCCGTTGCCGTATTTCTTGTCGTCGGCGATGGCGTCATCGAGGGCCGCCAGAACAACAGCCGCAAAAAGCTTGCGTGCGCGGTTGCCCTGCTCGTGATTGAATGCCGTGCCGTCCACAAAATCTGCCATGCTTGGTCCTTCTTTTTCTTCCACTTACCGAGTCTTTTGGCGTCCGCCGTTTATGACGGTTCCGTGACTACATTTGTTTTTCTTTTTCGGAATGCCTGCTATGCACTGCGTGCATATCTCGACTCTTCCTCCCCAGGTTTTGCCCATCTTGCGGGGCTTTCCTCGGTGGAATATAGGGATTTCGACCTACGAATCAACAAAAACATGGGTTTACGTGGATGCCAAAGATCAACGGAAATGAGATCCGGCCAGGTAATGTGCTGGAACATAATGAGGGTCTCTGGGCCGCGGTGAAGGTGGATCATGTGAAGCCGGGCAAGGGCGGGGCCTTTGCTCAGGTGGAGTTGAAAAACCTGCGGAACGGGTCGAAGCTGAACGAACGTTTTCGTTCTGCCGACAAGGTGGAGAAGGTCCGTTTGGAGCAGAAAGACCAGCAATTCCTCTATGAATCGGACGGAATGCTGGTGTTCATGGACAACGAGACATTTGAACAAATCGAGTTACCCGCTGATATCCTCGGGGACCGTCGCCCTTTCCTGCAAGACGGCATGATCATTCAGATCGAGTATTACGAAAGCGAGGCGCTGAGCGCATCGTTGCCGCAGAAAGTGACCTGCACCGTGGTCGAGACTGAGCCGGTCGTGAAGGGGCAGACCGCCGCCAACTCCTTCAAGCCCGCCGTCCTCGACAACGGCGTTCGTGTCATGATTCCCCCGTTTGTGGGTCAGGACGAGGCGATTATCGTCAATACAGAGACGATGGAGTATGTTGAGCGGGCCTGAGTCTCCCATGCCACGCATGGCAGGTATGCCGAGGAATACCGTGCATTAAGACAATCCGGGCTATATGGAGGCGTTGATATCGCTAACGATCCTCCTGGAGCCTCATGGAACGTGCCCTGACCGCCTTTTTTGGCGAACCGCCGACATTGGACCGCAACAATGGCGGCATGACCCCAGGGCAATTTCGCGTTGAGATTCTGTCCGGCCTGACGGTTGCGCTCGCCCTGGTGCCGGAAGCTGTGGCCTTTGCCTTCGTGGCGGGCGTTCACCCGTTGGTGGGCCTTTACGCCGCGTTCATCGTTGGCCTGATCACAGCCGTCATTGGCGGGCGTCCGGGCATGATTTCAGGTGCCACTGGCGCCTTGGCTGTCGTGATGGTCAGCCTGGTTGCGCAACACGGCGTCGAATACCTCTTTGCCACCGTGGTTTTGATGGGGCTGATCCAGATCGCTGCCGGTGTGCTGCGCTTCGGCAAGTTCATCCGGCTGGTGCCGCACCCGGTGATGCTGGGCTTTGTCAACGGCCTCGCCATCGTGATCTTCCTCGCCCAGCTCACCCAATTCAAAGACCCCGACACGCTTGAGGTCACCGGCCATGGCATGGGTGGCGGCGAATGGCTGTCGGGCACGCCGTTGATCCTGATGCTCGCGCTGGTCGCGTTGACCATGGCGATCATCTGGGTGATGCCGAAATTGACCAAGGCGTTTCCCGCGCCTTTGGCCGGGATTGGCATCGTCGCGATCATCGTCATCGTGCTGGGCCTCGATGTGCCGCGCGTAGGCGATATGGCCTCGATCGAGGGCGGGTTCCCATCCTGGCACAACCCGTTTGGCGAAGGGCTGGGGCTTTATGGCACGCCGCTTGCGCCATTTACGCTGGAAACACTCTGGATCATCCTGCCCTATGCGCTGATCCTGGCCGCCATTGGCCTGATCGAAAGCCTGCTGACGCTGAACCTTGTGGGTGAAATCACCAACAAACGCGGCGGCGCCAGCCAGGAATGCGTGGCGCAAGGTGTGGCCAACACCGTCACCGGCTTCTTCGGCGGCATGGGCGGCTGCGCCATGATCGGCCAATCCATGATCAACGTGAAATCCGGCGGCCGCACCCGCATCGCGGGGATCGCTGCTGCGCTGTTCCTGCTGGCCTTCATCGTGGTCGCCAGCCCCATCATCGAACTGATCCCGCTGGCCGCGCTGGTCGGCGTGATGTTCATGGTGGTGATCGGCACCTTCGCCTGGAACTCGATCAAGGTGCTCACCAAAGTGCCGTTCACCGACGCCTTCGTCATCCTGCTCGTGACCGGCGTCACCGTGGCCTATGACCTGGCCACGGCCGTGTTCGTCGGCGTCATCGTCTCCGCGCTGGCCTATGCTTGGAACAACGCCAAGCGGATCAACGCCAGCACGTACACCACACCCGAAGGCGCAAAGGTCTATAAGGTGCAGGGGCCGCTCTTCTTCGGTTCCTCCGACGGGTTTGCGGAGCTGTTTGACCCTACGCAGGACCCGGGCCTTGTGATCGTCGATTTCGCCGAGAGCCGCGTGGTCGACCAGTCTGCCCTGACCGCGATCGAGGCGGTGGCCGCAAAATACGAGGCGGCTGGCAAAACCCTGCAACTGCGCCATCTCAGCCGCGACTGTCACAAGCTCCTGACCAAGGCGGGCAGCCTGATGGTCGACAGTGACGATGACCCGGATTACCAGGTTGCGGTGGATTACGGCGTGCGCGTCGGCCAGCTCGGCGGCGCGCATTAAGGTTTGAAAACCCGCGGGCCGGATCATACCCGGACTGCGGCTGCCTCCTCCATCAAATGCCGGATCGAGTTGGCGTAAAAGGCCAGCACCGCCTCTTCGCCTTCCGTCCACGTCAGACCCTCAGGCGTTTCGGTCACAAGGCGGCGCAGCAGCAACAGCCTGAGGCCGGTCTCCACCGCATAGTCCAGATCGCCCCGCGGGATATGCACATGCGCGGTCGTGTCAGTCAGCTTCGCGTGCCACTCTTCGACTTTGGCAATCAGGGCCTCGCGACGGACCGGTCCGTCTTCCTGTTCCAGAATGGCCGCCACAAGCGGCACGGGCAGGATCGGAACGATATGTTCAATCCGGTTTTTCAACTCCTTGCCAAGCGCCTTGGTGGTGTCCGCGCCGTGCTTTTCGACAAAGGCCGTGAGTGACACCGGTTCACCGAAAGACACTGCCGCATAGCCGAACCGATAAAACGTGCCGCGCAGCTTCTTGATCAGGTGGCGGAAGAAAAACCGCACCGCCTGCGGGAAGGCCGCACGGAACTTGCGCTCGCCCGCCTGATGCGCCTGGATCAGGATCCGGTCCTCCAGAACCCGATCATAGTTCAGCGCAACCGGGACAAAGACCACATCCCGTCCCCCTGGCTGATACCCCGAGACAATGTAAGACAGAAAGCCAAGCTTTGGATCCGCGATCCGACCATCAAGCGACAGCCCCCCTTCCGGGAAGACCGCCTGCGTCACGCCGCCTTGCGTGGCCATTTGCACATAGCGCGCAAGCACCTTCCGATAGAGCGGGCTGCGCGACCGGCGACGGATGAAGAACGCGCCCATGGTTCGGATGAGCGCCGAGAGCGGCCAGACCCGCGCCCATTCGCCCACCGCATAGGACAGCGCCGAGCGTTCCGCGGCGAGCCATGTCACCAGCAGGTAGTCCATGTTCGAGCGGTGGTTCATTACGAAGACCACCGTGGCGTCGGGATCAATGGCAGCGATGTTTTCTTCATCAAAGGCGCCAAGGCGTACGCGAAACAGCATCTGGCTCAGCCACCTCGACACCCGCGTCCCGAACCCGAAATACGCACTGGCGCTGAAGGAGGGCACGATTTCGCGCGCATAGCGTTCCACCTGCTCGAAGGCCACGTCCTCACGCAGCCCTTCTTCGCGGGCATGGGCCACGATGGCCTCGGCCACTTCCGGGTCGTATTTGAGCCGTTGGATCATATCCGTGCGCCGCGCCAGCTTGAACGGCTCGATCGGGCGCTGAAGCCGCTTGTTCACCTCCGCCACAACCCGTTCGGCGCGCTTGCGGAAAAACCAGCGGATCGACGGGCCAATCACCCGTTCCAGTACAGAGAGCGCGGCAAAGAGACCAAAGAGCAGAAGCGCCCAAACGGGAATGGCGACAGTTTCGAACATGGTTCAGGCAGGCTAAACCAATTGGCGCAAAAGCGTAATCGCTCTTTCGCCCACTCGGCCAGACCGCTGCCAAATTGCGCGCGCTCCGCGCGCACACGATCTTTCATCTGGCGCCCTGACCGAGCCTCTCTCGCGCCGATGCCCCTTCATCTCTTTCAAAATACGCACGCCGAAGGCATCGCGGCGGCCCATGGCCGCCGCCAAACATCGCGTGCGCGCGAAGCGCGCGCACTCAGTTCAGGTAGGGGCCGGGATCAACGCTGTCGAAGCCCTCACGCACTTCGAAATGCAGGAAGGGGGGAGAGGCCGACCGCACGACGGCAATCTGCTCACCACGCCGGACCGCATCGCCTTTTTCAACGGCGATTTCATCCACCCCGGCATAGACCGTCAACAGATTGTTCGCGTGACGGATCACCAGGATCGGCACCTGGTCGGTGTCGCGGGTGATGGCCGCGACGGTCCCGTCATCGGCGGCGACCACTTCGCTGCCCGCATTGGCGGAGATGCCGATGCCTTCGTTCGACCCTTTGGTGTAGGGCCGGATAATGCTGCCCTGAACCGGCATCCGTAGCTTCGAGACATCCGAGGCCACCGTTTGAACATCTTCAAGCGGTTCTGGCTCAGGTACCGGTTCGCGCGCTTGGACCGCAGCCACCTCAGGGGTGCTGCGCGCCACGGGTGTCGCGTCGGCTGTGGGCAGCGGTCGCGCGGCCGATGGCGGCAAAGGCGCGGCGCTGCCGGTCCCGGGTTGTTCGATGGAGGCGACGCGCACGTCCTGTCCACCGACCGGCGCAGACGGCGTGACCGGGATCAGAAGATACTGGCCGACGCGCAAGGCAAGGTCGGGGCCAAGCCCGTTCCACTCGGCCAGTTCGGCCACCGGCACGTCATAGCTGCGCGCAATGGAAAACGCTGTTTCGCCCGGGCGCACCCGGTGGCGCGCCGGTTCGGCCCCGGTCGAGGCGCCAGGGGTGGCGCGGGCGTTTTCGATCGCATTGCCAGCGATCGTGACCACATCAACCTGACCGTCCGGCGTCAGGCCCGCAGGCGCATTCGGAACGCGGCGCGGCAACGCAAGGATTTCACCGTCGCGCAGGATCACGGTATCCGGCAGCGTGTTGTGCCGGGCCAGTTCTTCCGCCGGCATCCCGATCCGGGCGGCCACATCACGCACCGTATCGCCACGGCGCGCCAGCACCACCTGGTAATTCGGGTAAGAGACGACGCCGCGCTCATCCGGCACGGGTCGCGCCCCGGAGGCGTTGAGCGCCGCGTCACTGGTGTCAAGCTGTCCGGACGCGCCACGCAGGTCGAGGTCAAGCCCGCCCAGGAAGCCGCCGCCTGAATTGCCACACCCCGCAAGCGCCAAAACGCTGCCCGCGAGAAGGATCTTGAAAGCCATCGGTGTCATAATCTGCCAACTCCTCAACCGTATCCTGCAGTCCTCTTTTGGGACTGTTTTGCACAACGACCGCCACATATGGTCATCGCACACCTGCCATTCCACAAGATGTTAACACCTCTTCGGGGGTTTGATCCAGTATTCTTGTGCGTTTTGCGGCGAGTTTACGCGGTTCAATCCGCGCCCAGACCCTCAACCAGCGGAACAAAGCGCACTTGCCGCAGTTCTTGGTAGTCATAGCCGGTTTCGGTCCGCGTGACTTTGATCAGCGCCTGCACGGCATCCGACTGCCCGACCGGCACCACCATGATGCCGCCCGGTTTCAGCTCTGACAGCAAGGGACCGGGGGGGTCTTCCGCCGCCGCGGTGATCAGAATGCGGTCAAACGGCGCCTGTTCCGGCAGCCCACGCGTACCATCTGCAGCGAGCGCCGTGATGTTGGACAGATCGAGCGCGTCAAAGACCTCCTGCGCCTCGCTGACAAGGCGCTTGTGGCGGTCGAGCGTATAGACCCGGCGGGCCAATTGGCTGAGGATAGCGGCCTGATAGCCGGAGCCGGTCCCGATTTCCAAAACCTTGTGGCGCGGCTCCACCTGCAAGGCCTGCGTCATCAGGCCAACCACGGAAGGCTGGCTGATCGTCTGCCCGCAGGAAATCGGCAAGGGCATGTCCTCATAAGCGCGCTCGGCAAAGAGCCCTTTGACAAAAGCGCCCCGGTCGATGCGCTCCATCGCCTCCAGCACACGCTTGTCCATCACCCCGCGCGAGCGCAGCGCGAACAGGAACTGCATCTTGGCTTCGGCGTCCTGCATCACGTGTCGAGCCGGGCGCGCAGGGTCTCGATGGTGTCATGCGCCGTCAAGTCGGCGCGCAGCGGGGTGACCGAGATGTAGCCATCCAGATTTGCGGTGACATCCGTGCCAGGACCGGTTGCATTGTGCTGTGGCCCGCCCTTCACCCAAAGAAACACCCGGCCCGAGGGCGACCGGTGCGGTTCGACCCCCATATTTGTGTCCTGCCGCCACCCCTGCGTCGTGATCCGAAGACCCTTCACGGCATCGGCAGAAGTCGGCGGGAAGTTCACGTTGTAAAACAGGCGGTAATCGCTGCCATCCCAAAGCCCGTGGCGCAACAGGCTGCGCACCGTCGATACGCCGTGCAGGGCCGCCGCTTCGAACGGGTTGTCGAGCGCATTGTTCTCCGGCCCATAGAACTGGCTGAGCGCAATCGACGGCAGGCCTTGCAAGGCGGCTTCGATGCAGGCGCCCACGGTGCCGGAGTAAAGCACGTTTTCCGCGGCATTGTTGCCCCGGTTCACACCTGAGAGAACAAGATCGGGCGGCGCGTCCTTCATCACCTGGTACACGGCGGCCAACACGCAATCGGCCGGAGAGCCCTCGGCCGCAAAGCGGCGCTCGCCGAATTGGGACAGCATGGTCGGGTGCGTGTAGCTGATGCAGTGACCGACGCCCGATTGCTCGAACGCGGGCGCCACGGTCCAGACCTCGCCGTCGTCTCCGACAAGCTCGGCCGCGATGTCTTCCAGAACTTTCAGCCCCGGCGCATTGATCCCGTCGTCATTGGTGATGAGTATCCGCATGAGACTGACTTATGGGAGGCAGAGGTGGGGGGCAAGCACGCGTTGGCTTTTGCGCCTCCTTGCACGGGGTCGCACGCAGCTTCAGCGTCAGAAGTCGGCGATCAGGGCGGCAGCGGCGTCTGACAAATCCGTCAGCCCGGCCCGATCCTCGCCCGGGAAAAAGCGGGCGCGTGTGGCGGTTGGCATGGCGGGGGCTTGCAGAACGCGCACATGCGGCCCGATCTTTTCACTTTCCGCCTGCCAGCTGCGGGCCAGTGCGATCTGCGCGGCCTTGGTGGAGCCGTAGGCGCCGAAAAATTTGCCTTGGGCGCGTGCGTCTTCAAAAAACACGGCCTTGCCGTCTGTGCCCAGAAGCGGCGCGACAAACGGGATCAGCGTCGCCGTTGCGGTGACATTGGTTGCGATGCTCTTTTGCATGTCCTTCGCATCGATATGCGCGGCGGGCGACAAGGGCGCGGCATGGATCGCGGTGTGCACCCAAAGGTGCAGCTTGCCCCAACGGTCATGAATGGACCGGCAAAGCGTCGCCATGGCGTCTTTGTCGGTGACATCAAGCGGGGCCAGCGTGGCGCTGCCGCCCTGCGCCTGAATGCGGTCGTCCAGCTCCTCCAGCCCACCCACGGTCCGCGCCACCGCGACGATGTGGTGGGTTTGGGCCAAGGCCTCGGCCAGAGCGGCCCCTAGTCCGCGCGACGCGCCGGTGATCAGTGCAAGTTCTGTCATGGGCGGTGCATGCCGGTCCGCAGCAGGGGCGTCAAGAGAGCAGCGGATTTTCCGATGCAAAGGATAGCTTGACGCACGATGACCGGTTTTACTTCAGTTTTGCTATGTATTCTGTAGTATGCAATCGGGAACGAAATTTTGATCAAACTTGTCTTGCAGGAGTCACGGGATGGACGTGCATGCTCCACACAGGCACGGAAGGTTTCTACGCGGTACCACGCTAAAGGCGCGGTTTCGCGCCAATCGGCGTCACACCATGGTCTCCGCCCATCGCGGGCTGTGGGACCCGCTGCCCGAGAACTCACTCGCGGCCATTCGAGCGGCTGCGACATGCGATGTTGTCGAGGTCGACGTGCGGCTGGACCAGCAGGGCACGCCATATCTGATGCATGACGACACGCTCGAGCGGATGACAGGGGCCGATCAGGGCGCAGCCGACGTGTCTTGTGCTGACCTCGCTGAATTGCGGCTGCGGGAGGGGGCCGGTGGGCCGGATGCCCCGGCAACCGACGAACCGGTTCCGACGTTGGACCAGGCGTTTCAGGCTCTGGACGGGACGGGGGCGATCTTTGATCTCGATGTGAAGCGCGCGGAGGATATCGAAGCCGTGGCAAACTCCGTGGCTGCACTGGGCTGTCAGGACCTCGCCACGTTGAAAATGCGCGTGGAGACGACAGAAGACATCGCCAAGCTGGTCGCGCTTGAAGAACAGTTCGATATCATGGTGATCGCCAAGATCGCGCTCCGCTCGGGCGATGATCTGCCGCTGGTTGTGTCGTTACGGGAAGCCGATGTCGCCGCCGTCGAAGTCAGGTTCGACGATCTGAACCTGTTGCGACGGGCCACGTCCTTTGCAGGCGATCTTATGCGCTTTGGCACCTATACGCTGGACAATACGCATTGCTGTGGCCTGTCCGACACCCGCGCATTGCGCGACCCGGGCGCGGTTTGGGGCCGGCTTCTGGGGGCGGGTATACGCCTGATTATGACGGATCAGCCGGAAGCGCTGTCGCGATATCTGCTGACCCGATGATCCGGGTCTGATCGTTGAGCAGAAGAAGTGCTGCACAGATCACCCCACGCTTCAAAAGCGTATCGGCATAGGCTGTCCCGGCGGCCAATGCGGCATCGGTCTCCTCTGCGGTAAGCGGGCCGACATCCACGGTGACAAGGCGCGACCCAAGTTGCGGGATGGCTTCGATGTCCTCCGCGGGTTGGCGTGTGACGGCCGGGTGGCCGGGCAGATCAACGGCATTGGCAATCAGCGTGGCAGCGGCATCGGCCCGCGCTGCGCTTTCTGCCAGCACGGTTACTGCATCGGCAATCCCGAAGGACTGGCTGCGCCCCCGCCATCCCGAGGTCGCCAGGCCCCGCACTGGTCCGTCCGAGGAAAGCGCAAGCGTGCCATGGGAGGAGGCTGCCCGGAACACCTCGCCCTCGGTCAGGCAGAAAGCCACGTCGCCGCCGTTGTTGACCACAGCTTTTGTGATGGGCGCTTTGGCGAGAACAGCGCAAATCTCATCCGCCACTGCACCCGCCACCGCAGCCATCGGTGTGACAAACTGGTCGGGCGCCAACGGAGCGACAGCCGAGACCATGCGCTCCGCAATCGGGTCATTCGGGGATTGACCTTCGAAGGCCCGGGTCAGGTCCGGCAGATGCTGCATGAGGTCGGTCAAAACCGTCGAAAACCGCCTCTCTGCGCTTTCGAACGCCTCAGATGCATCCGGCCCTTCCGCCGAGATGATCAGGTCAATCGGTCCGTGATGCAGATGCAAGCGCCCGTCCGGCAGGAACGCCGACTGCGCGCCAGTGCTCATCGCTTGGCGCCGACAACCTGCGCCGCCGCACCATATTCTCCGCCCTTGTCCAGCACGTCTTCCAGGCTGCGGATCGCATCCGCATGCCCGCCAAGCGCGGCATATTCCGCGCGCGGCAGGGTGAACTCCAGAGGCGCGACAAGGGCAGGGGTCGGCACATAGCCAAAGGCGTTGTCCGGCAAGTCGGCCACATCGACCATCACGGTGATCCCGCCGCCCGGCCAGACATAGGCGGGCACACCACCGAGCGTGACCCGCGTGACCTCGGCCTGCACCGAGCGCGTCAGCCGGATCGGGTTCCGGGTCACGCCAGAGCGCAACGATCCCCCGGCACCTCCCATGAACAGCACCGTAGCGCGCGCCGGTTCGCAGTTCTCCGCGATCAGATCGACGGAGGCTTGCAGCGCTTCCGGCATGGGGCGCACCCGTGGCACAAGCGCGTCGTCCAACTCATAAAACGCCGCATGCTCCCCGGTGGTGGAGACCATCAACAGCGTCAGACCGGGCCGCGCGCCCTTGGCCACGCGCCAGTCGCCGAGGATTGCGAGGGGGTCGTCGATATCCGTCCCGCCCCAGCCAAGGCCGGGATTTGCCACCTTGAAGTAGCGCCCGGGCGTGGAGCGGTGGCCCTTGATCCGGATGCCGGTCTCGGGCCAGTCGATCACCTTGCCAGCTTGATGTTCCGAGACGACGCCGGTGATGTGATCGTCGACAACGACGACCTCATCGACATGGCCCTTCCACTGGCTGGCGAACATGCCAATCGTTGCCGAGCCGCAACCAACGCGCATCCGATCTTCCGGCGTGCCGTCCACGATGGGCGGTTGCCCGGCTTCCACGACCACCGTCGACCCGCCATCGATGCTGAGTTCCACCGCTTCCTTGTTGCACAGCGCCATGAGGGCCGAACAGGTCGCGCGCCCTTCGGCCTTGGAGCCCCCGGTGAGATGCTCGACACCGCCAAGCGACAACATCTGAGACCCATACTCCGCCGTCATCACATGGCCGATCACCTCGCCACCGGCGCGAACTGCGGCGGTCTCGTGCCCCAAATGGCGATCCGTGTCGATCTTCACCTTGACCCCGCAATAGGAAAAGATCGCCTCCGTCACGACAGTCACGCAATCGACACCGTCAATCTGACGCGAGACGATGAAGGGTGCGGGTTTGTAATCGGGATAGGTCGTGCCCGCGCCAATAGCGGACACGGCGACATCCGCGCCGCTGGCAGTGGAGCCGTCCCAATCCGCTTTCAGAAACGGCTTCACCGCATCGCCCTTGGCGATCCGCCGATCCAGAATGGTCAGCGGATCGACCCGGATGATCTTGCCGTCTTCATTGGCATAGCGGTCACACGCCCCGGCGCGGCCCGGCGCGATGTAACACATGACCGGACAGGCGTCGCAGCGGATTTTGTCGTTTGCGCTCATGGCCTTGCCTCCGCGAGCGCCGCGTCCACGAACGCCGTCGGGTCGCTGACAAAATCGCGGTAGAGCTTGAAATGCGCCGTGTCCTCGAAAGCCACGGGCTCCGGGCCGAGCCGCGTCATCTCAAGCACCGTTGCGCCGGGCACCGCCATCAAAATGGGCGAATGCGTGGCCATGATGACCTGCGCGGTGGCCGCCTCCTGAATGCCCGCAAGCACACAGAGCAATTCGCGTTGCCGGTTTGGGGAAAGCGCGCTTTCCGGTTCGTCCATGAAGTAGATGCCCTGTCGCGCCATGCGTTCTTCGAAGAACCGGATGAAGCCCTCGCCATGCGAATGCGAAAGAAAGTCAGGCGGCGGCGGTTTGAACGGGTCAAGCTGCGCCGCCTCGTCAAGATAACGCGCGACCGAGAAGAAACTCTCCGCCTTGAAGAACCAGCCATCGGTGACCTTGGGCAACCAGCCTGCCCGCAGCGCCTGCGCCAGCCCCGCACCGCTCACATCCACCGCCATGCTGTGATCAACGGGTTTGTACCCTTTACCACCGCCCGCCTCATCATACCCCGCCAGAGCGGCGATGCCCTCGATCAGCGTGGATTTGCCAGAGCCATTCTCGCCGACGATGATGGTGACCGGGGTGTCGAAGGTGAGTTCAAACCGGTCCGGGTCGAGCCAGGGCAGGTTCATAGGGTAGCTCTTGCGATCGCCCATCCTGTCCGCAATCAGCGTCAGCCGTTTCAGGAACGGCGCGGGCAGGTTGGTATCGCGCCGCTTACGCGCCATCTGGCGCCCCGGTTTCCGAAACGGAAACCGTTCCGGAGACCGATGCGGTCTCCGCAAAATCCGTGTCGGATTTTGGTCCGGAGTTCGCGGCGAACGCTGCCTCCTGGATCGCCGCGCGCACCCGGTGCGGCAGAGCAGGGGCCTTGGTGAGCCGTGCGCCCGTCGCATGCCGGATGGCGTTCAGGATCGCAGGTGCGGTCGGGATCAGCACATGCTCGCCCAACCCTTTCGCCCCCATCGGCCCTTCCGGGTCGGGCTTCTCGATCAGGATCGAGGTGATCTCCGGCATATCCCCGACAGTCGGGATCAGATAATCATGCAGGTTCTCGGTCCGCCCGGGCAGAAATTCTTCCATCAAAGCAAGACCCAACCCTTGCGCAATGCCGCCTTCGATCTGGCCCTCCGCCAGTAGCGGATTGATCGCCCGCCCGACATCATGCGCCGCCGTCATCTTCAGAACGCGGGTTGTGCCAAGCGCAAGGTCCACCTCCACTTCAGCAATCTGCGCGCCGAACCCATAGACCGCATAAGGTGTGCCCTGACCATCCTTGTCCAGCACCGTGGTTGGCGGATCGTAGGTCTTCTCCGCCACCAGCGCGTAACCGTGCGCATTCGCGTCCCCCAGATCGATGCTCTGCGACCGCCCGTTTTCCCGCGCGCTCAGCTCGCCGTTTTCCAACGACAGTACGGCCGCATCCGACAGGTTGGTCCGCCGCAATATCTCCGCCCGTAGCGCGCGTCCCGCCGCTTCCGCTGCGCGCCCGGTGATAAATGTCTGGCGCGAGGCCGAGGTCTTGCCGCAATCGGGCGTGATCCCTGTGTCTGGCCCGACCAGTTCCATGGCATCGATGGGCAGCCCCAAAGCATCCGCCGCGATCTGTGCGATCACCGTGTTCGATCCCTGGCCGATATCGGTAGCACCCTGATGCAACCGCAGCCGACCATCCGGAGTGATCCCGATCCGAATGGTGGACGGGTTCGGCAGCGCCGTGTTCCCGCAGCCATACCAGCAGGAGGCAATGCCGACGCCGCGCGCAGTCGTATCTGACACATGCGTCGCCGCATCTTCCAGCGCGCGGTCCCAATGGGGTTGCAACGCGTCGAGGCACTCCAACATCCCGACAGAGGCGAGTTCCTGCCCCGACGGCGTGGTGTCGCCATCGACAAAGGCGTTCTGCCGCCGGAAGGCCAGCCGATCCATGCCGCATTGCCCCGCCAGATCGTCGTAAAGCAATTCCTGCATGATCGCCGCCTGCGGGACACCGAAGCCGCGAAACGCACCGGCCACCGGGCCGTTGGTGTGGATCGCCCGCGCCTCCGCCCGGTAATGTGGCACCCGGTAGGGACCGGAGGCATGGACCGGCACGCGGGTCGCGACCGTCGGCCCCCAACTGGCATAGGCGCCGGTGTTGAAATCGCCGTCGAACACCATACCCGTCACGCGCCCGTCGGCATCCGCTCCGATCTTTGCCGACATCGTGCCCGGATGCCGCTTGGTGGTGGCCCGCATCGACTCGTTTCGCGTGAAGACCATCCGGCAGGGCTGACCCGTGACCATCGCTGCCAACCCGATGAGCGGCTGCACCGACAGATCGAGCTTCGCGCCAAAGCCGCCACCCGCCGCGGTGGGCACGATCCGCACCTTGTCTTTCGGTAGGCCGAGGATCACCGCGGTATCGTCGCGGTCCATCACCGGGGCTTGCGTGCAGGCGTGGATCACCAGCGTGTCGCCCTCCATCCAGGCCACCCCCGCCTCCGGCTCGATATAGGCGTGCTCGACATAGGAGGTCTGAAAGCTGGCCTCGGCGACGAAGGCCGCTTCGGCCAGCGCGCCATCCGGGTCGCCCGTCGCGACACGCCCCTTGATCAGCACATTCCCCGGTCGCCCGTCATGCAGGCGTGGGGCGGCAGGCCCTTCTGCCTCCGTTGTGGCATGGTCCAGCGGCGTCCAACGCACAGGGAAGGCGGACAGGTCCAGAGGTTCGACCACCTCCGCCGGGCCAACAATCAAGGCCACGGCTTCCCCCAGATAGCGCGCCACGCCCTCAGCCAGCGCCGGTTGGTCGGCCAGTGGCGGGATTACACCGAACCTGTTCACGCCTGGAATATCCTCTGCCGTCAGAACCTTGACGCCCGATGCCGCAGCCCAGCCCGCGATATCGCCAAACGCGAAACCGGCATGGAAACGCGGCGACCGCACCGCGCGGACAAGAAGCGCATCGGGCGGGCCGACATCCGCCCCGAACCGCTCGGAGCCATCGACCTTGGGTTGCCCGTCGAGCCGCCGCAAAGGCAGTCCCACCGCATGCCCGTTGGGGCGCGCCGTGCGCGGGGCCAACCCAACCACGGCATCCACGATCTTGGCGTATCCCGTACAGCGACAGAGCACGCCGCCAAGCGCAACTTCAACATCCCTCCGCGAAGGTGTTGGATTTGAACGCAAAAGCTCCGTTGCCGCCATCATCATGCCCGGCGTGCAGATGCCGCATTGCGCCGCCCCGTGATCCAGAAACGCGGCTTGCAGTTTGGACGACAGCTCCGGCTCCGACGTCTCCAATGTCTCGATGACGCAGCCATCCGCCTGCGCAACCGGCACCAGACAGGCGCAGACCTGCGCGCCATCCATCAAAACGGTACAGGCCCCGCAATCCCCCGCGTCACAGCCCGATTTCACGCTCTTCAGATCGAGCTCCTCGCGCAGCACTTCGGATAAACGCCGCCCCGGAGCGCTTTGGATTTCATGAGTTTCTCCGCCAATAATCAGCCGGGTCATGCGGCCTGCCTCTGGCGAAGCGGCGCGAGCGTTCGCCGCAACAGGTCCAGCGCCGTACCCCGCCGATACCCGGCATCCGCTCGCATATCATCAATAGGGGCCAGATGAGGCACCACCATATCCTCGGTGATCCGCATCGGGTCGAGGGGCGCGCCAATCAACGCCGCCTCCGCCTCCGTCAGGCGGGTCGCAACCGGCGAGCACGCCCCGATCGCAAGTGCCGCCGATTGCACAATCCCGTCTTCAACCCGCACCCGCGCCGCTGTCATCGCAATCGAGATCACAAGATAAGACCGCGGGCCCAGTTTCAGGAAGAAGCCCATGCCTTCCGTCGCTTCGGCAGGAATATGAATGTCGGTCAGAAGCTCATCGGCAGCCCGTGCGGTTTGACGCGGACCGGTCAGGAATTCAGACAAACCCAACTTGCGCGCACCGCGCGTGCTCTGCAACGTGACCTGAGCGTCCAGCGTCAAAAGCGGCGGCACACCATCGGCGGCGGGCGACGCATTGCAGAGATTGCCCGCCACGGTCCCCCGCGCCTGGATCTGTCGCGCCCCCACCTCGCGCGCCGCCAGCTTCAACCCATCGAAGGCAGGCGGCAGATTGGCCGCGATCAGGTCGGCCCAGGTGGTTGTCGCCCCGATTGTGACGCCGTCAGGCCCCACCTGCACCCCGCGCAACCCGGCGACCTTTGAGATATCCACAATCGGACCCGGCAGAACCTTGCGTTCGGTCGCCGGAAAAAGATCGGTGCAGCCCGCCGCCACGCGTGGCGCGCCCTCCGCAAGATGCACTAGCGCCTCGTCCAGCGTGTCCGGTCGATGATAGATCGTGTCTTGGGTCATGACCCCTCGGTCGTCTACAGGTCGCGCGGATGGTGGGGCAGCCCCCGGGGGGTGTCAATCTTCGCCTGTTGGTAAATATCCCGGGGTGTGGGGCAGAGCCCCACGCAAAGCCTCGTATGCGCGCCATGCGCGCACAATTGGGGCCGGCGCTAGAAGACCTCGCCGAAACTGCGCTTGAGCGCCACATCGACATCGCCCAGCGTCACCGGCAGCCCCAGATCGACCAGCGATGTCACCCCGTGATCTGAGATGCCACAGGGTACAATGCCGTCGAAATGCGACAGATCGGGCTCAACATTGATCGAGAGCCCGTGAAAGCTCACCCATTTCCGCATCTGCACACCAATGGCCGCGATCTTGTCCTCACGCGGGGACCCGTCGGGCAGGGGCGGCTTCTCAGGCCGGGTCACCCAGACCCCGACACGGCCTTCGCGTATCTCGCCGGTCACGTTGAACTCGGCCAGCGCCGCGATCACCCAGGTTTCCAACTGCTCGACAAAACGGCGCACGTCGCGTCCCCGCGCCGCCACATCCAGCATGACATAGGCCACGCGCTGCCCGGGCCCGTGATAGGTGTACTGTCCGCCGCGCCGTGTCTGGATGACCGGAAAGCGGTCGGGCTCCCGCAGGTCATCCGCGACCGCCGATGTGCCCGCGGTGTAAAGCGGCGGGTGCTCCAGCAGCCAGATGGCCTCCGATTGCGTGCCAGCCCGGATCGCGGCGACGCGTTCTTCCA
Source organism: Pseudomonadota bacterium (assembly GCA_038532095.1). Lineage (GTDB taxonomy): Bacteria > Pseudomonadota > Alphaproteobacteria > Rhodobacterales > Rhodobacteraceae > JAJDOD01. The sequence goes on from JBCBBB010000039.1 coordinate 18,725, forward strand.
TCGCATGGATGGCGCTCTCATAGGGGACCGGGCGCGTGCTGGTGATCCATTCGACAGACATGAGCTTTGCTAATCCCGGTTCAGGAAAGAAACAATCATCGTGAAAACACTGAAAAAACAAGCTGATTTTCGCATCTTGCGTGTTAAGGTCCCTTATCACATTCAAGGCGAGTCTCTTTAAAGGGGGATGTAATGCATAAGAAACTAGCTGTAAGTGCAGCTCTGGCATCAATAATTGCCGTGACCGGCGTTGAACGTGCCGACGCGGATATCGGGGATGCGATCGTCGGCGGCATCATTGGCGGCGTCATCGTCAACGAGGCCACCAAGAACCGGCAACGGACAACCCGCAAGGTTTATCGCGCTCCGGTCAACAATGCTGCACGGGCGGAGGCGCGCGAGGTTCAGACGGCTTTGAACTACTTCGGCTTTCCGGCCGGAACGCCGGATGGCGTTTTGGGTCGCCGCTCACGCGCTGCCATTTCGCAGTATCAGGCGCATTTGAGCTACCCCGTTACGGGCTACCTGAACCAGTACGAAAAGAGCTTCCTGTTGGGCTCGTATCACCGCGCGCTTGCGGGCGGTCCGGTCACCCATCAGCAGATCGCGGCTACGGGCATGGGCCCGCGTGGCTTGCTGCTGAAGTACCGTGACGAAGCCGCTGGCGTGAACGTGGCACAGCCGGTGCCGACCCCACAGGTCGTGCAGCCTGCACCGACAACAACCGTTGTTGTCGCGCCGACGCCCGCACCCGCAGCACCGCCGGCCAGCACAACCGTCGCGGCCGCACCAACGCTTGTGCCGGACAGCAACGATGGCAGCGCTGCCCTTCCGAACTTCCTCGGCGGTGGGGATGCCGCGTCGCTGGCATCGCATTGCAACACCGTGTCGCTTCTGACCAACACCAACGGTGGCTTCACGACGCTGGCCAGCATGACGGACCCGAACACGGTTCTGAATGAACAGTTCTGCCTGGCCCGAACCTATGCGATTGCCGAAGGCGAAAAGCTTGCAGGGTCGATCCAGGGTGTCGGCGTCAATGAAATCGCCGCCCAGTGCAAGTCCTTCGGTCCTGTCATGAAGGATCACGTGGCCGCGCTTTCGCTCAAGCCGCGCGATGCCGTGCTTCAGGGTGTGTCCGGCTTTGTTCTGAACTCCGGCATGTCGCCACCGCAACTGGCGGCCACGTCCAAGATCTGTCTCTCGGTCGGATACCGGACCGATGACATGGATGTCGCCATCGGATCGGGCCTGCTGCTCGTGGCGCTGGGCGAACAGGTCTATGCCGAGCTGATGGGCCATCACCTGAGCCAGGGCTTCGGCGCAACGCAGCGTCAGGACCTGGCCGATGCCTGGTACATGATGGGCATTTCGGCCATTGAAGCAGGCCAGCCGGCCGTCTTCCTGCCGGGCCAGCCTGAGCGTACATCCTTGCTCAAAGCTGCCGTCATGGGGCCGGACAACGCGATGAACGCGCCTGTCCAGCCGGCCTCGGCCCTGCCGACCTTCAAGATCGGCGAATAACATGTGCGGCCCCGGCCACGTGCCGGGCCCCCGCTTTGCGGATTTCCGCATTTCCCCTCTTCACAAGCCCGCGCCTTGACGCTAAACCCCGCCCACCCGAAGCCGGGACGTGCGGTCGTGGCGGAATTGGTAGACGCGCAGCGTTGAGGTCGCTGTGGGGTAACTCCCGTGGAAGTTCGAGTCTTCTCGACCGCACCATTACTCAAATCACCCCCTGTAAGTCCATTTTAGACTCTGAAAGGTAACGATAATTTCGGAGTTCTAGCGCCTGTATTTCGGTCGTATTTTATCGGTTCTCGAAACGCCAGTTTCAGCACCATTCTGCGCGTTTGGACTTGACCCGAATCCCATAGTTTCAAGGGGTTGGACAGGAAGTCGAGGCACAGTTCTAGCTTTTCCGAGAACCTGTCCTTGCCCGGCACTGGGTTGACCAGCTTTTCGCTCATAAGTGCGCGGTCTCGTTCCAGTGTTGATAGCTTGTCTTCGTAAGCACGGATCACGGTCGCATTACTGGCCTGCATGATGCGGTTGAGGAGTTGATCTATCTCAGATTCGATGGCGTGGATTTTGCGCTTGGCAACGACGATGTTCTGCTTGCCCTGTTCGCTTCGCATCGCCCAAGCGTCTTTGAACATCTGTGTCGCGATGGTGATGAGCCCCTGCGTCGGCTGGAGTGTTTTGATGATGTCTCCGACTTCACCCTCCAGCCTGTCACGTGGAATGGATTTACCGTAGGCCTCGCAGCCCTTGGTCTGGCAGAGATAATAAGCGTAGCGTTTGGTAAGCCCTTTGCTCCATGAAGATCGTAGCGGCGTCTCACAACAGGCGCATACAGCAAGACCTCTAAGGGCAAAGTCATCACCGATGTTTTTGCGCTTTGGCGCGTAAGTGGCACCCTTGCGGCGTTCTTGTACCTTCTCGAACAGCTCCAGTGAGATTAGCGGCTCATGCTGGCCTTTGCGATAACTCAGGCCATAGCGCTCCGAACAGATGTATCCCGCATAGATTGGATGCGTCAGCATGTCGGAGACGCGCTGCTGGACAATTTCTCCACCTTTATTGCGTGGGAAGTCAGGGATCGTCTCGAAGAAGCGCATCACTTCGGCCTGTGTGGCGAAACGCCCCGAGGCATAGCCTTCGAAGGCTTCACGCACGATACTGTCAAAGGGTGGATTGGGTACGAGGAGTTTACCGTGCCCCTTGCGTGTCTCATAGCGATAACCAATTGGCGCTCGATGTATCCAATAACCGTTCTCCATTCGCGCCTGCATTTTCTGTGCGACCTGCCGTCCGTTTTGCTTCCGCTCTAGTTGGCCTTGCGCAGCGAGAATGGTTTCGATGAATTCCCCTTCCGGCGTTTCTTCAAAGGTGAAGTTCAGACACTCCACTTGGGCACGACGCTGACGAAACGCATCGCGCAGTCGGAAGTGGAAATCTCGATCTCGGGCGAAGCGCTTCAAATCATCAAAGATAACCGTGAAGCGTTCATCCGGCTGGGCGTCTAAGAACGAAAGAAGCGCAACCATGCCAGGGCGCTTCATAAAATCTCCGCCACCGGTGATAGTGTCAGGGAAGACAGCTGCGACCTCGTACCCCTTGGCTTGGGCATATTGGCGGCAGCGTGTCTCTTGGCTCTCCAGTCCGTGGCCTTCCGACTCTTGAGACTTTGAGCTGACACGACAATAGATCACAGCTTTGGTGGGTGCTTCTTTAAACTGGTCATTGAGTTGGTTCATCGATCCTCCTTTCTCTCAGGCTCGGTCGTATTGTTCATCGAGGATACACCATCCTCGATCAGCTCTTCTCTACCATTGTCGTCTTCTCCACAGATTTGATCGGAGCAATGCACCTCAAAGCCCAGATCAACGAACATCACCACGATTGACCATAGCGTCTCGACAAGCTCCTTTTTTTGCTCCAGCGGCAAATCGCTCTCTTCCAGCATTGCCGCGTAGACCTCCCAATCCACGCTTAGGCTTGGTCTCGCTAAAGGAGGCAAATCGTCATTGTGCGGCTGGGGCATGGCCGGTTTCCTTTCGTCAAACTGTTTGGTGATACGGTGTTCTAGGCTGTCTCAAACAGACAGGTGAAAATAGAACAAATATAGAACATTATGCATCACATCTTGCTATCGCGCAAGAGAAAATTCCAATAATCCCATACGCTTACTCTGGCCATAGCATGGCAAACCAGTGACCATCTTGGGTAAGCTGTGGGTGAATGGGGGTATTGCTGCACTTGACAATATGTACCATATTTGGTACTCTGATTTATGAATGATAAGAAACGACTGCCAGCGAGGTTCTTTGAGACTGAAAGTGGTAGAATGCCGGTGCGGGAATGGCTCTTGGGCTTAACCGAAGATGAGCGAAAGCTCATTGGAGATGACATCCGCACTGCAGAGTTTGGTTGGCCGATTGGTATGCCGCTTTGCCGTCCCATGAAAAGTCATAAAGGGCTTTGGGAAGTGCGAACCAATTTGCCGAATGGAAAAATAGCGCGTGTCCTGTTCTGCGCCCATAAAGGGAACATGGTTCTTTTGCATGGCTTCATCAAGAAGACGCAGAAGACCCCAAATGTGGAGTTGGATACTGCAACGAAGAGAATGAAAGGTCTGACATGACAAATGAAGTTGAAAAAGGACGGATCGGGCAGTCTTTCGATGATTTCCTGAAAGAACAAGGCACCTTCGAGGAATCCACCGAAGTCGCTGTGAAGCGCGTCCTGGCCTTTCAGTTGGCTGAGGCAATGAAAAGC
>JBCBBB010000040.1:0-22797 GCA_038532095.1 Pseudomonadota bacterium
GGGTGATGCCTGCGACCTTGATGTCCATCTGCAAGGACGTGATGCCGCTTTCGGTACCGGCCACCTTGAAGTCCATGTCGCCGAGGTGATCCTCATCACCGAGGATGTCGGTCAGGACCGCATAGGAGCCGTCGTCTTCGAGCACGAGGCCCATGGCAACACCGGCAACAGCGGCCTTCAGCGGCACACCGGCATCCATCATCGAGAGCGAACCGCCGCAGACAGTGGCCATCGAGGAGGAGCCGTTGGACTCGGTGATCTCCGAGACGAGGCGCACGGTGTAGGGGAAGTCGGTTGCCGAGGGGAGAACGGCCTGAAGCGCGCGCCATGCGAGCTTGCCGTGACCAATTTCACGCCGACCCGGAGGGCCGAAGCGGCCAACCTCACCGACCGAATAGGGCGGGAAGTTGTAGTGCAGCAGGAAGTTCGAACGGAAGTTCCCATGCAGCGCGTCGATGATCTGTTCGTCATCGCCGGTGCCCAGTGTGGTCACGATCAGACCCTGCGTTTCACCGCGGGTAAAGAGCGCTGAGCCGTGTGTTCGCGGCAGAAGACCGGTCTGGCATTCGATGGCCCGCACCTTGTCGAGGGCGCGACCGTCGATGCGCTTGCCTTCTTTCACGACAGCGCCACGGAGGACGGTCGATTCCAGCTTCTTGAGCGCGGAGCCGAGGTTTTCGTCCTCAAGCTGCTCTTCGGTGAGCGCTGCCTTGATCGCCTCTTTCGCGGCACCCACGGCAGCCACACGTTCCTGCTTGTCGAGGATCGCGTAAGCGGCGCGCATCTGGTCTTCACCAGCGGCGGCAACAGCGGCGTAGAGGTCAGAATAGTCAGGCGGCTGGAAGTCGAAGGGCTCTTTTGCCGCTTCTTCGGCCAGCGAGATGATGCAGTCGATCACCGGCTGGATTTGCTCATGTGCGAAGGTGACAGCGCCAAGCATTTCGGCTTCGGTCAGCTCGTAAGCTTCCGATTCCACCATCATCACGGCGTCTTTGGTGCCTGCCACGACGAGATCGAGACGCTGATCCGGGTTGTTGCGGAGGTCCTGCATATCGTCGACCGTCGGATTGAGAACGTATTCGCCGTCCTCAAAGCCCACACGGGCACCGGCAATCGGGCCCATGAACGGAGCGCCCGAGATTGTCAGCGCAGCCGAAGCCGCGATCATGGCGACGATATCCGGGTCATTGACCAGGTCATGCGAAAGCACGGTACAAATCACCAGCACTTCGTTCTTGAACCCGGGCACAAAGAGCGGCCGGATTGGCCGGTCGATCAGACGCGAGGTCAGCGTTTCCTTCTCGGTCGGCCGCGCCTCCCGCTTGAAGAAACCACCGGGGATTTTACCGGCGGCATAGTATTTCTCATTGTAGTGAACCGTCAGCGGGAAGAAATCCTGTCCCGGCTTCTGCTCCTTGGCAAACGTCACGTTGGCCATCACGGAAGTTTCGCCATAAGTGGCGATCACAGACCCATCGGCCTGGCGGGCAACCTTGCCCGTTTCCAGTGTCAGCGTTTCCTCGCCCCACTGGATCGATTTTTTGACTTCGTTGAACATCTATTCATCCTGTCTGGGATTGAACGGCCCTCCGTTCATCCCGTTGAAATGGCGGCCCCATTGCCGCCGACCCCTATCCTTCGTGTCACGCCGGGGTCCAGTGCGTGCCGTCTCAGATAGACGCGCGCATACAGCAGTTTCCACATAAGGGAAAGAGTGCCCGTGAATACGTGGTTATTGGTGCGACACCGCGACCAGACCCACGATCTCACCCCAGACAAATCAAACTTGATACAAATGCCCGCCACATTTGTCTGCTTATCTGCACCCACAGTCGGTGAAACGGGTATGGTGCGCAAAAATGCAGTTCTTTCAGAAAGACCAACGGCAACAAAACGCGGGCCATGACCACGCGCGTGACGACCAATCCAAAGCGGACCGCCCGATCATGTATGCGCGCCGTCAGTCAAGAATTGTCATCCCGCACAGCCGGCGCTTCGTGCGATCCGCCCTGCATTCTGCACCGGCAAGATGAGCTTTCGCGCCGCAGCGCGCCTTCAAAAGACGGCGTGATCGCCGCGGTCATCGCCAATCTCACCCGCCGCCAGAGCACGGTAGTGATCTTCTAACCGGTCGCTGCCGAACTCCGGCGTTTGGTCTGCGCTGTAGGCGCCTGAAGAGCGGTCCCAGACCAGCATGCTTTCCGTGGCATAGTAGTGACCAATGCGCGCCAGCTCCGCTTTCGCCCGCGCCTTGCGCGATACCGTTCCAAGGAGGGCCAACACACCAACGATGCCACGCATCAGCGCGACGGGGACCTGCGTAAAACGCGGCTCCACGCCAAGGGCCGCGCACAACATCTCCCCCTGACGGCGCGGTGTCATCGCAGGCCCCGGACCGCCGACCGGCAGGATACGGTTCTGCAACGTGCTGTCCGACAGGCATTGAACCAGATACCGGGCGGTATCCCGGTCACTTATGGGTTTGCATGCCGTCAGCGTGCCATCCCCGAAGAGCAGGAACGGTTTGCCGCGCCGCACGCGTTCAACCTGGCCGGATAGGGATTTGAAGAAGGCCGTTGGGCGCACGATGCTCCATATCAGAGGGGCGGCTTGCAACTCGGCTTCGAAGGCAAGCTTGGCTTTCTGGAACGCCAGTCGCGGTTTCTGTACGCATATGGCAGAGAGCAAGACGAAGGTCTGAACCCGCGTTTCGGCCGCGGCTTTGAGCACGTTGCTGTTGATCCTATAGTCGACCTCCCACGCGTCGAGCCCTGTGCGGGACGCGATACAGGAGATGACGGCATGCACCCGATTCTCGCGCAGCGCCTCTTCCGGATCGGTGTGCCACAAGATCACTTCGGGATCGTCAGAAACCAAATGCGGGTCACGTACAGGCACGATCACACGATGCCCCTCGCGGCGGAGCACGTCGCGGGTTGCGCGCCCGATGGTGCCTGTGGCCCCAAGGAGCAGGACGGTCTTGGCTGTCATGCACAAAGGCTATCGCGATGCACCGGGCAGCGCCACTCAGAGTTGGGCTTGCCAAAGACGCACCTTGGTGCCTCCGTGATCCACGATCGGCCCGGGTGGCGCCCAAGGCAGGCCGGTGCTTTTTGCCAGTCCCGCCTCGGTGGTGATCATGGCGATCTTCCATCCACCAAACCGGTCCTGCATCACCTTGCCAAACGTCCCATAAAGCCCGTGCAACGCCCCCTTGTTGCCAATCCGCGCGCCATAGGGCGGGTTGGCAATCACAAGACCCGGTGTCTGGGTGGGAGGTGTCACATCGCCGATGGCGCGAACGTCAAACTGCGTCACGTCTGACAATCCCGAGCGATTTGCGTTCGCTTCGCTCATGCGAACGGCCCCTGCATCGCGATCCGATCCAAAAAACCGGGCATCCCTACCGGTTCCGCCTGCCTGACGCATCGCTTCAAAGGCCGCAGCATCAAAGCTCGCGAACCGCTGAAAGGCAAAGTCGCGCGCCCGTCCGGCCTGCAATCCCAGGGCGATCTCGGCCGCCTCCAGAACAAACGTGCCAGACCCGCACATCGGATCATATACGGGGCCGCGTCCGTCATATCCGGCCGCGCGCAAGAACAGCGCGGCAAGGGTTTCACGCATCGGGGCCTTGTTGACCTCTTCCTTGAGGCCGCGCTTGTGAAGCGACGTGCCGGAACTGTCCAAACTAAAGGTGGCGAGATCATCTTCAATCCGGAGTTTGACCACGATCTCCGCCTTGGGATCGAGCATCTGCCCGGCCCCTTCAAGCGCACGCTCCACCCGCTGCGCCGCGGCCTTGGCGTGATATATCCGGGACTTTCGGCAGGTGGCTTCAACACGCACCGGCACGTCCGGGCGCAACCACTCCGTCCAGGGAAGTTTGCGGGCCCGTTTGTCAAGCTGGGCCAGATGCAACGCACGAAAGGACGCGATACGCACCAGAACGCGCGTCGCCCCCCGCAATACAAGATTGGCGCGCCAGACCTCGGGCCAATCACCGGCAAGGCTGACGCCTTCGGCCTCGATCGACGTCACCTTGAAGCCCTGCGCGCGCGCCTCCTCTCCCAGAAAGTGCGCAAGCCCCGGGGCAACCACGAGAAAGATTTCGAGCGGCGCGCCAGTCATTGCAACGACAAGAGCACCAGGCCCTTCATCGGCTCAAAAATATGCTGGGGAGGTCTGGAGGGGTGAAACCCCTCCAGCGGGTCGACGGGCGCAGCCCGGCGAAACAACGTCAGCGACGCAGACCCAGACGTTTGATCAGGTCCTGATACCGGGCCTCATCCTTGCCTTTGACATAGTCGAGCAACTTACGGCGCTGAGCGACCAGCTTCAACAGGCCACGGCGCGAGTGGTTGTCTTTCTTGTGCGTCTTGAAATGCTCTGTCAGCGTCGCGATGCGGCTCGACAGAATGGCCACCTGGACCTCTGGCGAACCAGTGTCGCCGTCCTTGGTGCCGTATTCCTTGATAACGCGGGCTTTTTCTTCTGCAGTGATCGACATCGGGGTCTCCTGTTCAAAGGGTTATGGCGCAAGCCGGGATGTCGTCCAGCAGGGCCCTTGGAGGTGAAGGCCGCGATATAGGCCAAGCTGTGCCCCTTGCAAAGACCTTTTTTGGTCGTGCCGCTTGAGAAATACGTCCAAAGACAGAATACTGCGGGCAGAGCGAAAGGGACATCATGGAACTCCTTATCCTGCTTCTGACTGCCGGGCTGGCCTTCGGACTTGGCGGCCTTGGCGGTGGCAGCGACTCGTCAGAGCCCGACGGTGACGCCGCCGAGACCCCGCCACCCACGTTGGAAGGGGACGGCGGACCAAACCTTCTCGAAGGGTCGCCCGTCATCGATGACGTGATCCTCGGGCGCGCCGGCAGCGATACGATCACCGGCGACGTTGGCAACGACTTCCTCGATGGGGGCCTCGGGAACGATGTGATTGACGGTGGCATCGGGGATGACACCATCTCGGGCGCCCTTGGCAATGACGCAATTGAAGGGGGACCCGGCAACGATTCCATTCTTGGATTTGGCGGGTCTGACACGATCGACGGCGGTGGCGGCAATGACAGCATTCGCGGCGGCGACGGACCGGACAGCATTACAGGTGACGCGGGCAGCGACTCGCTCGAAGGCGGCCTTGGAGCCGATACAATCAGCGGCATCCTCGCCGACCCGGAAGATCTTCCAACAACCGACAGCGACGGCGCTGACACGCTGGAAGGCTGGGGCGGCCCGGACCGGATCATCCTTGGGAGTGGGGACCAGGCCTATGGTGAATTCGCCACGACGCTGGCTGACGGGGCAAGCGATACCTTTGTCGTCGGAACCTGGATCAACGGCACAGAAGCAACCGTTCACGATTTCGACCGGACCACGGACCGCATCGAATACTATCGGGCCGGCGCCGAGGTGCTGTCGCTGACATCCGTCGATGTCGCCGGCGACGTGACATTTCAACTGCGGGCGGACGGGGACATCGTTCTGCTTCTGCCGGTTGGATCGTCCGGGGACGTGATTACGCTCGCCGATATCATCGTTGTTGAGCCCACGACTTAACGCGATCTTCATTTGTCCTGGCTAGACCGGGTGCACCGCGAGGGGCGGTGGCTTCATGTCGAAGTCTCTGGGTGTCCTTGGAAGGACAGTGACCCGGTCCGGATGCCGAAGCGCACCAGCACTCAGAACGGTGTTTTCAGAGAAAAGCTCATCGCTTTCCCGCCATCCGGGTGTCGAAACCGCAGGTTTTCGGAATGTAGCATGAGCCGCGGATGGTCCCGGGCCGGGCCAGTGGCATAGAACGGGTCCCCCAGTATCGGGTGCCCCATCGCCAGGCAATGCACGCGCAATTGGTGCGACCGACCCGTTTTCGGGAACAGACGCAAGCGACTTTCGGCCTCTGACACCTTGAGACGCCGCCACTCTGTCAAGGCGGGCCGGCCCGTTTCGTGATCCACCTTTTGCTTTGGGCGGTTTGGCCAATCAACGATCAATGGCAGATCGATGGCGCCGGTCTTGTCTTCCACGGCACCCGCCACCCGCGCAACATAGGTCTTTCTGACCTGACGCTTTTCGAATTGCAGGCCAAGATGCCGTTGCGCATGGGGCGTGAGCGCAAACACCATGACCCCGGATGTGTCACGATCCAGTCGATGGACAAGAAGAGCATGCGGGTAAGCCGCCTGCACCCGGCTCAGCAGGCAATCGGACAGATGCGCGCCCTTCCCCGGCACGGACAACAGCCCGTGCGGTTTGCCGACCACGAGCACTTCGTGATCTTCGTGGATGACCGACAAAGGGTCATCAGGCGGGTCGTAGTCCGGCGTCAATATTGGGGCAAACCATCCGTGATGTCGTAGTAGTCACCTTTGGTGTCCGTGAAGATATGCCGTTTCAGCTGCGCGCCCGTAGGCCCGTCAATCGATCCGAGTGAAAACGATGTGTGGTCTTCGTCGTCCTGCTTCCAGAACAGAAACGACCCGCAGACGGGGCAGAAGCCACGACGGGCCCGGTCTGATGACCGGTACCACGTGACTTCGCCTTCGATCGTTAAGGCTTCATCCGGGACGTGAGCCGAGGCCCAAACATGCCCTGACTGCTTTCGGCATTGCGAGCAATGACAAACCGAGAAACCACGCGCATCGGCTTCGACGCTGAAGCTGACCGCCCCGCAGAGACAACTTCCCTTCATGGCCGCGCTCCAAACACATCTGCCAGTATTTGCGCCAGCCCGTCAGCATCCTCTGACGTGAACGCATCGGGCTGATCACTGTCGATGTCAAAAACGGCAATCAGGTTTCCGTCCTGATCCTTGACCGGCAAGACCAGTTCCGACCGGGTCGAGGAGGCGCATGCGATATGGCCGGGAAACGCCTCCACATCCGGAACAAGCTGCACTTCGCCGGTTCGCGCGCAAGCGCCACAAACGCCCTTCTCAAAAGGGATCACAAGACACCCGTGCCCGCCTTGGTACGGACCGATCTTGAGAAGCTCCGGCGCCACCACGCGATAGAACCCGGTCCAGTCGAAGCGACTGTCTGCATGATACACCTCGCATGCGACCGTTGCCATCAGCGAAATGGGGTCGTCTTCGGCCTCCGTCAGCGCAATGACACGGTCCCTCAGCGCCGGATAACCGCCAGTTTCATTCAAGTTTTCAACGTCTCGCATGGGCATTGCTTACATGTTGGTAACGGCTTTGCCTTAGCTAACACGGGAATGAGATGGGTAGGAGCCTTGATATGCAGATGAGATCGCAAGAAGCTGGGGACGTCCTGATTGTCACAGTTCTTGACCCGCGGATCGACGCGGCCGTCGCTGTTCGGTTTAAGAACAGAATGATGGAACTGGCCACAACGCCATCAACGCGCGTCGTCCTCGACTTGAGCCATGTCGAATTTCTTGATTCGAGCGGTTTGGGCGCAGTTGTCGGCTCCATGAAACATTTGGGGCGCGCACGTCGCCTGGACCTTGCCGGACTGACACCAACGGTGGAAAAAGTCTTCCGGATTACGCGGATGGATCGTGTTTTCCGCATTTTTCCGAACACAGAAGCTGCGGTCGAGGATGTTGCCGATGCCTCATGACGGGTCTTCGGACGGTCACGACACGATCTCTCTTCCGTCCATGATAGAAAAGACGATCCCGGCCGACTACCGCTGGGTTCGCCGCCGCATTCATGAAATTGAAGACGAACTCGTCGCGGGTGGTGTCCCCTCGGAAGACATCGGCTCGATTTCAATTGTGCTGGCGGAAGTCCTGAACAACGTCGTAGAGCATGCGTTTGCCACAAGCGACGGTGAGGATATTCGTCTGATTCTTCGAGTGCGCAGCAAGTCGCTTTTGTTCGAGATACGCGACAAGGGAAAACCAATGCCCAAGGGCCGTGCGCCTGTCGGCAACCATCCAATGTGCGAATTCAACCAATTCGACGCGTTGCCGGAGGGTGGATATGGCTGGTTCCTGATCCGCGAACTGGTGCAGGACCTTGTCTATGATCGCCAAGACGACGAGAACATCCTGTTTTTCCGATACCGACTTGATGTTTGACCGCATGGATCAGGCCGGTCACATGTGGAGGCAGCGTAAGCAGCGATCCGCTGACCTGGTTTGGGGTGACCCACCCATGCGCCCTTCGCAGTGCTAAGGCGTTCTCTAAAGCGTTACGGGCAGCAGCACGCTAAAGTAAATCATGTCGAGCGCGGTGGCGGCCAATCCTCCATAACCCCGCGACCATGTTCTTGACACATTTGTGCCCAAATGCAGCCTCACGGCAGAGTCATGCCCATGGTGTAGCTGCGAAGCTCACCTCGGCGTTGCGGATAATTTCAGCCCCCACCCAGCACGCGATGCCGAGGTTCGCCGCTTCCCCTCTTGCCATCACACGACGGGAGACTAGGGTCCCGGTCGAACGACGAGAGGCACTTCATGCGCGATTTTCACTTCAACGGCCGTTCGCCTGTTTTGGGCGTGAACGGCATGGTTGCAACGTCTCATCCACTGGCCGCAGCCGAAGCCCTTGATGTTTTGAAGACCGGCGGCAACGCGGTCGATGCTGCGATTGCCGGAGCCGTGCTTCTTGGGATTTGCGAACCCCATATGACTGGCATTGGCGGTGACTGCTTCGCCTTGGTCAAACCCGCCGGTTCGGATGATGTCGTTTCGCTTAACGCATCAGGACGCGCGCCCAAGGCAACCGACGCCGACAAACTGCGCGCCGATGGTCTGTCTGCGATCGAACCCAACCATCCTTCCGCCGTGACGCTTCCGGGTGCCGTCGATGGGTTTTGCCGCCTTTCTGAACGCTTCGGTCGCCTTGGTATCGACCGATCGCTCGCCCCTGCCATTCGTCACTTCGACGCCGGTGTTCCCGTGGCCTCCCGCGTGGCCTTCGATCTGAAGGATCTGGGCCCAGAGTTGGACGCAGCGGCGAAGCGGCACTTTATGAAGGACGCGCGCCCTTTCGGTCATAGCGAACTCCTCAAGATGGAAAAGCAGGCAGAGGTTCTGCGCCGGGTCGCCAAAGACGGTCGCTCGGCCTTTTACGAAGGCGAGATTGCAGAGGATATGTTGAACGCCCTGAAGGCCATCGGTGGCGTGCATGCCGCAGACGATTTTGCTGCGGTCGAGGCGACTTGGGGCACGCCGATCTCGGGCGACTATCGCGGGCACGCGCTGCTGGAGCATCCACCCAACGGGCAAGGCGCAACGGCGATTCTGCTGTGCAACATTCTGGCCCAGTTCGACACGTCGAGCATGGACCCCAGCGGTGCCGAGCGGCTGCATTTGGAAACAGAGGCCAGCAAACTTGCATATGACACGCGGAACCGCTTCCTGGCCGACCCTGACTATATGACGAAACTGGATCACATGCTGGACCCGGAAACGGCCGTGCGGTTGGCCGGTTTGATTGATCCAAACCGCGCAATGGACATGCCGCCGCCCCTGGCCGAGCAAGTGCACCGTGACACGGTTCTGATCACAGTCATCGATGGGGATGGCATGGCCGTCAGCCTGATTTACTCCCTATTCGGAAGTTTCGGGTCCGGCATTGCGAGCCCCGAATACGGCATCATGCTGCACAATCGCGGCTGCGGCTTCAATCTGACCCCGGGCCATCCGAACGAAATCGGACCCGGCAAGCGCCCCTTGCACACCATTCTGCCTGCCATGCGGGCGACAAACGGCGCCATAGATATGGCGTTTGGCGTCATGGGCGGGCAGTATCAGGCAACGGGACATGCGCATGTCATGTCGAACATGATCGATTACGGAATGGACCCGCAGGAGGCGATTGACACGCCGCGCGCCTTCCCTGATCCGTGGAGCGGCGCCCTCCGCGTTGAAGCGACGTTGAGCGCCTCCACGCTCGGCGCGCTCAGCGACAAGGGCCACGAATTGGTGCGCACGCCTGACCCGATTGGCGGTGCGCAAGCAATCCTGATGGATAAGGCCAAGGGCACCCTTATCGGCGCGTCCGATCCAAGAAAAGACGGGTGCGCCATCGGTTACTGAAAACGCGCGTGCCTTGCCCGCCGCTCAGTTCAATTGAACGTGAAGCGGATAATGCCCGTCGTTGAAATCGCCAAAGAACTCGGGAAGGTCCGGGTGTTCGACCGGCTCACCCGAGTAATCGGCCACCAAGTTCTGCTCGGACACATAAGCCACGTAGTAGCTTTGATCGTTCTCGGCCAGGAGATGGTAAAACGGCTGGTCTTTTTCCGGACGGCTGTCTTCGGGGATGGCCTGATACCATTCCTCGGTATTGGAAAACTTCGCGTCCACATCGAAAACAACCCCGCGAAACGGGTGTTTCTTGTGTCGAACAACTTGTCCCAGCGCGTATTTCGCACGCGATTTAAACATAACAGTACCCCCTACCGTCTAACTAAGGCAGTCCACCAAGCCGTGTCGATGGAATTTCCGAAGAATTGCGGAAACAATTTGTGATTGTCATCCCAACAGTGAGAATCGCGCGGATTTGCGCATCAGAGACCAAACACGTCGATCCAGCTTTGCGGGTTGAGCAAAATTTGCTATAAAAGTGGAAACAATAACATAGCGGATTGAGGCCATGAGCAGACCCTTTCGCGCCCTGATTCTGTGTCTGTTGGTGTCCGCCTGCGGATCCAGCAGCTATGAGGCGCCCAAAAACCTCGACAATGCCTGTTCGATCATCAAACAGCGCCCTCACTATCTGGACGCGATGACACGGACAGAACGACGTTGGGGCGTTCCCGTGGCGGTTCAGATGGCCACTATTTACCAAGAGAGCAAGTTTATCGGCAACGCGCGCACCCCGCGAAAGAAATCCTTTGGACTTTTCCCCGGCGAACGGATCAGCACCGCCTATGGCTATGGTCAGGCGCTGGATGGGACCTGGGAAGAGTATCAGGACGAGGAAGGCGGGCGGCGCGCCCGCCGGGATGACATCCGCGACGCGACGGACTTCATGGGCTGGTATTTCAACAAGTCCTATGCTGGGCTTGGCATTCCGTTGGACGATGCACGCAACCAGTATCTTGCCTACCACGAAGGACGCGCGGGCTACGCGCGCGGAAGTTACCGGCAGAAAGCGTGGTTGCTGCGCGTGTCGAAGGAAGTCGCAAACAGGGCCATTCTGTACGACACCCAACTCAGAACCTGCGGCATGGCGTAACGCCTTACGGCTTCACGCCCCTCTGGCCCTCTTCATAGGTGATATTGAACAAGGTCGAGGACAGGTTACTCACGCGGGTCAATTGGCCCAGAATAACCGTTGTCTTCGCCCCTTGGCCGTCGGTCACAACCCATTGTCGCAGTTCCACAGGGCTTGCCGTGAATTTCAGCTGGATCGTGCCGTATTCCGGGTGTTCAGGGTCCTGCGCCGTGACAATCGTCGCGGTGCCGTCAAAGTCATGACCCACGACCATGTTGCGCTGCGACAAATTCACGTTCTGCTCAAGGATCAGGTTGAGCGGCGTGCGCCGCAGCGGATAACGCTCCGCCTTCTGCACATTGGACTTGCCGTCGAAGATGCCAACTTGCCCCCCGCCGGCCATCACCAGCAGTTTCTCTGGCGGATTATATTCGAACCGCATGCGCCCCGGACGACGAATAAAGAATTTGCCGGTCGAGAGCGTTCCGTCATCGTTCACTTGCGTGAACTCCGAGGTCGCCCGCTCGATACTGTTCAAATAGCGTGAGATCTCGTTCAGCGAGAGCTTTGCCGCAAACGCAGGTGTTGCGGCGAAGGCGGCGGTGGTTGCCAGAAACGTGCGGCGGTACATGATCTGCCTCATCATTCGTTTGGTCTGATATAGGCAGGACGTGCCTGAACCACCAGTGACAAGCCATAACATGCGCGTGCCAGCGCTTATCAGTGGCCCAGAGCCCAGCGCAGGAACGGATCGATCACGGTACCAAGAAAGATCGCGACACAGGCCCCGCCCACAATCAGAATGGTGCAGAACAGGCGGGTCGGCTTGGGCGGGGGAGCGTGTAGGCCTGAAACGGTTTTGCGTGTCATGGCCGCATTAACGCGAAGTTAGGTGAATCAGGCGTTAAGCGAGGACATGGAAGTTTGCGTCGACCAGGTGAAACGAGGCGCATGGGAAGAGCTTTGTGACGCGATGCACGCGCCGTTGCAGCAGCGTTGGGCCTATGGCGAAACCATCCGCCGTCTCGGTGGCGATGTTCTGCGCGTCACGTTGCGGGATGGCCGCCGGGTCGTGGCAGTTGCGCAAGTGGTGCGTCGTTTCTCGCGCTTCGGGCTCGCACTGGTCTCGCGGGGGCCGATATGGCTGGGTGACCTCGAGATTGAGGAACAACGCGTGGCCCTGAAAATCCTGCGCTCGACGCTGCGCAGGTCCGGCACCCGAATGCTCATCACAACGCCCGCGACCGCGCAAGCAGCCGGCATCGGAATGGCGACTATGACACCTGCAACCATTGCGACAGTCGCACTTTGCGATGGCATGCGCGCCCGTCTCCGCGGGAAGTGGCGGAACCGGTTGGTCTGCGCCGAAGCGCGGGACCTCGCCCTCACATTACGTCTGTCGCGGGGGGCTGAACATGATTGGCTTTTTCAGAACGAAGTGCTCCAGCAGAAAAGCCGCGGCTATCGCAACTTGCCGCACCCGTTTTCCGAAGCCTGGCTCGCGGAACCGGCCGCGCAAACACTGACCATCACCAGCGATCGGGGCGATGCGCGCGCTGGCATGATGTTTCTCCGACATGGCTCCACCGCCACCTATCACCTCGGCTGGACCAGCGACGAGGCCCGTCGGGTCTCGGCCCACACGCTGATGCTCTGGCGCGCAATGGAAGCGCTGCACAAAGATGGTGTCGAACGGCTCGACCTGGGCATTTTGGACACCGAACGCACCCCGGGGCTTGCGCGCTTCAAACTCGGAACCGGCGCAGAGCCGCACCAACTTGGCGCGACCCACCTGAGCCTTTGATCTTCATCTCTTCAAAAATACGCCCGGGGAGCGCGAGGGGTGGAACCCCTCGCCCACCGCGACTTGGCGAAGCCAAGGCGCAATACCTGCCTCAAGCCTGCTCCGGCACCAGAATTTCGCGCTTGCCCACATGGTTCGCAGCGCTGACAAGACCGTTCTCTTCCATCTGCTCAACCAGGCGCGCGGCCTTGTTATAACCAATCGCCAGTTTCCGCTGGATGTAAGAGGTCGAACATTTGCGATCTTTGATGACGATCGCAACCGCCTGGTCGTAAAGCGCATCTTCGCCATCGGTGTTGCCGCCCAGCCCAAGAACCATGTCGATATCAGACGAAGACTCTTCGTCCGGGCCATCCTGAACGCCGGACACATAGTCCGGGGCGCCGAAGCTCTTCAGGTGATTGACCACTTCTTCGACTTCTTCATCTGACACGAACGGCCCATGAACACGGATGATCTTGGCGCCACCGGCCATGTAGAGCATGTCGCCTTGCCCCAGCAGTTGCTCAGCCCCCATTTCACCGAGGATGGTGCGGCTGTCGACTTTTGAGGTCACCTGGAAGGAAATCCGGGTGGGGAAGTTGGCCTTGATCGTGCCTGTAATGACATCGACCGACGGGCGTTGTGTCGCCATGATCAGGTGGATGCCGGAAGCCCGTGCCATTTGCGCCAGGCGCTGGATGCAGGCTTCAATCTCTTTGCCTGCGACCATCATCAGGTCCGCCATCTCATCGACGATGACCACGATGTAGGGCAGTTTCTCCGGCGCGAACTCCTCGGTCTCGAACACCGGTTCGCCAGTTTCATCGTCAAAGCCGGTCTGCACCGTGCGGCTGAACATCTCGCCTTTGGAAAGCGCGTCCTTCACGCGTGCGTTGAAGCCCTCGATGTTGCGAACGCCCATCTTGGACATTTTGCGATACCGCTCTTCCATCTCACCGACGACCCATTTCAGAGCGACAACGGCCTTCTTCGGATCGGTCACCACTGGCGAGAGCAGATGCGGAATGCCGTCATAAACGGAAAGCTCCAGCATCTTCGGGTCAATCATGATCAAGCGGCAATCCTCCGGCGTGAGCTTGTAGAGGAGCGACAAGATCATGGTGTTGATCGCCACCGACTTACCGGACCCGGTGGTCCCCGCAATCAACAGGTGAGGCATCTTGGCGAGGTTCGCGACCACTGGGTCACCGCCGATGTTCTTGCCAAGGGCCAGCGGCAGGCGCTGATTGCCATCGCCGTAATCGCGGGCCGACAGCATTTCACGCAGAACGACCATCTCGCGCTTCTCATTCGGCAGCTCGATCCCGATGACCGACCGGCCCGGCACGGTAGACACACGCGCAGAGAGCGCCGACATCGAGCGTGCAATATCGTCGGCCAGACCGATCACACGGCTGGCTTTCAGGCCCGGTGCAGGCTCAAGTTCGTACATGGTGACAACCGGGCCCGGTCGCACGCTGACGATCTCGCCCTTGACGCCATAGTCGTCGAGCACGCTTTCCAGCATGCGGGCGTTTTCTTCGAGCGCTTCGTCAGACAGGTGGTGTCTTTCAACGTTGGTTGGGTCTTCCAGAAGGTTCAGGGGCGGGATCTCAAAACCGCTCTCCTCTCCGAACAGCGACGGTTGCGCTTCGGCTTTGGCCCGTTTGGACGGGGCCGGTTTTTTGGCGCTGTGCTGTACCCGCGCCTTTGTCTCAGGTGTCGCAATCCGGTTCGGGGCCGGGTTGACCAGTTCGGGCTCAGGCCACGCCATCTGTTCGTCGAGAGCGCGCAATTCCGCGATCTCGCCATCCTCGTCCAGCATCGCGATGGACGGTTTCGGCGGCGTCTCTCCTGAGACAGGTGGTTCGGCCCGCAGGTCCGGGCGGCGGACCCGGTTCTGCACGGCTTCCGATACACGAGCGCTGATGCGATCATCAGAGACCTCGCGCTCGACCGGCGGCTCGTCCAGCTCAGGGGCACGCCTCAGCAAGCTTGGCAGACGCCCGAGAAGGCCGCCTTTTGCCTTTGGGGCATCCTTGTAAGGACGCGTGGCACGCATCACGGCAGAGCTGACCTCAAGCGCCTCGGCCTCGGGTTCCGGCTCGGCCATACGCGCAGCGGCACGACGCTCGCGCGCAGCGGCTGCCATGTGCACGGTGCCTGTTGCTCCGCGCCCGAGAGCCGACAACACGGTGTGGTACAGCAGGATAAGGCCGCCGATCAGATATCGCGTGTAGAGCCACAGTTCATCCCGGTCGAAGCCAAGCACAAAGGCCAGCATGGCCAATGCGCCAATCGCGAGCGCGAGAGACATGACTTTGAGGCCCAGCCCTGGTGAGACTGGCAACAGTCCGAGAACCGCGCCCAGCACAGTGTCACCGAACAAGCCGCCCAGCCCGAAGGAATGCGGCCAGCCGCCGCCCGGGACATGGGTCGACGCATAGAC
The DNA here is from genome assembly GCA_038532095.1 of Pseudomonadota bacterium. Classification (GTDB taxonomy): domain Bacteria; phylum Pseudomonadota; class Alphaproteobacteria; order Rhodobacterales; family Rhodobacteraceae; genus JAJDOD01. Next base: position 15,373 of record JBCBBB010000040.1, read on the forward strand.
GGACACCAAAGCGATGGCGATGGGCGCAAAGATCAGCCGACCCAACGCGTGATCTGACCCGTAGTGACAGATGAAACGCGCGCCCCACACGATGAGGACAAGCGAAATGGCAAGGCTTCCGTACCCTGCAATCACGTAAAGCGGAGAGGCAAAGGCGGCACCGACCGATCCCAACATGTTCTGAACCGGCGCATCCGTCGAAGACAGCCAGTTTGGATCGTCCGCCGAATAGGACCAGAGCGCCAAAAGAGACATCACACCCATCACAAGGAGTACGACGCCGATCAGCTCTTTGCCACGCCGTTCGATAATCGCCTGTGTGTCGCTGTCGAACAGCGGGTCGCGATGTCTTGCCTGATACGCCATGCCTCAATCTTCCCTTACACGTAAATGCAGTCTCTCAGGGCGATCAGCCCGCGCTGCAATTCTTCTTCATCTGCAACCATGGCCACACGAATGTAGCCGTGCCCCGGGTTCGTGCCGTTCACGTCCCGCGACAGGTAAGCGCCGGGCAGCACCCGGACGCCTGTTTCCGTCCAAAGGCGCACCGTTGCGGCCTCTCCATCCTCTACCGGCAACCAGAGGAAAAACCCGGCCTCCGGCGCGGCGCATCCTTCGATGCCTGCGAAGACTTCGTTCGCAATGTCGTACTTGGCCACGTATCTCTTGCGGCTGACTTCCACATGGGTCTCGTCGGCCCAAACTTTGGCTGCCGCATGCTGGAGCGGCATCGGCAACGGCGTGCCGGCATAAGCGCGCAACTGGCGCACGCGCCGAATGCTTTCTGGTCCGCCTGCAATGAAACCCGAGCGCAAACCGGCAAGGTTCGACCGCTTGGAAAGCGAATGAAAGATCATGACCCGTTCCGGGTCCGCTCCGAATTCTGCCGCCATCTGGAGCCCGCTAACCGGCTTTTCGTCGCGATATACCTCGGAGTAGCACTCGTCAGAGAAAATCTTGAAATCATATTGCTCGGCAAGCCGCAGAGCGTCCGCCCAATAGGCGCGAGATGCAACCGCACCCTGAGGGTTGGACGGCGAGCACAGGTAGAACGCGGTGGCCCGGTTGAGCGTATCGGCGTCCAGAGACGACAAGTCCGGCAGGAAGCCGGTTTCAGCAGTAGCGTTCAGGTAGCGCGGCTCCGCGTCGACAGAGATCGCTGCGATGGCGTAAACCTGGTAGAAGGGGTTCGGGATCAGGAAGACCGGTCTGCCGTTCTTTTCTTCCGGGCAAAGCGCCATCGCGGCGTTGTAAAGCCCTTCGCGCGTGCCGTTCAGGGTCATCACCTGTTCGGGAGGAATCGCCACTCTGAAACGCCGCCCCAACCAGTCCGAGATCGCCTGAAGCAACACCGGGGCGCCTTCGTTTATAGGGTATTGCTTGAATTCAGCTGCGTGGGCCGCAATCGTTTCGACCACGAAGTCCGGGAAATCGTGGCGCGGCTCACCAATGGTCAGGTTAATCGGTTCGCCCCCCGGGGAAACGGGGTCGAGCAACGTCCGCAAGCGCGGAAACGCATAAGCCGGTAGGTTCGAAAACCGCTCGGGAAACACCATCTCTGCCTCAAGTTCGGGGTCGTTTCGCCCCGTTTTGAGGAACCATAACGGCATGAAATCGCTCGGTCCATTGCGAAAGCGCCCGGACCTTAGGATTTGTGGCTTTTGGACCGCGCTCTAAAGCGCGTTCTCCATCGCAGAGGCTAGGCGCAACAGGTGCTCTTCACTGTCGCCCTGAAGCATAATGCCGCAAGATGGCACGCCGGTTGGCACGGTGATGGCTGCCAATCCAAGCAGATTACCGATCCGCGTGTTCTGCAAAGCCATCAGGTTGCGCTCGGTGAAGAACACATCGTCGGCCAATAGCGCGTCCATCTTGGGAGGCATGATCGGGCAGGAAGGCAGGATCACGGCGTCGTAGCCCGCAACGGCTTCTCGATAGACCAACCGGAAGCAATCCAGTTCACGCCAAGCAGATATGAAGTCCGCCGCGTAGATCGTCTTGCCTTGCAGAAAACGGGTACGGACAGGGCCATACATTTTCTCGCCATCCACCTCGATCCGGTCCCGCCACTGGGCATAGGCTTCTGCCGGGAAGAGTGTTGGGCCCAGCGCCGCGGCGTCTTCCACCGCGGGGACATCTACGGTCTTAACGACAGCGCCTGCCGTTTCGAGCCGTTTGACGGCGTCTTCAAAGGCGGCTTTGGGTGTATCTTCGATCCCGTTGAAGGCTTGAGTCGTCAGGACGGCAAGACGCACACCGTGCAGAGTGGCACCGGTCAGGTCGGCGGCCTTGCCGTTTTCCAGCACCGACAGCAACAGCGCCGCATCTTCGACTGAGCGGCAGAGCGGACCTACCGTGTCAAATCGGGCGCAGAGCGGGACAACGCCTTCGAGGGGCAAACGGCCATGCTTGGTCTTCAAACCAACAAGGTCGTTCCAAACCGAAGGAATGCGCACAGACCCCCCGGTATCCGACCCAATTCCGGCTGCGGCCAACCCAAACGCAACAGACGTGCCCGCACCGGACGAAGAGCCTCCGGAGACGGCGTCAGCATCATTCACGCAGGGCGGCGAAGCGGTAACCGGGTTCAAGCCCAGGCCGGAGAACGCGAGTTCTGTCTGGTGTGTTTTGCCGAGGCACACGAGCCCGGCTTCAGTGGCATGGGTCAGAACGCGCGCGTCCTTGCTTGGCACACGCCCGGCCAACAGCGCGGACCCGCTTTCGGTGGCCACGCCCGCTGTGTCATAGAGGTCTTTCCATGAGATCGGCACGCCATCCAAAACAGACCGACGCAGGCCCCGCTTGGCCCGGTCGGCTGCGGCATCCGCTTCGGCGCGCGCGCGTTCCGGCGTTAATCGTGCGTAAATCCGATCTGCGACCGGATGTGCGTCGATGGCAGACAGATACGTGTCTGCCAGATCTCTCGGGTCGATGTTGCCTGCTTCGATCTCACGTCCAAGATAGGCAGCCGTTCGTGTGAGCCAGTCTTCCATGACGTTGGACGGTAGCGTCAGGACAGCGCATGGACAATGGCGCGATGACCCACATATTCGCCGGTATGGACTACGACACCGATATCGTGATTGCGGGCGGCGGCCTGAACGGGCTGTCGATGGCCCTGGCAGCGCGGGCTGGCGGCTTCACGGTGACGCTGATCGACCCGATGCCGCAAAAGGTGCGCGCCAATGCGAAGTTCGATGGGCGCAGTTATGCCCTTGCGATCGCGTCTCAGCGCGTTTTGTCCGCGCTTGGCGTCTGGGAGCACATCGCCGACCCCTCCCCCATCTTGGGGATCAAGGTGACCGATGGACGGGCCGGTGAAGCGCCGTCCCCGCTTATGCTGGCGTTCGATCACGCAGAGATTGAAGAAGGCCCAATGGGTTACATGGTCGAAGATCGGAAGCTGCGCCCTGCCCTTCTGAAAGCCGCTTCCGACGCGGGTGTCGTTCAAATCGACAAGGACAGCGTTGTCGGTGAACATGCTGACGCGCATGGCACAGAAGTGACCCTTTCATCCGGCAAGACCCTGAACGCGCGTTTGCTTGTTGCCTGTGACGGCAAACGCAGTGCCATCGCCACCCGCGCGGGCATCAAACGGACCGGGTGGGCGTACAAGCAAACGGCCCTTGTCTGCGCAGTCCAGCATGAGAAGCCGCATCACGGGATCGCGCACCAGTTTTTCATGCCACCCGGCCCGCTTGCCATTCTGCCACTCACCGACAATCGCGCCTCAATCGTTTGGAGTGAGAACGCCGCGCGTGCGGCAGCGATCCAGGCCATGTCCGACGCGGAGTACCTTGAGGAATTGCGGCCGAGATTTGGGTCGTTTCTTGGCGATATCGCATTGGCCGGAGACCGGTTCACCTATCCGCTTGCGCTTTCTATCGCCGCCCGTTTCGTCGATGATCGGCTCGCCTTGGTCGGCGATGCGGCGCATGTCGTCCATCCTATTGCTGGTCAGGGCCTCAATGCCGGACTGAAAGATGTGGCCGCGCTGGCAGAGGTTTTGACAGATGCAAAACGCCGCGGCGAGGATATCGGGCGGTTAGACGTTCTGAGCCGGTATCAGCAGTGGCGGCGCTTTGACACCGCCGCCCTCGCCATCGCCACCGATGGCTTCAACCGTCTGTTCTCAAACGACAATGGCCTTCTCCGAACGGTGCGCGACATTGGTCTGGCTGCCACAAACGCAGTGCCGGGGCTACGCCGCGGACTGATCCGGGAGGCTGCCGGTCTAACAGGCGATCTTCCGCGGCTTGCAAAAGGCCAGGCTCTTTAGGCGTTTGCTCAGTCGAGTTTGCGTGCCTCATCCACCAGCATGATGGGGATGCCATCGCGGATGGGATAGGCCAAATGCGCCGCTTTTGACACCAGTTCCTGACGGTCTGCATCATAGGTCAACTGTGCCCGCGTGGCAGGGCAGACGAGCGCTTCAAGCATGCGCCGGTCAAACTGCGGTTGGTCACTCATTGGAGAGGATCGTCACCGGACACTCCGCCCCGGAGACTGAACTGGATCAGGGTCACAAGTGTTTCGCGCCGGGTCTGCAAAGACGGCGCTTCGAGAAGGGCTTGTTTGTCTTCAGGTTCAAACGGGCAAAGGATCGACAGCGAATTTATCAGCAACTCATCTTCCGCGTCTTCGAGCGAATCCCAGTCGGTCCGGAGTTCTTCCGCCTCAAAATAGGACCGCAAAGCCGGAAAAAACGTGTCACGGTTCAGGCCCGGGTCTTTCTCGCTTGGACCGAAATCCTGATCGAACCCGTCCCAGGACACCTTGCAGCGCCGATATGGCGTGAACCCATCAACTTCGCCTTGCACTCGGAACCGGGAAATTCCAGTTAGCGTGACCATGTGTCGGCCATCTTGCGTTTCGGAAAACGCGGTCAGGCGTCCGGCACATCCGATGGTGTGGAGCTTCGGGTCGCCACTCATTTGCCCGTCACGGGGCTGGATCATACCGATCAGGCGCGTCGGCGTTTTCAACGTATCCTCGATCATTGCCAGATAGCGCGGCTCGAAGATGTGAAGCGGCAGATGCGACCGCGGCAGCAACAGCGCGCCGGGCAGCGGAAAAACCGCAATGGTGTCAGGAAGATCAGATCGCGAAATCATAGGGGGCACTTAGTCCACCCTCCCCGTCAGGCAAAGATCATCGAGCTGAGTTTGCGCCGTCCGTTCAGGGCAACCGGATCGTTTGGCTTCAAAGCCTCGAAGATCGTGAAGAGTTGGGCCTTGGCCGCGCCCTCGTTCCATTCTGAATCAAGACGGAAAAGCGTGAGCAAACTGTCAACCGCGCCTTCCACATCGCCTGCCGCATGCTGTGCGTTGGCCAGATCAAACAAGGCCTGACGGTCTTCCGGATCGGCCTCGACCTTGGCCCGCAGGTCAGCAACCGGTCCCGCATCCGCGGCTTGCTTCGCCAGCGCGAGTTGCGCGCGTGCCGCTTCGATCTCAGCTGCGTCAGCGATTTCGGCAGGAACCCCATTCAGGATGGCTTCCGCTTGATCGACATCATCCAGTGCAAGATAGCTCCGCACCAAACCGCCATAGGCGGCTGCGTTCTGCGCATCCTCTTGCAGGATAGCCGCAAAAACCTGAGCTGCATCGGCCGCAGCACCTTCGGCGAGCATCGCCTCCGCGCTTTCAACCGCGTCTGCCAAGCCGCCCCCGGCTTCGCCGCCCGACGCTTCGATCACGCGGTCGATAAAGGCTTTGATTTCCGAACCCGGCAGCGCGCCTTGAAAACCATCGACCGGCTGGCCCTGCCAGAATGCATAGACCGTCGGGATGGATTGGATGCGAAGTTGCGCGGCGATGGCCTGATTCTCATCCACATTGACCTTCACCAGCTTCACCGCACCCCGTGCTTCTTTCACAGCGCCTTCGATGGCGGGTGTCAGCTGTCGGCACGGACCACACCAAGGCGCCCAGAAATCGACGATCACCGGGACTTTTTGGCTTTCCTCGATGACATCCACCATGAAGGTGGCTTCCGTGCTGTCCTTGATAAGATCGGATGGTGTGGCGTCCCCACCGTTCGGGTTGAGCTCAAGCATAATGATCCCCAGACAATCTGTTCCGGGCCTTATATGCGCACGAATCACCAAGAACCAAGGGGCATTCCCTTTGTGAGCGAACGAACGCGTTCGACTATGGTCGGCGGGCCAATACCTCCCTCTGGTCCTGGCTGAGCGGCAGGCACCCTGTCAGCCCTGCTGGCAAGACAAGCCAGGCCCCGGATGCGTAAAGTTCACCTGCAAGATCAGGACGGTTGGCAAAGGTCACGGCAATGCCGTTGATATCAACGATGGCCGCATTGGCCGGCAGGTTTTTCAGAAATGCTGTGGTCGGCCAAGGAACCACGGCAGCGGGCGCGGCATCTGAAAACCGCATAACAAAGGCCATCACCGCAATCCATCCAACGAAGATCAAAGGGATCGCCAGAAGGAGACGGTTAATAGTCATGTATATGTTCCAAGCGCAATTCCCCCAAGTTGCGCAGTCGATCCGCCAATGAAACAACGGGCACGACGATCAAGTGACGATGGTCTTCATACCCCTGGCGGGCGAAGGAAAAGATCGCCTCCGGATGCGTCGGTTGATCGGAAAGCGCTGTGAACATGATATCATCATTTCCGGCGATTTCGACGAAATCTCCCCCGGCGGCCGCGATCTGTTCCGCCAAACGCGTGAACAGGCGAAAGCGCTCTGTTTCAATGAGTGTGTAGGCCTCAAGGCTCTGGATGACGGCCACGCCTTCAAAAGCGGCCAGAACATCGTCAGGCAAACCCGAAACAGCAACGCGCATTCTGTTTGTATCTTCGCCCGTGGCGGCGACCGCAGCCTCCAGCATGTCGCCATAGATCGCTTTCGCGCCATACTCCAGACCAATGGCAATGCGACGCTCTTGGTCCCGGAGCGCATCCCCGTCGGCCGCGTGCAGCGCCGCTCGGTCAGCTCGGAAGTCACGGTAGTACCACGGTGTCTGATGCAGGTAGAGGGCGTAGTCCGCAGCCTGAGTGGCATAGACATCATCGAGATTTGCGCGCTCCACCCCGCGCAGGAGGGTCGCCACGCGGCCGATCGTTTCTTCATAGGCCGCCTTGGCCAAGAGCTCAGCCGAAAAGCTGACACCAATCGTATAGATCGTCATCTTGCTGGTTGCATTGAAACCACCCATCTCGGCCGATCGTTCAGCCAATGGGCAAAGCGTTGTCCAGAAATCGACGATGGATCGAATGTAGCCGAACGCGTGCGGGTCACTCGTGGAGATCACTTTGGCGAAGTCGTCATAGGCATGAACGATGTGCCATTCGGGATAGGTCATCAGTGTGCGGCTTTCGGGCCTTTGCCATTCGGTGTCCGTGATGACCGGTTGATAGTCGTCGTCGATGACGGGCCTTTGGCAGGCAAGTTCAACGTA